>CAYPBZ010000008.1:0-29996 GCA_964409135.1 Microcaldota archaeon
TTTGAACCCGCAACCGCCTGGTCCGAAGCCAGGCGCGCTATCCAAGTTGCGCCACAGACCCTATTATGGATTGCCAGGAAAAGATATATACATTACTTGTTGAGGAACGTCAGCAGCTCTGTCTGCCTTATCCTATCCATAGTGCTCCATCTGCTCCTTATATACGTGTGCATCTCTCTATCCTTGAGGTTATCCCTTATCGCATCTACCGTCTTGTAGTCGGATGGGTATCCAGACCCCATATCTATCCCTAGCTTCCTGCTGATCTTTCTCATCTCCCTATCTCTGACAATCTTTGCCACTATGCTAGCTGCAGAAACGATTGGATACCTGGAATCTGCCTTATGCTCGGAGATGAGCCTTGTGCGCCTCTTTCCGGGTTCGGAGCCCCTCTTCTGCCTTATGCCCTTGACCCTCATCGGCCTTGAAGAGAGCATGTTTATCCTCATCCCGAACCTCTCTTCTATCACGTCCGGAGAGTCTATATACACACTGCCTATGTCAGGACCCATCTTGTCCAGCAGCCTGGCAAAATGTATGGCCTCAAGCTCATTCAGGGATATGTTGCTCGCCATCGCCTGATTTATCTCTTCCGGCATTATCTTCCCGACCTGTATGGCCTCTGCCATCCTCTTTATCTCAGAGTAAAGGGGCTCGCGCCTCTTCCTGGACAGCAGCTTGGAATCCCTAACGCCTATATTTGAGAGCTTATGCTCCGAGCTCTTCTTTATGGATACAAGAGCCACAATGAGGGGACCTACCACTGCGCCTCTTCCGGCTTCATCTCCTCCGCACAGAATGATAGAATCACCCTCCAACGATTAGTTATAGGGATTTTCTATCAACAACCACATAGTCGTTAACGGCCAGGACCGCGGCGTACGGAATCTTTATGCTTCCGCCCTCCGGCTTCAGCTTGCTCGCCAGATTGCTGTCCGGGTTGGGTTCCACCAGGAACACATTTATCTTCCCGGTAACCGGGCTTATCTCCGCGTCAACAAACCTTCCGATGTCGAAACCGTCGCTGGTCACTATCTTCTTCCCTACTAGCTGTCGCCCTATTATAAACTTTACCATCTTTTCACCTTCTCGATATTGCAAATATCTTACATATAAGAGATTTATAATTCTTATCTATTGCCAGTAGGTAGTACATTCACAGCTATATCCATACATATTCTGTATTTACAGCAGAAAATTTAAGGTTTTGGTGCAAAACTATACTAAACAAATAATAGCTATATACGTCGGTCCGAGCGTAAACTCCGGCGCCGTGCATGTCCCATGCACACTCTGATGTCGCGTCATAGCCGCATACCAGCACCATTAAATACCTGCTAGAAAAAGATGCAATGATTACATGGGAGAAATGGTCTCATTCCTGCTGAAGGACAAGCAGACTAAAATACTGTTTATTCTAAAGGACAGCAATCACCAGCTCAATGTATCGGAGATAACGCAAATAGCGAATGTCACATACGTCCATACATGCAACTTCATACAATACTGCGAGAGAAAAGACCTGGTGAAGACAGAAAAGCGCGGCAAGAAGAAGTACGTCTCTCTCACCGACAAGGGTGTGAAGGTCGCAGAGAAGCTCTCGGAAGTGTATGGTATACTGCACGGAGGCAAGGAGCAGGGCGCACCACCAGCCGCAGACTTATAGGTGTATTATCGGACCAGCGTCCTTCATGCCCAGCCTGCTAAGAAGGGATTCAGGTTCTGTATAATAGTCCTGCACAGAGTCGCTTATCTCGTTTATGGTCCTCTTGCCAAGCTCGTTCAGCCGCGACAATATGACAGCGCGCAGCCTCTCCTCCGCCACGATCTCGGACGGCTCGGCGCCTATGGCTTTAGACAGCGAATCCCTGTACGATACGCTCGGAAGAAGCTCTGTGGACTTCTTGGTCTTGTAGTCATACCTGTAGAGGTCTGAGAGGAGTATCTGTGTCTCCCGCCCAGCGATCTCCGAGACCTGGACCACCTTCCTCCTCGACATCTCGCCGGTGCCCATAGTATTCACTCTCGACAATATCACTATCGCGTCTATGACGGATATTATATCCTCTGGAACATTCATCGGGGAGTGGCTCAGCCTATTTATGACGTCTCTTGCAGACGAGGCGTGTATCGTCGAGACAGACATCTTACCTATGTTCATCGCCGATATCATGTCCCTCGCCTCAGCCCCTCTAACCTCTCCTACTATTATCGCATCCGCCCTCATCCTGAGAGCAGCCTTTATAAGGTCCTCCATGCTCATGTCTGTGTTTGTCTCAAGGTTTACGCTGTTCTCGAACAGTCCGGTGTTCAGTTCGTATGTCTCCTCTATGGTTACCAGTCTCATGTCCGGTCTGAAGAATGAGAGCATCGCATTGAGGAGCGTGGTCTTGCCTGATGCGGCAATACCGCCGATGATGATGTTGGCCGGTCTTATCCTGAAGCCGTCCAGGTACAGCCATATCCTGGCAGCGGTGTTGTAGTCAAGCTCCTCTAGGTTCACAAGGTCAAGTATGCTTATGGGCTTGGAGCTGAAGTTTCTTATAGTGACGTCATAACCCTTTGGGGAGGATACGATGTTCGCCCTGTTCCTGCTAGGGAGGTGCACATCCATTATATTGCCGCTGGCTATCTCATTCGTCGCGTAAAGCTTGAGCTTGCCCACAAGGGTCTCTAGCTCATGTGTGTCGAATGTCGCGTCTAAAACCTTCTCGTACCCCTTTTTCGCATCGTACACAAACGTGCTAGCCGTGTTGTTTACCATTATGTCCTCTATACTCTCCATCTTGAGGAAATTGCCTATCTTTGGGATATTGTCAATGTCCTCATATATCTCTTCGATCTCGGCATCGGTTATGTCCCTCTTTATACCTCTCAAGGTGCTCTCCATAAGCTGCTTCTTAGCCACGTCGGAAAGGTTTACGAACTTCCCCACTAGCAGCCTGAGCGCCTCGTCCTCTATGCTATGCAGCTTCTCGTCCATCTGGAACCACTAACATGTTTTGTGCATCAACATTTAAAAACATTAGATTTCTCCTCTGGGAAGTATAGAGTCCACTATGAAGTTGGGGTCGTATCTCACGATAGCGCCGTAGCCCTCGCCGTTACCGAAGAGGAGTATAGGTATGCCTGTCACGTCCGCTATCGATATGACGCTGCCTCCCTTGGCGTCGCAATCCAGTTTGGTCAGTATTATGCCGTCGATGCTTATGGACTTGTTGAATTCAGCTATCTGCCTAGATATCACGTTGCCGGAGGTGCTCTCTCCGACGAATATCGTCAGGTCTGGCTTCGCGACCCTGACCATCTTTTGCACTTCCATTATCAAGTTCTTGTTCGTCTCCTGCCGCCCCGCAGTGTCTATGAGCACGACGTCTATTCGGTGTGCCTTGGCGTATTCTATCGCGTCATATGCCACGCTCGCCGGATCAGCGCCGTAGCTGCTCTTTATGACAGGAACTCCGACCTTCATGGCATGGTGCTCCGTCTGCTCTATGGCAGCGGCTCTGAATGTGTCGCTGGCAGACATGACTGAGCTCATCCCTGCGCCTTTAAGCATATAAGCCAGCTTGGCTATGGTGGTTGTCTTACCTGTTCCGTTCGGTCCTAGGAACAGTATCTTCACAGGCCTTGCGGACTGCGGCTTATCTTTGATGTAGGAGAGTATGTCGATGCCCTTCTTCGTCGAGTTCAGGACATTGAGCAGGGCATCCCTCACGTCGTCCAGTATCTCACCCCGCATGTTCTTGTAGTCGAACTTCGAATCCTTAAGCTTGACAGACAGAGACTCCGTGAACTTCTCTGTCGTGTCTTGCGCCACATCTGACTTGAGCATCGATACGCTAAGGGTGTCTATCAGGCCCTCTATATCCGACTCGCTCATCTTCACGGTACCGAACACCGCTCCCCTGAGCTTTGTCCTCACCGAGATTTTTATCTCCCCACTCTTTTCTCTCTTCTTGTCCTGGTATATGTCCGCTGGTCTGTCATCCTCTTTCCGCGTCTCGGCGGGATGACTGCGGTCTTCCCTATCATAGCGCGTCCTCTCTTCTTCAGGTTTAGCCGATAGCACCTCTGCTGATTCTCCTGCCTCGCCGCCTAGCTCCTTCTCCTTCTTGCTCACGAAAGAGTTCACGACGCTCGACAGCCTTTTCTTAAGTGCATCAAATATAGAATCATCTTACAGCATTTGACAGTATTGTCTTAAGTATGACGTAGCCGTCTTTGAATGTCCTCAGGTTGCTCTCTCCAGAGCTCCTCTTCTTCTCAAAGCTCGGAACCTCTAATATCTTGAGTCCGGCTCTCTTTGCCCTTATGTTTATCTCGGCCTCTATCCCAAATCCGATAGATCTGAGCTTTAGCCTCTTTATAACATTTCTCCTAAATCCTCTGTAACCATAGCACATATCTGTATAATTGGCATGGTATATAATATTAACCAGCCCGACGAAAAACCCGTTTCCCATCTTTCTCAGCAATGACATGTCCTCGCTTCCGCCCCCGATTATGAATCGCGACCCCATGCATATGTCATATCCTGTTTCCAAACCCGCCACTATGAGCTTTATCTCGTCGGGACGGTTGGACAGGTCCGCATCCATTGATATTATTATGTCTCCTATAGAACTATCGAACCCTTTCCTCAGGCCGTATCCCTTGCCCTTGCCTGCGTACACTATACGCGCACCGAGCGACCTCGAGTATTCCACGGTCCTGTCGCTCGAGAACTTATCAACGACGATTATCTCGTAATTGAACCCTCTCAGTGCCGCCTTGACCCCTTTTATCGCGCTGCGTATGTTCTTTTCCTCGTTCAGTGTAGGTATCACGACAGATACGTACGGTCTTTTCGGCATCCTATACTACCTCCTTCCTTCTGCGGCTCCTCTTGCTGACGAAGACCGAAGCTACGATAAGTGCAACTATCACTGCAGCTATGGCTCCAGAAGCGACCAGTATGAGAGGATAACCATTTTTCTGCTCTCCAGTAAAGTATATTACATAAGGTGGAGTTGAGTAGTGCACGGAGCCGTTCGTGTACTGCGCGTAGAATCCCACTGCGAACGAGGAGTTCGTCTGCCCTCCGGTATTAAGTTCGCTTATCTCGAATGTCACGTTCCCCCCCGATCCAGGACCCAGTGTCATGTTCTGCATGCTTGGGGTAACATTGAAGTTCAGGGGTGCGAACGGCACGATGCTGAGCTCTGCCCGATCCTTGCCGAAATTGAATATTGAGACTGTGGCAGAGTCAGAGTACTTTCCGGATATCTTGAGGCTCGCATTCAGTATGCTTACCTCCACAACAGAGGCATTCTCTATGTAATATAAGCACGGGAACGCAGCGAAGAACGTGTAGCCTTCCTGCGAATACTTCACATTGAACACTCCCACATAATCCCCAGGGTTTGAGAGATTACTCAGATAAAAGGCCATTGATGAGTTGCCCGTGCCCAGAGCCGGGACCGACAAACTGCCAGGGGAAACATCCGCCCCAGCGATGGATGGTATCACAACAAGATTTGTTGCCTCCCCGTCCCCTGTGTTTGCGAGATTGAAATGTATTGAGTTGGAAGAGCTGCTCAGTGCTACGAGCGGGCATGACCCTGTCAGGCTCACTGTGACGGCCGAGGCAGGGTGCATAGAGAACACGAAGACCCCAAGCAGCAGCACTATCAACACATTATGCAAACGCATGACTACACCAGATCAATGCCAACCACGATACGTGATAGACTATATAGATAGATGTGTAAAAAGGTATAAATAACTAAAAGGCAATCTGATAAATGGTACTATGCCGTCAAGTAAAATGCTAGGTATGGCCTACACCGCGCTAAGGAGCAATCTCGGGAGTCTGAAGCTCCCATACAAGCTCAACTTTTCTGTGACTTACTGGTGCCAGTCCAAGTGCATTACCTGCGGGATATGGCAGATGAGGCCTAAAGGAGAGCTTACGCTCAAGGAGATACAGGAATTCGCCGAGAAGAACACACATTTTAAATGGATAGAGCTCACAGGAGGCGAGCCGTTCCTGAGGAGCGACATAGCCGAGATAGCAGCAGCCTTCCACAAACACTCAAAAGGGCTGTATCTGTTGACCATGCCGACGAATTCCCTATGCGACCACAACATGGTGGAAAGGAAGCTGCGCTCCATATTGGACCTTGGAATCCCACGTGTCGTGGTTACCGTTAGCTTGGATGGCTACCGCGAACTAGAGGACAAGATACGCGGAGTGCCGGGCAACTTCGACAAGGCTATAGACATGGCAAGAAGGCTGCAGAGGCTCAAGGAAGAATACAAATCCCTTGATTTCGTATTCGGGTATACGATGAGCAGGTACAATCAGGGAGAGCTGAGAAGGACGTACAATGCCGTGAAGGACGAGCTCCCGACGATAACTCCGAACGATTTCCACGTCAATATGGGTCAGATATCGTCGAACTACTACGCGAACGAGGGTATGGACATATCTGCGAACAATGAGATAGTCGTAAAGGACATACAGGACCTGATAAGCAGGCGTGAGACTAGGCTGGACATAGTGCAGATGATAGAGGGCGCATTCCTGAGAAACCTCGTTTACTATGCAAAGACAGGCAATCCTCCAATGAGGAGTAGGAGTCTGGACGCGTCTCTGTTTCTGGACAGCTTCGGGAACGTCTACCCCTCCATCATGTGGGACAGAAAGATAGCGAATATACGCGACATAGGCTATGATATCTCAAGGATATGGGATAGCGAAGACGTCAGGGAGCTGCGCAACGAGATGAGGGAGGGAAGAGAGCCGAAACATTGGACAGCTTGCGAGGCTTATCAGTCAATTGTCGGGAACATACGCAGCATGCTATGAAGCGTGGCCGCCGCCTCATTTTCATTGCCGGCCTGAAGCCGGATTACACTACTCCTCTGTCAGAAATACAGGAAGTGGTTCGCTGCCAGTATTACCACAGCGAACACTATCAGGACAATCAGCATAATCTTCGGGTTTATCTTCGGACCTCTAGCTGGAGCATCGTAGAAGCTCAGAACTCCCGCCTGCGACTGCGGTGAATATAAAGAGGCCATAATACCACTTGATGGATAAGCAAATGAAAACTATTTATTTGTTCCTATGGAACTCAAGGACCCTGCCTATGGATATCTTGAACCATTCAGTGTAATCGTCTATGTTCTCATCAATATCTTTCTCCAATTCGTCTAGGTTTGCCCATCTGAACGACTCAGCCTCATCAGGATTTGGCTTTATCCTGTCGTTGTACATTCCCACAAAGACGTGCAGGTATTCATGCTCCTTCATCCCTCCCCCGACATCTGCAAAATAGGTGAACTCCATAGCCGCGTTAAGCTCGGTGTCGAACCCCATCTCCTCCATGAGCCTTCTGTGCGCTGCCCTGCCGACGTCCTCGCCCGGCCTGGGGTGTCCGCAGCATGTATTGGTCCAGAGCCCCCCTGAATGGTATTTTAAGAGCGCCCTCTGCTGGAGCAGCAGCTCATCCTTGTCGTTGAATATATATATGGAGAACGCTCTGTGCAGTTTGCCGCTGGTGTGGGCCGCAATCTTCTCCTCGATGCCTATCTGCCTGTCGCTCTCATCCACAAGTATTACGTTTTCTTCCATTACATTACCTGTGCTCAGCTCCTCAATGAGCTGACAACCCTTATGACGTCTCCATCTTTAAGTATATAATCCTTTCCTACTCTCCTCTTCGTCCTGGCGTCTACTGCATATAGCAGCCCCTTTGCGAGATCAGTATGTATGTGCGCAGCCAGGTCATAGACGGTAGAGCCATTCCTCACGAGTACGCTGTCGGGCAGTACATTGCCGTAATGGTCCGTGTACCTGTTCTCGTCTTCAACCGGATACACGACTATGTATTCTAGCACACCGAATACTATCTTGTTGATCATGTCCTGGACGTTCGTGCCCTCATTGCTTATGAACTTCTTCATATACGACAGCGCTCTCCTCTGCTCGTCCGATACGTCAGCCTTCAGCATCGCGAAGTCCTTCTCTCCCGGAGTGTATGATATTATTCCATCTGACTCAGCCCTCTTCAGTGCGAGCTCTATGGCAGCCGAACAGAACATAACGTTCCCGTCAAGGGCTTTCTGTATGCTCTTCTTATTGTCTGGAGCGCTATTGATGTCGGACTTGTTTGCGCAGACGAATATCGGTTTTGACCTCTCTATCAGCCTTTTTGAGAATTTGAGTATGTTTTCATGGGTCCACTCCCTGGCATTTTGGGATAGCCCGGCATATCCGAAAGCATCGCCGACCTCTCTGATTCCGACTCCCATGCCTGATAATATCTCATGCAGTTCCGATGCCGCATCACTGCCCTTCGACACCCTCTTGGTATGCTTATCCACAATGGAGGCTATCCACTCCTCGAGCTCCGACCTTACCATCCTGAGATCGTCCAACGGGTCGCACGAACTACACGGATTTCCATGGCTGTCTGTCTTTCCACTGGAGTCTATGACAAGTATAAGGGAGTCGGCGGCCACAAGGTCGTTCAAGAACTTGTTGCCCATCCCCTTCCCGAGATGCGCGCCCTCCACCAATCCCGCCACATCTACAACGTTAAAGGGTATCATGCGAGTGCCTCCCTTGCACGGCGAGTTTTTAGGATTGCATCTGACTCCAAGAGGTATGTGAGGGCAGGCCGCAGTGGCGTACGCCACTCCTTTGTTAGGATTTATCGTAGTGAACGGGTAATCTGCTATCTCCACGTCATTAAGCGTCAATGCAGAGAACAGAGTGCTCTTCCCCTTGTTCGGAGCTCCTATTATCCCTATCAGCAATCAATCACGTCCCTATCTGGCAAGCAAAGCAATATGAATGTGTAGGAAAATAAACTACTAATAATGCAGAGGTAGCAAAGCCTGGCCAAATGCGGCAGGTTCAGGGCCTGTTCCCCTAGCGGGTTCGAGAGTTCGAATCTCTCCCTCTGCACCTTTATCAGCAAAGAATATATCTTTCATGCATCAATCGCTGAAATCCACACTGAATGTTCCAGGAGGAAGCTGCCTCATTACACCGTCAATGTCGTCATAGCCGATGAACTTTGACACTTTCTTTGCCGCGTCGGACTTTTTTATGTCGCCCTGTGCAACGAGCACGTGCCTGCCCCTAAATTTTTTCGCGTTGAATGTGCTTGTTGGTACAGTGTTGAGCACGTCCTCCTCTACAAACATGATGAGCTCCATCTTGAGATTCCTGTACCACTCCCGCTCGCCCTTCATCAGGAAGCTGCCAGTGCCGAGCGAGCCTTCGTCTGTTGACTTGCTTATCTGCTGTCTTTTCAACGAGTATACATCCACTGTCTTCATCATGCTGCTCCATGCGCTAGAGTAGCAGGCAGCGAACTCCGCAGCCTCGGCCTTTGAGCTGTCAGGCGATCTCACTCCGTCTATGAGTATGGTAACAGATGCGCCGTGTATGTCTGCATGAAAGAACAAGTCATTGTCTCCGAAATACTTGGAGTTTATCTGCTCGTTCTGGTGTGCGTCCCTGCCTCCTATGACAACGGCGCCATCACTCGTGTAGAACCAATGGAACCTCTCGTACCATCTCTGCTCCCTCCTCTTCACAACCTTCCTCTTCGGTAGCTCTATATCTTTGTCAAGCTTGGCGTATCTCGCCTCAAGGTCGGCTATCGCCTTCTCGGCTCCCTTCCTCTTGCGCTCCAGCCTCTTCGCCTTCTGGTAATAATAATCAGCGTTCTCCTGCGCGCTCTTCCCGAAGTCTATTACCACCCTCATTCCATCATCAGCTCAAAGGAGCGATAGGCCGCCTGTCACGACCAAAGATATGACCAATGCGATTACGAATCCCATGACCCCTACTATAAGTATGCCCAGTATTATTATCTTCGCGCTCTTGCTGAACTCACTGCGCGTAGGTTTGTAGCTTATGCTGATTATGTGCCTGGAATTCTGCACGAAAGCTCTGAGCTTATTCAACACACTCATAGGACATGCCTATTAAAAAGATGCCTCACAACAAATAATAAATCTATCGTTCAATGGACTATCGGAAGGACACGCGTTACAAGAGACTACCAACCGGCGGTGTGCATGGCAATGGAGCAGGCAATACTCATCCATTTCGGAGAGCTGTGGCTGAAGGGCAGGAACCGCAGCCAATTCATAGGGAGGCTAAAGGACAATATACAGTCCTCGATAAAGAAGGGCTCGTACACCCGGTTCGAGGTCATGCGCGACAGGTTCGTTGTATACCCATCATCGAAGGCCGGTCAGGCCGGGATACTGAAGGCGCTCGGATACGTTTTTGGAATATCATGGTACGGAACCGCATACATATGCAAGAACAGCATACCGGACATGATAGCATGTCTGGCATATATATCAAGGATGCAGATGTACAAGGGGAAGACAGTCAAGGTGGAGGTGCACAGGTCCGACAAGTCGCTACCATTCACTTCGAAAGAGGTAGTAACAGAGCTGCTGCGGTGCAAGGATGATATGGGATTCATCCTTGAAAGCTCGTCAGACCTCAAGGTATTCATTAACTCCACATCTGTATCCACATTCATATATCCGGAAAGGATTAGGGGCCTTGGCGGCCTTCCAGTGGGCAGTTCGGGAAACTGCGTGGTCATGCTGTCCGGCGGCATAGATTCGCCTGTCGCGGCATTCTACGCGATGAAGCGCGGCCTTAGCCCCACATATGTGCACTTCCATGCGTTCCAGAGCAATTCAGAGGCGCACAGGTCGAAGATAGGATCCCTGATAAAAGCACTCGCACGTTATTCAAACGGCGCAGCCGCATACATATTCCCATCTTACATATTCGAATCGCATATGGCTGGCACCGAATCGAAGAACGAGATGGTGATTCTCAAGCGCTTCATGTTCGAGGTAGCCGATAAAGTTGCAGAAAAAGAGGATGCACAGGCAACAGTGACAGGCGAGAGCCTCGGCCAGGTCGCATCGCAGACAGTCAGAAACCTCGAGGTGTCTGGCCACTGGTCCGAACACCTCATACTCCGGCCTCTGATAGGCTTTGACAAATCTGAGATAATAGAGGTAGCAAAGTCTCTCGGGACTTATAACACATCGATAATCAGGTACAGGGACATATGCTCCTTCAGGGCATCCAACCCCTCAACGTCAGCCAACGCGCACGAGGTAGATAAAATCTACAAGAGAAACGGACTGGCTGGTGCGGCAGAGCTCACGATCGCCAAGGGCAGAAGGTACATCTACAAACACGCCCCGTAAGATGCTCTCTGCAACTTTCGAACCCTTTTAAACCTTTCCATACAATAAACTATTGGTGAATAAATGGCATCGAGAAGAACCGCTACAGCCGGCAGTCGAAAGACAGTGGTTGTTGTTGATCCGGAAATGATGTACGCAAGAAAGCTGCACCACGACGAGAAGCATTCAGGATGGCACATATTCAAGTCTGTGTTCTGGGCGATATACTTGTTTGTTGTTGGAGTCATACTCTACACAACTGTCCCATCACTGATGGGTGTCGCGCAATTCTTTGGATGGAGTCTCATAATCCTAGCTATCTTCCTTGTGGTATTCGGATTCAGCAAGTCCCTGCACCTGAAGTTGATGAAGAGGTATGCGTGAACAGCGCTGCCTTTTTTATCTTTTTTAGGACACCTTCCATCTCGCCCGAGCCTATAAGCGGATTAAACGTAAGGAATAAGTGCATATCCAATGATGAACATATACGAGAGCAAGAACTATCGGCTTCTTATACTGATACCCATAGCGCTGCTGGTGGTAAGTCTATTCCTAATACCAAAGATACATCTCGATTCAACGCTCACCGGGGGCACGAATATCCAGATAACGACAAACACCACTATGAGCGTAGACACCCTCTCGAAGAACCTGGACGCCCTATTCCCTGCCGCGACGGTGCAAAGGTACAGCAGCTCCGTATCTATAACTATACCTCCTAACGCCAGTCTTACCACAGCCCTGAGAGAGGCAGATCTCGTCAATGGATATTATTCTAACTATTCAAAGGCAGTGCTGAATGTCGCGATATACCAGAACCTGCTGCTGAACAACACCTATGCAAACAACCAGTCGACCATGAGCTCTCTGGAATCAGCACAGGCCAACGCCACAAAGTACCTCGGCCTGATGGTCGCGGCCATAGGCCAGGAGGCATCAGCACTGAAGCCATTGCTGAATTCCATGCCAGTCTACAACTCGAGCGATGCTGGCTCCATCCAGAGCGTGTCAGGTACCATCTACAGTAACGCATCCTCATCATATAAGACCGCGGTACTGTCCGGGATAAGGAAGGTCGTGCCGTTCACCTCATACTCGTACAACGAGGTGGCGCCCCAGGTCGGTAGCTTCTTCCTGCAACAGATACGCAACATAATAATCATAGCTTTCATACTGGTCGCCGTAACCGTGTTCATAGTATTCAGGAGCCCTGTCCCATCATTCGCCGTGGTATTCGGCGCAGCCAATGACATAATAGTAGCACTAGGTGCGATGGCAGTGTTTGGGATACCCCTCGGAGTCGCATCTGTCGGAGGGCTTCTTATGCTTCTCGGATACTCGATTGACACTGACATGCTCGTTGCCGTGAGGATACTTAAGAGAACGGAAGGGACACCGACAACGAGGGCCATGGAAACCCTAAAGACAGGTGTCACAATGACTGGAGCGGCGATAATATCGTTCGTAACGCTGTTCATAGTGGCGTATGTGGTGTTCATACCGACATACATAGAGATAGCAGGGGTGGTCCTGTTCGGCCTGATTGCAGACATAGCGACGACATGGTTCGCCAACACGGTGCTGGTCGTGTGGCACAAAAACAAGGAGGAGGCCAAATGAGCAACGCGGTATCATACATAAAGGACAGGAGAATACTCATACTGATACTCATAACCATGGCATTCCTCATCATGGACCTGCACTTCGGATTGCATCTCGGCATAGAGTTTATAGGCGGCACAGAGATACCGCTCACCCTGCAGCACAGCGTAAACTCAACCACGATGTCCTCAATACGCTCTATCATAGAGCAGAGGGTGTCCAAATTCGGGCTCAAGCAGATAGTAGTAGAATCGATAGGCAATTCCCAGATAGACATAGAGATGCCCTCAGTGTCGGAGGCGGAAGTCAACTCTACCATATCGATAATCCAGAGCCAGGGCAGGTTCGATGGAATAGTGAACGGCAAGGAGGCGATAAGCGGGAAGGACATACTGAACGGCAGTATAGGCATCATCCCTGCGCAGTCCTCGAACGGCACTATCAGCTGGGGTGTGACGTTCTACATAACACAGGGAGCGGCACAGAGCTTCGCCAAGGCAGTGTTCGGACAGGGCAATCAGCCACTCTATATGTTCCTGGACAGGCCCCAGAATTCCATAGTGCTGGTAGACAGCTCAACTCTTGGGAACCTTACGACAGGCATCACTCCGTCCAAATCCTTGGCTGCGATGCAGAATGCACTGAACTGGTCGGAGAGTCCAACACCTGTGGAGGTCACGAGCAACAGCTCCAACGATACTTCTATAGAGTCGTTCTTCAAGCTCAACGCCAACAGATACAATAAAGTAATAGCAGGAAAGTCGATAAGCCCGCAACTCGTATCATTCCTAAAATCGCTCAACTACACAGTCGTAGAGGAAAGCGCATCAAAAATGACACCCAGGTATGTGCAGGTATCCTTAAACAGCACGATAATAGACTCCTGGCCGGCAGTCGGACTCATCTCGTCCCCGATACTTAGCGCTGGCATAACAAATGGCACAATAAGCGAGAGCTACCAGATAACAGGTACATCCCCAACTACTCTCTCGCCGAACGCGAGGATAAGCTATGCCAACAACCAGTCGAAAGTGATAGCCAGCATACTCAGCGGCGGAGCTATGCCTGTGAGCATAGTGGTAAACACACCAACAACACTCTCGCCGACGCTAGGGAAATCCGCATTCAGGATAAGCATAATAGCCCTGATGTTCGCTGTAATCTTCGTATCTGCGATGATAGTGCTGAGGTATAGGCGCATATTCCTGATAGGCCCGATACTGCTTACAACGCTCATGGAGCTTTTCATAATAGTTTCGATAATAGGGCTCGTCGGGACGATAGACCTAGCGGCTCTCGCAGGTATGATAGCTGTAGTAGGGACCGGAGTGGACGCGCAGATAATAATAACCGACGAGATACTCTCCAAGCGCGAGGCAAAGACCTCCGCGAAGATGATACTCGACCATGCGTTCTACATAGTGTGGATAGACGCAATACTGATAATAATAGCCATGCTTCCGCTGTTCTTCTCTACGTCCCTGACGCAGGTCGTAGGGTTCTCCGAATCGACGATAATAGGGGCATTGATGGGAGTGCTGATAACAAGGCCGGCGTACGGAGCTATAGTGAGCAGGCATGTAAACGCAGCGAACTCCGCATGATGCCCTTCCATCATAACATCTCAACGTGATATAATGACAAAGTACTGCCCCACCTGCCCGAGATCATCCGACGACACTAAATTCGTTGGGGAGTTCTGCGAGCACTGCATAATAGATGGAGTGAGCAAGTCCATTCCAGACACAGTGCAGATAACGATATGCAGGATTTGTGGCAAGGTGCGAATGGCAAGGGGTTTCTTTCCATATACCAAGAGCAGTGTGGCAGAGATAATCAGGAGAGGCTTGCACAGCGGATGCACAGTCTCAGCGGAATCGATAGAAAAGGATAGGATAGCACATGTGGTGTTCGTATGCCCGGTAGAGAACACAGCAGAATCTGTAAGATTCAGCAAGCCGATAACGATGAGGTTCCGCAAACAGACGTGCATGAAATGCAGTAGGAAGCGGTCCGGGTACTACCAGGCTATAGTGCAGCTGCGCGGCAGCAAGAACGATGTGTTGAGAATGGAGAGAAAGATTGACAGGTTCCTGACCCGGAGGGACAGCTTCATAACGAAAGCCGTCGAGCTGCACAGCGGCAAAGACCTTTATGTGGAGGATAAGAACAAGATGAAACTCTTCTTTGACATATACAAAGAGCTTAAGTCGAAGAGAACGGCCACGCTCGCCGGAGTGAAGAACGGCAAGCGCATATACCGCCACACATACTATGTCCCGCTGGATCAGGAGAAGGTTCAGTAGACGAGGTCGGGAGACCTTTCGGATATCTCTTTAGATATCTTGCTCACGAACCCATCAGGGCTTACGTCCTTATGTTGCTTGCCGCCCCTGCTCCTCACAGTTATGGTCTTGGCCTCCTTCTCCTTGCTGCCAACAACTATCATGTATGGGACCTTGGACAGTTGGGCCTCCCTTATCTTGTACTCAAGTGTCTTGTCTGAAGTGTCGAGCGATGCCCTTATGCCTCCCTTCTTGAGTATCTTGTAAACATGTTTTGCATAATCGGACCCGGACTCGGAGACTGATATGACCCTGGCCTGCTCAGGCGATATCCACGTCGGGAACCTGCCCTGGTAATGCTCGACCATCACTCCACAGAATCTTTCCAGGCTACCGATTACCGCCCTGTGTATGATTACTGGCGTGTGCTCTTTCCCATCCTCTCCAGTGTACGTTATCCCAAAGTTTAGGGGGAGCTGGTAGTCGAGCTGTATTGTGCCGCACTGCCACATCCTTCCGCTCGAGTCCTTTATATCGAAATCTATCTTCGGACCGTAAAAAGCCGCATCCCCCTCCTTTATCTCGTAGTCTATGCCTTTATGCCTCAGAGAGTCGACAAGCGCTGATGTCGCCCTTTCCCATGCCTCATCCTCTCCCATATAGTTGCTAGGGTCTTTTGTGGAGAGTTTTGCGATGTACTCAAATCCAAAGATCTTATACACCTCTGATACCATCCCTATGGTATTGCCTATCTCCTCGCTAATCTGGTCCTCTCTAAGGAAGATATGCCCGTCGTCCTGGCTGAACTCCTGCACTCTCGTCAGGCCGCCGAGCACTCCGCTCAGCTCCCTCCTGAACAGCCTGTCAAATATCGCTGTCCTGAACGGCAGCTCCCTATAACTCCACTTCTTGGTCTTGTACACCATGATTGTGGATGGGCAGTTCATAGGCTTCATCCCCATCGTGCCCGCATCGTATTCTGTAGTGAACATGTTCTCTTTGTAATGGCCCATGTGCCCGCTGACGCGCCATAACGCGGTGTTGGCCAGGATAGGCGTGCTGATCTCCTGGTATTCATACCTGTCATACATCTCCCTCAGCATCTTTACTATCTCACGGTATATTATATGGCCGTTCGGATGCCAGTACACCATTCCGGGGGATATCTCCTGGGCACTGTAAAGGTCAAGGCGCTCGCCTATGGTCCTGTGGTCAGAATCAGGGAGACCGCTCCAGTCGCTCTTCCTGATCATAGACAGGTCGGTCCTAGTTTCCGGCCTTCCGGGCCTCTTTTCAGATCCGGCCCGCCCACTTGAATCTGCCGTGTACCTCCTCGACATCTCGGCAAGCGGATGCCCCTTCACGTCAATAATGAGTTTCTTGTTCCATCCGAACGGAGCAGAGTGCACCTCAATCCCATCAGTTTTGAACCTCCTCATCTCGTCTATTATCTTTAATGACTTGTCTGGGGATTCGAGGTCATCGGATAGATGCGCGAACGGATACACAACGATTCCGGACGACTTCTGCTTCGCAGCGAATTTTGATGCATCCTGCATCGCCCTCCTTGCTGTGTCCTCTGTGTCCCCTTTCTCGATTGCCGTCATAAGAAGGACTACGTTCTTGAACGTTCCGGACCTTTTATCCGTCCTTTCATATGTGCTAGACTCCGGCTTCACGAGCTCGTAGGAGACCGAGTCAACATCCATCTGCAATATCCTCATAAAAACCAACTAATGTCCTTATTTGTATTTATGGGTTTAAATACTATTTGTCATCCTGCATATTGGTACGATCTTCCAATGGTTATATAGTTTCCAGAGCACTCCGAACCGCTGCAAATCGAATACATAAGAGATAGTGTGTCCTGCACGTATGAACCGGACCTTATCCCTGTACGCAGCACATTTGCTGTGCATGTGGCGTTCGCACCGTCCTGCACGAGATATGGCATGCATGTTCCGTAGTATATGTGCGTCCCGAACGTTACCTTCATCGAGTTGTTGCCTGTCATTATCTGCTGGCCCAGCGTGTTGGTGAAATTGAGCCTGAACACGAAGTACCCTGGCTCGTTCATGTATGTCATATTTGTCGAGACGCATCTTATCTGTGTGGATATATAGCAGCCGGGCCCGTAGTTGTTTGTTGGCTTGCTGTTGAATGCGACGAGTACGACAGCGACTGCTATTATGGTTGCGATTACGAGGAAGATGGCCCAGTAGTCGAATATCATATCTCTGGTGGATTGACCCCTCATCTCATGTCTAGGTCCATAAGGCATATACTCATCTACGCTCTATACCACAAGGCTGAACAGGTCTCTCCGTTTTTCCATTACCTCCCCATTATCTGCCAGAACGAACATGACCGACCTTACACCATCAGGATCTATCCCTGTTTTTGCAGACAGCTCATCCACACTCATATCGCCGGTCCGCAACGCTTCGACCAGCCTTGGGGAATTCTTGTTTATGAACGCCCTGTGCACTATATAATATTTCTTGTTGAACGCCCTAGTCCCAAGGACAAGCCCTTTCCTTATCTCAATCTCAAGCTCTGAGGACGCGCTCTCAGCCTCGGCGCGCGTAGCCAGTACAACATAGCCGTTTCTCTTTATCTCCTCAGAGGCGTTCTCGTGTATGGACTGCGCCCCACTCTCGCTCCATGAAGGTACGGTCTCGCGTTTCGTCTGCAGAGCCACCGTCCCTATCCCTGCGGCTTTGTGTTTCCTCTCAAATGCCTCAGGGTTCTTTATCAGGAAGTTCATATATATGTCGTTGTTTATGCTGTACAATACTGCGTTTCCGCTCTTCTTGGGCACGACGTGCCCTTTCTTTATCATGCCTTCCAGTACCTCCTTCTCCTCCTTGGTCAGCTTCTTGTCTACCTCCTCTACGGTCCTGCTCGCATATCTGAACGAATCGAGTTTCCTAAGCACGGATACCTCCTTTGGGGATACGCTCTTGCCTGATCTGCCCCGCCCTTTAACAGCGAGCTTATCGATTATGACATTGGATTTGGCAATTATGTAGGAATCCTCTTCCCTGAGGAAGTCGAGCTCGTCCCCTTCCTTTATGCCGAGGCTATATACGACGTCCTTCGGTAGGTAAAGAATCAGTTTGTCTTTGTATTTGTACACTTTTGATGGGATACAATCACCAGCCTTTTAATCTTATTCCAACAATATCTATGTGATGCAAAGCCTAAAAGAGTTTGTAGGATACACGAAAGAGGCCTTCGGGATACGCGATTCCCTGGCACTCGTGTTAAACATGCAGTACATGGGGGTCAGCGAGCCGCTTCTCATAGAGAATTCGGGAATCGCTGTCGCCGACTTCCTCATGAAAAGGTATGGGAAGTCAAAGATTCTGTTCTTATGCGGTTCGGGTGGCAAGGGCGGAATCGGCCTATCCGCGGCAAGGCGCATGATAGACAAGGTCGAAGATGTAGATGTTGCCTTCATCGAGGGGGGAAGGGCAAAAAAAGACGCCACGGCCCTCAACTATAAGCTTTTTGACAATATACAAACCATATCGAAGATAACGGACCAGAACATGCCTGAGCTGAGGAAGGCGATAAGGTGGGCCGACGTGATCGTGGACTCGATAATGGGCATAGGCATGTCCGGGCTCATATCTGCATTGGTGTCTCAAGTGATAGGGGAGATAAACAGGTCTGGTAAGAAAGTCATCTCTATAGACGTGCCGACCGGTATAAACGCTGACACCGGCCTTCCGAACAGGCGCGCAGTCAATCCCGGCATAATACTCTCACTACAGAAGATGAAGGTCGGGCTGATCAAGGAAATGTCGTTATCAAAGAAGACCGAGCTGCTGGATATCGGCCTTCCCCATGAGGTGGAGCTCTTTGCAGGGCCCGGGGATGTGATGCTTGCCACACATCCCAGGCTAAAGGGCTCTAATAAGTATACGAGCGGAAGTATCCTCATCATAGGCGGTTCGGAAAGGTACAGGGGCGCGCCGCTCATCTCGGCATTCGCCGCAGACAACGCACTAACTGCAATGAGGGTAGGGGCAGGATATGTGACTGTATTCTCTCCGCGCGAGTCGACCTCCGAAATAGTAAACACCGCCCCGAACCTGATAATCAACTCCATAGATGGTGAGATTGGAGAGGATGATATCAGCAACATAACAAAGACGCGCCACAACGTCATGGTGATAGGTCCAGGGATAAATCCCAAATTCATAAGCGGAGAGGCGCTCAAACTTCTGTTGAAGAAGGAGAAGCAGATGGGAAATACTGTTGTAGTTGATGCCGGCGCAATGAAGCCAGTGCTCGAAGGCAAACTGGTGTCTGACAATATGATTTTCACTCCACATCACGGGGAGTTCAGGAAGCTGACGGGCACGGACCTGCGCAGCGCATCTCTAGAGAAAAGAATAGGGAGTGCTATAAGCTTCTCGAAGGAGCACAAATGCACGATAGTGTTGAAGGGGAACGAGACTATTGTGACGAACGGAAAGCTCCTTAAGATAAACAAGTCTGCCACACCTGCCCTTGCCACGATGGGGACCGGCGATGTTCTGGATGGTATGATTGCAGGATATTCGGCCATGCATCCAGATATATTCGAGAGCGCTGTAGCAGCGGTATATGTGCACTCCAAGATAGGAGACCTTTTGAGCATGGGTATGGGCAATCACATAATAGCTCAAGACATCATAAACGAGATACCGCATATGCTAAAAAGCTTCGATGTGATACGATAGGGTGACACTATATGCACGCATCTCCATATTCCGAGGCACTCGATTGTGTGATATCCGCACTGTCAAAGGCGGTATCCGACTGCGGCTACGAAGCCAGCGAACAGGACATTCGCCGCAGCACCTCGTTCACCGACAAGTTTTCAGACATATCATCAACAATACCAATGAGGATATCCAAGAGCCTCTCAGTAGACATGGTGGATGTCGCTGAGAACATATCAAAGAAAATACCAAGCGACAGCACCATAAAGAGGGCATACGCAAAGAACGGATTCATAAACTTTGACCTGCAGAGAGGCCAATTCTCCAAGAGTGTGGTAGATAGCATAACGGAGAGCCCAGCATCGTTCCTGAAATCAGATATGGGCAAAGGCAGGAGGATAATAGTGGAGTACCCGAGCGTGAATCCCGCACATCCTCTTCACATAGGCCACATCCGCAGTGCGCTTCTTGGGGATGTAGTATCCAGCATAATGGAGGAATGTGGATACTCGGTGGAGCGCGAGGACTACATAGACGATCTTGGGCTTCAGGCAGCCGAAGCGCTCTGGGGAACAATGAACATGGATGCGATAAATGTGCGTTTCGATCCTTCTAAGAAGTATGACCACATGCTAGGCGACATATACGTAGAGGTGAACCGCAAGATGGGCGAGAATCTGGAGATAACAGACGACATAAAGAAGGTGTCCAAGCTGATGGAGCAGGACGGAACCTACGAGTCCAAGCTGCTCAAAGACATGGTCGAGAGATTCATAAAGGCGGAGTACGACACACTTTTCAAGTTTGGGCTGTTCCATAACCTCCTTGTATGGGAGAGCGATATACTGAACGCGAGCCTTCTAGAAATGGCGCTCAAGATACTGGAGGAGAATAAGATAACAGATGTGCCAAGTGGCGGAAAATATGCCAACTGCGTAGTTGTGGACATAAACAAGCTCAAAGGCCTCCCAACCGAGTTCAATGGCCTCAAGGAGAGCATGAAGGTACTGGTGAGGAGCAATGGCACCTCAAACTACATAGCCAAGGACATAGCGTTCCATATGTGGAAGTTTGGCCTGATCAAGGACACATTCAAGTACGAGAGGTTCATGAAGCAGCCGAACGGCCAGCATCTCTACACCACTGCCAGGTCAGGAGACGGGATGGACTTCGGCAATGTCGACATATCCATAAACACGATAGACTCAAGACAGAGCTACGAGCAGTCCCTGGTGGGTGTAGTACTATCGCAGATTGAAGGCTATAAAGACAAGAACCTGATACACATACCGTATGGAGTGGTGGACCTGGAAGAGGGCGCCCTCTCCGGCAGGAAGGGCAGCTGGATAGGATTCACGGCCGACGATCTGGTCCGCGAGGCAGAGCTGAAGGCAATGGAGCTGCTGGCAGACAGGAAGGACCTTTCAGATGGGGAGAAGAGTATGATAGCGGCGTCGGTGGCTATATCGGCGATAAAGTTCGAGTTCCTGAAGATATCATACGAGAAAAAGATAACCTTCTCATGGGAACGCGCACTCAATTTCGAGGGCAACTCCGGCCCGTACTGCCAGTACACGTATGCGCGGGCGCTCCACATAATAAACGCGTCTGGAGATGCCGCAAAGGAATTCGATTACAACGTAATCGCTAGCGACGTGGAATTCAGTCTCGTCAAGAAGATGGCCGCGGCGCAGGACGCTGTTGAAAGATCTGCAAGAGAGACCAGGCCTAATATACTCGTGAACTACCTCAACGAGCTCGCCACCCTGTTCAGTAGGTTCTACGAGGCGAAGCATGTGATAAACGCAGGCACTATAGATGAGAAGGCAGGCAGGCTCGCATTGGTCGTCGCTTTTAAGGAGCTGGCAGGCGAGCTGTTACGGATATGCGGCATTGATGCATTGGAGAGGATGTAGGCAAGATTTTTAATCATATCCCGAGCAAACCTATCAGGGCCTGTAGCTCAGCTTGGATAGAGCGGTACCCTCCTAAGGTAAAGGCCGCGGGTTCAAAATGAACTTTTATAAGCTTTAACCAGTAAAGGTTTATGAAAATCCCGCCAGGCCCGTTGATGGTGAAGACATGGCTAAAAGTCCAAAAGGAAAGATGGCTGCATCAAACGCGGAGAGGCCCGCATTCATAGTAAAGCCCATAGCAAGGAGCGGAGGTCTTGACTATCTCCACATAACCTTATTGATACTTATCGTGATACTCGTAGCGCTTGTGCTCTCGCTCTCGAGATTCACTTCGGTAAAGCTGGTGGACTGCCAGTTCGGGATAGTGAACGGTACATGCGTAAATGTAATATCTAATTCCACAGCAGCCATAATGGCAGCAAAGCAGATAATGGCAGGATATTCGACAGTGAACACCTCGTTGTCACTGCTTCCATACTACACGCTGCCGAACATGTACAAAGCATATTACATAGGGGGCAACGGCAGCTGGCTGGTTTATACGCCATACATAAACCCCTATACTGGGAATATAGTTAGAATGTACCTGGTCCTCAACAGCAACATGGCACTAAATACGTCATTGATGGAGACTCTACTGCCGTCAAGCCCTACAAAGAACTATGTCGCCGCTCCAGGCACGGTTAGCATAAGCGGTAAGCTCCCATCGTCATCTAACATACCCATACCGGTCAATCTGATAATAGACCCGTACTCTGTAGGCTCTATATCTGCGATAAAGGCGGCCATAAACGCATCAAACGAGTTTGGCGCCAATATAGTCGTGAACTATGACTTCATATTCACAAGCGCCGCAGTCGACAAGTACAATGGCTACGGGTCCGCACAGACGCAGCAGTTGGCGTACTATCTGTTCTGCGCGTCGAAGCAATCCAACTTCTCTGCCTTTGTCAATAACACAGGCTATATGTTCAATGGGAACCCGCTTACTAACGCGCAGCTGGAATCGATAGCCAACGAGTCAGGAATCAATTACACAGATGCTGCGGACTGTGTGGCGAACTCGGCAGAGGCCCTGTACTTCCAGTCGCAGTTCGCACAGCTATACAATGTGACCTCGACTCCTGAATTCATAGTGAACGGAAGATACGAGACAATATCCACAAGGCTGGGGGATGCGATAAATTATTCATTGAGTGAGATAAGGGCAAGTTAACGACAGAGGTATATACTTGGCACAGCACCTCATAATTGGGATAGATCTGGGAAGCACATCCGCAGTGGCATGCCTGTCTCTCGAGGGCAGACTGCTCTATATCGCACACAAGAAGAATTCCGGTATATCATGGATAATAAAAGAGGCGAGCAGGTTCGGCACTCCATCGATAATCGCCCTTGACAAGGCATTGCCGAACGCGAACGCCAAGCGGATAAATGCGGCCTTCTATTCTACGATATGGGTGCCCGCATCAGACATACCGATGGCCGAGAAGAGAGAGATGGCAAAAAGGTCTGGAATAACCAACACGCACGAACGCGATGCGTACACCGCTGCAGTCAGCGCTTATAGGAGGTATGCAAACAAGCTGAACCAGGCCGATAGGATTGCTAGGAAGCTCATGATAGAAGACCTGGACAGGATAAAGGCAAAGATAATCAACCGCTACTCGATATACGAGGCAGTGCACGGGATAAAATCGAATAGAAGGCCTGCATAAACCGAGTGTCTTCCATGCAAGCTTAAATACCTGTCCTATCCTTCCTATAGGTACCAGTTTTGAGACCGGTGGAAACGTGGCTACTTACAAGAACAAGAGAAAAAGGTTAGAGAAGAGAACCCTGAACAGTTCAGCCAGGACGGTCATGCTCAGGATAAACCTGCTCTCTCTAAAGCCCATAATGCTCTCATCATCATACCTTGCGAGGAGGTACGGAAAAGGAGAAAAGCGGATCAATGGAATGGCACAGCTGCTAAAGAACGTGAAGGTCCTTGGAGAGATATCCACAGAGATGCAGAACGGCTCTGCACCGAACCCCCAAACACTGTACAAGTGCATATTGGAATGCGTAACCTCATATGTCAACATCTTCTACAACGCCAGTTCGCAGGAAAGGAAGAACTACATGAGCATGTGCATAGACGATGAGATATCTAGGAACCTGAAGCCACATGAGAATATGCTGATACTGCCTGCCTTCATGGCAGAGCTCGGAAAGCAGAGGGAGCGTGTGATAGACTCCATAATGGCAGAGCTGTACCGCAAGCCGCTGATGTTCATGCTCAACACAGTGAACCAATCCGTACAGATAGACAAGTATATGAGGTCCATGGCCATGAACGGCTCATCAATCGATGCTGAAGAGCGGATATCCGAACTGCTTCACGACCTTAATCATCTGATATCAAAACTGGAGGCATCGATGCTGGAGCCGTCGGAGCATAGCAAGCAGCAGGAGAGGATGATGGGCGTCGTGGCAAGCCTCAAGGACGAATCAAACATCGGCATACTGGACCATATGGCAGGCATCATAATGCCGTTCGAGCACAGGGGCGTCAGGTTTATAAGGAAATAAGGAGAAAAGAGAAACAGCCGGCTCCCATCGTCTAGCACGGCCAAGGACATGGGCCCTTCGAGCCTAGAACCCGGGTTCAAATCCCGGTGGGAGCAATCTAGATGAGGGATATAGGTATTAAAATACAACTAAGGAACCTATTTTATAAAGAAGGTAAACTAATCGGATCAAATTCGTACGGAACTTTTAATGGAGTAAGAGAATTTGAATCTGCCTTAGATTTACTAAAAACTAAAAAGGCAGAATTTGCTGATATAATAACCCACACATTACCGCTAAGTAGCTTTAATGATGGATTAGAATTAGTCCAAAATAAGAATGCATCAGGAGCAATAAAAATAATTTTTAAACCATAATATATATTAAAAAAATGATATTTAATAGTGATAAAAATGAACTTTGAAGACCAAATAAGAATATTAAGAAGAGGGACAATAGACATAATGACAGAGGACGAGCTAGTTAAAAAATTAAAAGAAGACCGTCCACTTAATGTTAAATTTGGTGTAGATCCAACTGCTCCAGACATTCACTTAGGTCATACAGTTTCAATCCAAAAATTAAAACAATTCCAAGAACTAAACCACAACGTGCAACTTATAATAGGGGATTTCACTGCGATGATTGGTGATCCTAGTGGCAGAACTGAAACGAGGCCGACATTAACAAAGGAACAAATAGAAACAAATATGAAAACCTACAAAACACAGGTTTTCAAGATTTTGGATCCAAATAAGACACAATTACTTTATAATAGTAATTGGCTAGGACAATTTTATGCAACTGATATGATCGAGCTTGGCTCTAAATATACAGTTCAGCAACTTCTACAACGAAGAGATTTTAGTAATAGAATCAAACAGAATAAACCACTTTCGGTAACAGAGCTGCTTTATCCATTACTGGTGGGTTATGATTCAGTACATTTAAAGACAGATATAGAAATAGGTGGAACAGACCAGCTATTTAACTTTGTGGCAAGTAGAGAAATTCAAAAATCTTATGGTCAATCAAGTGAAATTATAATGACACTACCACTGTTAGAAGGCATGGACGGCGTTAGAAAAATGAGTAAAAGCTATGGTAATGCTATAGGAGTTAATGATGAACCCTATGACATGTATGGTAAAATAATGTCAGTTTCTGACAAGCTAATGCTAAAGTACTACGAATTGATATCTGATGTGTCTCTAGAGGATATTGATAAGATGAAAACAAATATATCCACAGGAAAGGTAAACCCAATCGAATACAAACAAAAATTAGCAAAAGAAATTGTTTCAAGATATCATTCTACCGAAGCTGCAGAGTTGGCAGAGGAAAAATTCAATTCGGTTCATAGAAAAAGAGATATACCTCAAGATGCAGAAGAGAGGATTGTTACTTATTCCACAACTGCAGACTTATCACTAATAAAAATACTTAGAGGCATTGGTAATGTTAAATCCAATAATGAAGCGCGAAGACTCATAGAACAAGGAGCTGTAAAGATAAATGGTGCGACTATCAAAGACACTAATCATGTTATCAATCCGGAAAAAGAGCAGGTAATACAATCCGGCAAAAGGAATTTTACTAAAGTAAAATGTATAAAGGGACAGTAATAAACTAATAGTTTTGGTGTACTTATAGTTAATAGCATGTAAATTTTCCTGTTGATATGATGGATGAATTGGAATTGATTAAGAGAGCACCAACTGAAGAAATCTTAACGGAACAGAGACTAGAAGATTACTTTGGAACAGATAAAGGACTAAAACATTATATCGGATTTGAGATTTCTGGGTTTGTTCACTTAGGCACAGGGCTTCTTTCAATGCAAAAGGTAGCCGATTTTCAGGAGGCTGGTGCTGATACAAACATATTTCTTGCAGATTACCATACCTGGATAAACAAGAAACTAGGAGGTGATTTGAGCACCATAAGAAAGATAGGTGGAACTTATTTCAAAGAGGCACTTAAAAAATCTCTAGGAGCGGTTGGAGGGAAACCTGAAGAAGTTAACTTTGTTATGGGTTCTGAATTGTATGATAAGTTGGGTGTTGGCTACTTAGAAGATATAATAAAAGTATCGAAAAAAATGACTTTAGCTAGGGCGAAAAGAAGTATAACTGTGGCTGGTAGAAAGGAGGGTGAAGACGTAAGCTTCGGGCAGCTATTATATGTA
Organism: Microcaldota archaeon; assembly: GCA_964409135.1. Taxonomy (GTDB): domain Archaea; phylum Micrarchaeota; class Micrarchaeia; order Micrarchaeales; family Micrarchaeaceae; genus JAJYXL01. The sequence continues at coordinate 26,489 of CAYPBZ010000008.1, forward strand.
CCAATGCAGGTTGCCGATATATACGGATTAAAAGTCAATTTAGCTCATGCTGGGATGGACCAAAGGAAAGCGCATATTGTTGCCTTGGAAGTGTCTAAAGAATTTGATTACGAGCCAATTGCAGTACACCATCATCTTCTAACTGGAGTCCATATTAGCGAAGAACAGCGAACAGGAATAATAGCGGCAAAACTTCAAAAGAATAGGGAGCTATTGGAACAACAGCTTATTGAAGTTAAAATGTCAAAATCGAAGCCTGAAAGCGCAATATTTATACATGATACAGAAGAGGTCATCAGGAAGAAGATAACAGGAGCGTATTGTCCTATGAAAGAGACAAATATTAATCCAATTATGGATTTATCCAATTATATAGTATTTCCTTACCTAATAAGGAAAAATATGGATTTTGAAATTGTGAACAAGAAAACAAACAAATCTAACACCTATAAGCAATCCTCTGAATTAGAAAATGCTTACCAAAATGGAGAAATACATCCTGTTGACTTTAAAGAAGCTGTTGCCAATTATCTTATTAACATGCTAGAACCTGCAAGAAATTATTTCTTAGAAGGTAATGGAAAGAAATATCTTGAGGAGCTACAAGATATTAAAATAACTCGGTGACAGATTTTTCCATCAGCCGTACTTCCTAACATCCCTAACCTTCAACACTCCAGGGAACGCTACCCTATACCCCCTTACCAAACTCCTATAAGCCTTCTTCCACATCTTACCATGACCCCACCGAACTCCTTTCATGGCACCTTTTCCATTTCCAAGCAGCTTTGCGGCAACAATATCTGGATAACCAAACCACAGCTCAGCTCCAGAAGCGTAGTTTACACCTATTCCCGTCACTATTTTGCTACCATAACGACTTCTAATTGGAAATATGTCACTGTCCACTTGGACTAAGGCCACGCCGCGCAATTTTGAAGACCATAATTTGTTATCTGTGAGGTCTTCAAGCTCGACGTTTTCCAAGAAAGTCGTAAATTCTGGATTCTCTTCAATGGATAGCTCGCTGCATATTGTTATCTCCCAGTTGCGCATGCGTACGAAGGCGCTAGGATATTGGGAGGTCGCATCTATAATATATACCCCAGCAATCTAGATGATGGAAGGTATGTGGACACTTATATATTCAGTAAGATGTTATGATTGATTCCAACTCTTTAACTACTGTTGATATTACTAATTCTTCGTTTTCACTTAAGCTGACACTTTCATTTACGGGTCTATAAGAATGATCTGAATTCTTTATAATATATGGATTGTAATTTGGTAATACCTTTCTGAAAACGTTTAAATCGCAGTTTGGATCTTTATCTCCAATTATAAATTTAATAGGTACTTTAACATTTTTTAAGTAGCTAAGATCTTGTAAGTTTTCTGGATTATTATATTCATGTAATGGATACCCCAAAATAATTACTTTTACTACGTCGAACTTGCTTTCTGATGCAATCATTGCAGAAAGTACGCCACCATAAGATTTACCTATAAGAGCTATGTTTTTGTTGCCTAAAAGATTTATACAAGCTTCTATTTCTGACTTATTTATGGCTTCATTTTTTTCTAAACTCTGATCCGCATAGGAGAAATTGAATCTTATAATAGAGTAATTTACTTTAAGCAGATCAAATAACTTAACAATAAGGCCATAATTCATATCGTTATTGGCACCATGAGTTATCACTAAATTTAATGGTGAATTTGCTTTTATCGATACATCAGCGTTTATATAATGATCTCCAGAAGTTATCTTTTTAATCATTGGATCACATTACAGATTTATTGTTTTTCTTACCAGTTCTGCTATACATTGACTATCAAGTTTATATTCTCTAATAAGGATCGAGAGCCTTCTAAATCTTCATCCAAACCCTTAGCCTCTAAGAAGAACTTTGGTATACTATCTATCCTAAATCCATAATCTACTCGCTTCCCTGATATATTTTCTTCTTTCAATACCTCGTTAGAATCCTCTACATCCCAGCCTAGTATCTTGAATAAAGGCAGTATAAAGTCGTTTTTCGTAGCTTCTTCGTTGTACCGTTTGCCCTTCTCACGATTGTACTTCTCAATGAGTTTTGTAATCTCTGTTTTCATTTGCTCTTTATCCATAATCAACACTACCTGATTTTACCCATAACCTTGCCATAAACCTCGATCCTCTTTCTTTTGTAGTAGCAACTGCTTATTATTGGGAGTGCTTGAATCAACGACTACAATCTCGTCTGATACTGGATAGACATCGTGGATTAGATTAACCAGGTTGTCTATTTTGTCTTTACAGAATATTAGAGTTGATACTCTGCTTTTACTCATTTTTTATCACCTGTATCTTGATGGGTCTACTATCCCTTTTATTCCAACAATTACCTTGCTTGTGGCACTTAGAATATGTGTTTTATAGCCTAATTTGATTGTCCTGTCAAATAGGTAAAATGTGTATGGATCAACACTTAGTTTGAATTCTGTTGCTCTGGTGAAAGCCATCAATACATCTGATACAATCTTGAATTGCTTGTTTGTACCTTCTAACTTCTTAGTCAATTCGCTAGCTTTCAATAGATGCTCTTTTACCTTTTTGTTCGCTTCCATATCATCGTGCAGAACCTTTTTGTATACTTCGGGAACTTTACTAATCCTGGTGAATGGCTTTATAAATTTAGAAAAGGTAATCGCCATATCTGTAAGTTCATTTATATAGTCGACTTCTTTGAGGGATTTTGTTGTATCCTTATCCATAACCGAACCACTTCTTACAGAATCTAATTTAGCTGAAATAAATTTAGCAAGTTGTTCCGTATCATGTTTGCATCCTGGGCATGGATTGATCTTTGCAGCTTCGTCCAATTCATGCTTTAGTTCTGTTAAAACCTTTACGTTTTTATCTGATTTAGTTTCAACTTCCATGCGCTCATCTGCCTTTGTTTTTCTGATGTCAATGTCTGCAGTCCTACTAGTGGATACTGGTTTTTTATCTTTGTTCTTATCCATCTTCCCATCTACGGCTTAGCTGCCAAATCAACTAATCTGCCAGATAAGAAGTTAGCCTCCATCTCTTTCCAATTCTTGTACGATTTAGAAAGGTCCTCAAGTTCTTTGTTGGACAATTTATGTATTATGCCGGTGTCTTGAATGTACCAGATATCTATTGGTTCTCCCACTCCAACCGCAAGTGAATTTATAGTATCCCTCAAAGTCCTGTAAATTATGAGCTTACCAGAGGTTATGTTAGACGAAGATTGTATAAGACTTTTTAATAGAGAATACCCGAAAGTTTCTCCATTTCCGCTGCAATAACAACCTACAACATCTATGAATTCATCGTGTGTATCTGCACCAATGTGCCACATTCTTAATTCTCTATTCTTATCTAGTCCGCACAAGAGTATGTCGACTGTTGGTACTCCTTCTGTCTTATTGTTGTATTGGATATAAGTATCTCTTGCACTTTTAACTATTGGAAATATACCTTTCTTTATGGCTTCCAATG
>CAYPBZ010000009.1:0-27572 GCA_964409135.1 Microcaldota archaeon
CAATGAGTTTTGTAATCTCTGTTTTCATTTGCTCTTTATCCATAATCAACACTACTTGATTTTATCCATTACCTTACCATAAACCTTAACCCTCTTTCCTTCTTTTATGTGTTTCTGCATATACCACAACGTTGACTTATTTATGCCTAACTCCTTACGGTCTTCAGCCGTTAGGCTGGCTACCTTATTGCGAATATCTGTGTCTTGACGCAGATAATGACGCTTTTGGAAATAGGTTCGCACCCTTAAAATCTATTTCGATTTGAATCTTGTGAGCAGTAGCGAATTTGATACTACAGTAACAGAACTGAAAGCCATTGCAAGCGCAGCAAGCATAGGCAAGAAGCCATATATGCTTATGGTGAAGATCGGTATCAACGCGCCGGCAGCTATCGGAATCAACACTATATTATATCCAAATGCCCAGAATAGGTTTTGCTTTATCTTGCTCATAGTCCGCTCGCCCAGTTCTAACGCGGTGAACGCATCGTATATGCTGTTCTTGATTAAGATTATGCCGCCTGCCTGTATTGCTACATCTGTGCCTGCACCTATGGCTATGCCTAAGTCAGCTTTTGTAAGGGCGGGTGCATCATTAACTCCATCTCCTATCATAGCTACTATCTTCCCATTATTTTGTAGTTCCTTTATCTTCTCCATCTTGTCCTTCGGCTTTGCCTGAGCGATGACATTTATTATGCCGAGTTGTTTCGCTACCGCGTCTGCTACTCTTTCATTGTCGCCAGTAATCAGCCAAACCTCTTTGCTAGAACTTTTGAAGGCATTTATCGCCTTCTTACTATCTTCCTTTAATACATCGGCAAGCGCAATCATGCCTGCAACCTGCTTGCCTATGCCAATAATTAATGTTGTCTTTCCTTGCAATTCTAATCTTTCTATCTGTTTTTCCAGATTACTTAACTGCTCCTTATTGAAGAGTTCCCTATTTCCAACCGCAATTCTTTTGCCGTTTTTGTTTATGGCAATTATTCCACTACCCTGTTTGTAATAGAATTTTTTAGGAAATTCGATTTTGATCTTGCTTCTTCTAGCCTTATCGATTATAGCCTTGCCTAAAATGTGCTCCGAGTTCATCTCGGCAATGGAAGCGTATTTTAGTATCTCTTTCTCGCTATAATCTGAAACTGAAATTATATCCGTGACTTCAGGCCTGCCTTTTGTCAGAGTGCCGGTCTTGTCAAGAATTATGACCTCAACTTTGCTTGCTATCTGCAAACTTTCACCGCTCTTCACCAATATCCCACTCTTAGCAGCCTTTCCAGATGAAACCAGTAAGGCTGCTGGAGTTGCTATTCCTAGTGCACATGGACATGCAATTATCAACACGCTTACGAATATGAGTATAGACGTATTCAGCCCGATGCCTCCTATGAGATACCAACCTAGAGCCGAGAGAATTCCTATCAAAACCACAATCGGCACAAAATACGATGATATTTTGTCTGCCAGTTTTTGTATAGGCACTTTGCTCGAAGCTGCGTCCTGCACGATTTTTATTATCTGTGATAGTGTCGTGTCTTCGCCTATCTTCGTCGCTTTTATTCTCAGCGAACCTGTAGCGTTTATAGTCCCTCCTATAACTTTATCTCTTATATGCTTCGTTACTGGCATGCTTTCACCAGTAATCACCGATTCATCCACCGAACTGGTTCCGTCTATGACTATCGAATCGGTCGGGATTTTCTCGCCGACTTTGACAAGCAGTAAATCTCCTAATTTTATCTCCTCGATTGACTTATCATCTATCTTGTTTCCATTTATAACGTGTGCTACTTTCGGTTGCAACGCAACAAGAGCCGAGACTGCATTCGAAGCCCGTGACTCTGTGAGCCTTTGCATGTATGTTCCAGTCAATATCAGCGATATTATGATTGTCGAAGTATCGAAATAAACGCCACCTGTCGGGAAGGCGTTTGGCATGAAGGTTACTATGGTGCTGTAAGCCCAAGCTGCTGAAGTGCCTATCGCTATCAGCGTGTCCATGTTAGCGGACTTGTTCTTTATAGCATCTAGAATTCCAGCATAAAACCTCTGGCCGGCGTAGAACTGGACTACGCTGGCTAACAAGAACATTATGTAGTTGCCGTATCCTATGTGCAAGATATAGGTTAGCACGGCTACAGTTATCGTAAGAGGCCAAGAAACCAGCAGTGCGGTTTTAAGAGCTTGTATCTCCTTCTCTGGTTTTTCAAACTGCAATTTGCAGTTCGCGCTGCAAAAATAGTATTTCCTACCAATTCTTTCTGCTGTCAGTTTTGACTCCTCTTCATTTACATACATTCCACAGATAGGGTCTGTTGCCATTCACACCTCACTTCTTTTTGCTGTTGTTCGCCTCTACAGAGTGCCTTGCCACTTCCAGATTGCAGCTCTTATGTGTGGAACACCACTCATGGCATCTGCCGGCAAACTCCCTATCTTTATAATGCAGTTTGCATATGCTACATTGGTATGTAGTGTCATCATTTGGCATATTTGTCAGGCGACTTGTCAAATGTTACTTTGCAGTTGCCCGAGCAGAAGGCATACTGCTTGCCCTTGTATGTGCTTTTGAATTTAGTATTTTGCACTTCCATTCCGCATATCGGGTCTTTCATGAAATCACATTACTACTACGATTATCACATTTATATACCTTCTTTGGGTCGACCTGAAACCTTTGGTTTCACAAGCTGCGCCTGATACCCAAACAATAGGCGAAACTTGTCGTTCTCTATGACCTTGAAGAAGGCTTGCACCTCCTGTTCACTGAAGCCCTTGTTTAGGCTTCTGTACTTTGGAGGCGCGTTGCCCCTGAAACGTTTCTTCTTGATGTTGTAGATTACGGACAGGACGTCCTTAATCTCGTGGAGACTAAGCTGCGGAAGCACCTCTTTGATGTGCTTCTTGAGTTTTTCGGGTTCGGTCTCCGTGATGGAACCGAACCGTGTTTGGCTTAATTCCTTTTCTTTGGCTAGGGAACTGAACCCGAACGTGTCGTCGAAAATTTGGTTTGCTCCCATCGGGATTTGAACCCGAGTTTCGGCCTTGAGAGGGCCGCGTCCTTGACCGAACTAGACGATGGGGGCTCATCCAGCCATCTATAACTTGTCCACTATCTTTATTAAATCCTTCAGTACCTCTCCCTCATCCCTATCTCCGTCTATGATATATGTGTTCTTGTAGACGCTGGCGAGGCGTTTGTACTGCTCTCTTGCCGCTTCAAGGAACTCCTGCCTCTCGAAATATGCCTCTACAGCTCCAAGCCTCTCCTGCTGCCTATCCATTATTCTATCCATCGCAGTATCGGCGCTCACATCTATTATCAGGGTCGCGTCCGGTTCCGGAAACTTAGAGTTTAATTTCATAAGCCATTCCTCATCCAGGCCGCCTGCGCATCCATAGACTATGGTAGACATGATGTACCTGTCGCACACCACGTGCTTGCCGCTTCTTACTGCCGGCTCTATAGTTGTCAATACATGCTCTGCCCTGTCAGCAACGAAAAGGAGCTGCCTTGTTCTGCTGTCCAGACCCTCCACCTCTTTTAGTAAACTATGTACGAACGTCCCGATCCCGCCCTTTGTGGGTTCTATCGTGAGAATAGTATCTCCCGTCTTGCCCAGGTGTGCGGCTAGCATCCTTGCCTGCGTGGTCTTCCCAGACCCGTCTATTCCCTCCAGACAGATGAACATCGTAGCACCACAACCTAATAAACAGAACAATATTTAAATATACTTTAGCAATCAGCCTATGATTTTATGATGCTCTCTGGTTTTGATATATATAATCTTGTAGACACCGGCCGTCTGGTAATAACGCCGTTCGACAGGAATATGGTGCGTGAGAACGGGATAGACTTCAGGCTCGCGGACGAGATAGCGCACCACAAAACAGCTAGTGAAGGGTTCGTACTCGATCCATCAAACGAATCCCACATATCTGCTAGCTATGAGGTCTCTAAGAACAGCGATTCACTTATACTACAGGCCCATGAGCAGGTTCTGCTCTCAACGCTGGAGTATGTAAAAGTACCGGACGATGTGGCGGGTTTTGTAGAGCTAAGGAGCACATGGGCGCGCCATGGACTCTCCATGCCCCCTACGATAATAGATGCCGGGTTCGAGGGCAATATCACCTTGGAGGTGGTGAACAACGCGCCATATGGCATAATGCTAAAGCCGAACACACCATTCGCGCATATAGTGTTCAATAAGCTAAGCAATAGGGCATCAGTGCCATACAGCGGCACATATTCAGGGCAGAGGGGTGTGAGACTGCCCAAACTGATAAGATGACCCCCTACCTTCTTCGTGAGAGGTCTTCAGCCTCCCCTCCTGATATTGTATGAGGAGCGCGCTTCGAGGACGATACGAGAACAACATCCCCTACGTTCTTCACGTTCTTGAACAATATGCTCTTATGCTGGAGGGTCTTCCTTACCTCATCCTCTGTAGAGTTTCTCCACTCTTCCATCAGAAGCCTGCTCACCTCTCCGCTCTGGAGGTCTATTATTGCGTCCTTCACAGCTCCTAAGTACGATCCATCGTCCGCATAGATGTCCATGTTGTATATTTCGGATACTCTCATTGCTATCACCTTTCGCCTTGGTAATACATGCCCATCAATATTTAAATAACTTATCTATGCGGCACGCAACCGATGTACAATGCAGGAATAGCGGAAGTTTGCGATTTTGCCGCATCATGCTGTTCCCTCAGCGGCTATCATACGGGAACCCAGCAGTAAGGTTTAAATATCTATCGCTTTACTATACTAATACCTATTTTTAGTAAGATTTAAAAATATTGCTGATTTCCAAAAGCCAAAACACGTGATAAATATGGTAAAGAGAAAAGAGAAAAAGTCAAAAACCACAAAGATATCAATGTCTAAAACCAAGTCAATGGTTCCAGCCAGTGCATCCAAAAAAAAGTCAGCCAGGCCAGGCAGAGCCAAATCCCAGTCAAGGCCGAGCCGTCCTGTAGCGAAAGCATCGGCACACAGGAAAGCCCCAGAGCACGCGATACAGAAGGGAAAGCTGGTCCTTACTGAGAACAAGATAGATGTTGTAACTTCCAAGATGGAGAGTCCGGCCCGGGCCGTAGAAGAGAGCCATGCTAAGGTACTTGTACCTCTGTCTGGCATGATAGGCAAGCAGTGCCCGAGTTGCAGCAGCGACAATATAATCTATGACAGGGAGCGTGGTGAGCTCGTATGCAATAATTGCGGCCTAGTGATAGAAGAGAACATAACAGACCCCGGGCAGGAATGGAGGGCGTTCGATTCCGATCAGAGGAACTCCAGAGCTAGGACCGGTCCTCCTATGAAATACACCAAGACGAACAAGGGCCTGGTCACTGAGATAGACCTTTACAACAAGGACATACGCGGCGTTAGGGTACCGTCCAAGAGGCACGCGCAGCTGTACCGTATGAAGAAATGGCACAAGCGCGCCAGCATAGCGAGCTCGAGCGAGCGCAACTACCTGATAGCCCTGCCAGAGCTCAACAGGGTCGCGAGCTATCTCGGGCTGCCGGAGAACATACGCGAGAATGCCGCCCTGCTTTACAGGAAGTGCGTCCAGAACAACTTTATACGTGGAAGGCCAATAGAGACGGTCGTACAGGCTGTGATATATGCAGCGTGCAGGAAGGCAGGTATGCCAAGGACCCTGGACGAGATAGCGCAGATATCAGGGCTTCCGAAGAAGGAGATCGGCAGGGCCTACAGGGCCATATCCCATGGCCTGAACCTCAGGATACCTCTTACGGACCCGATAGCCTATGTGCCCAGGTACGCGAGCGCCCTGAAGCTGAGCGCAGAATCGCAAGAGGCCGCGGTCAAGCTCCTAAGGAGGGCCATGCGGAAGGGTCTTGTGTCCGGAAGGAGCCCGACAGGTGTGAGCGCTGCAGCTGTGTATATAGCCGGGGCTCTCGCAGGCGAGCGCAGGACGCAGAAAGAGGTGGCGGACGTCGCAGGCGTCACAGAGGTCACGATAAGGAACAGGTACAGGGAGCTGAAGGAGCAGCTCAATATAGACGTCAACCTGTGATGCCTATGTACAGCAGGGGGATTGGCGCTCTCTGCCTATTCTCTATTGTCATCATGCTCTCAGGCATAGGAGTCTCCAATTCAATAGCAGGGAATAGCAGCACGCCAAACCAATCAGCCGAGAATGTATTCTCTCTGCAGCTTAACAGCACACGTGTGTATGTGGATATGGTCAACTCAAGCTCCTACTTATTCTTCTACCCTGACCTAAAGGAATCATACACATACCTGAATGAGTCGGCATCTATATACAAGACGAATAGCTCAATGGCATATTTGCTTCTGGGCCTTGCGAGGTCCTTCGCCTCGTCGGAGCTCTCGAGGATAGACTCATATAGGGCATACTCCCTAGCAGCCACAGTGGCCGCAGCAGCGATATTCACGGTCGTGCTGTACCTGCTTATGCGCCCCAGCAGAGGCAATAAGCGCAAAGATTATACGTCTAAACAAAAACCTGCAGATTAAGTTTATAAACCTTGTTTCACATGTATAATTAGGGTGGGGTATTTGGTGCATTTGTAATAAGATACGCCGGATGGCTGCCCTAAAAAGGGTGATATAATGGGAGAAATTGCTGAGGCGATAAGGGGAAGGATAGAAGAGGGCATGGAGTATGACCTCAAAGTTGATGCAAAGGGGGCGAGCGGAGAAGGTATAGGCAGGATCGGCAACTTCGTAGTGTTCATAAAGAACTCGAAGACCCGGATTGGAAATACCTACAAGGTAACTGTGACGAAGAAGTACAGGACGTTCTGCAATGCTGAGCTTGCCGGCGACTGCGCTGCCAAGCTCATTGGTGAAGCAGCCGTGCACCTGTGACAATCACCACAAGCCTTATAAGCGTATCAGCCCCAAGTAGGAGTGGTACGATTAGGCACAGTCCAGTAGCGCAACGCTTACATTCATAACAAAGATAATACCTTACGTTATTCTTCAGTGTCTAAGCGACTAAAACATTCAATCTCTTAAAAGTGGTATTAATGGATAGGAAACCAGAACTGAAATACATGAAGGGCACAACAACCGTTGCAATGGTGTGCAGCGACGGAATTGTCATGGGCGCGGACTCAAGGGCGACCATGGACACGTTCATAGCGAATACAGAGTCGAGGAAGCTCTGGAAGATAGACGATACCCTGGCAATGACAATAGCCGGGGTCGTCGGAGACGCGCAGGAGCTCATACGCATACTTAAGATACAGAATGAGATATACAAGATGAACGAGGACAGACCGCTGTCCCCTAAGGCAGCAACGTCGCTGCTGTCGATAGTGCTGCAGCAGAACAAATGGGCCCCATTCTTGGTACAGCTCATTCTCGGCGGGATAGACGGGGAGAACAAGCCGCAGCTCTATTCAATAGATGCTTACGGCGGATACACGCCAGAATCCAAGTTCACATCCACGGGAAGCGGGTCACTGACGGCCCTTGGATATCTGGAGAACCTGTACAAGAAGAACTTCACGGTAAAGGAGGCTGTGAAGGGAGTAGCCAAGGCTGTCGCAATAGCCATGCTGAGGGACTCTGCCACAGGAAACGACATACTTGTGGCAACGATAACCAGTTCTGGATACCGCGAGTACACAGGCAAGGAGCTCGACAGGTTCATCTCCGAGAAGGAGAAGGCCTGACCCGGCCTTAGCCGCAAATAACAATCAACGAGCCAGACCTTTGCACAGTGCGAGAAGGCAATCTAACAACACCATTAAGTGAGACTATTGGAAACCGCAGAGGATGAGAACGGCAATGGCCGCCGCAGTTCTGAGGACGTGTTTAAGACGATAAAGCAGATGCTCCCTAGCGACGCCGAGTTCGTCAAGGCTGAGTTCGAGGGTCCTGATGTCGTTGTCATTGTCAAGAACATCCGGGCAATCTACTCCAACGAATCCATGATACGCAACATAGCTGTAGCCACGAAGAAGAAGCTCATAATGAGGAGCGACAGCTCTGTGCTGATGGAGCCCGAGAAGGCGTCCGAGAAGATAAAGGAGATAGTGCCTAAGGAGGCGATCATAGCCTCCATACATTTCGTGCCAGAATTCTCCGAGGTCTATATAGACTCCATGAAACCTGGGCTCGTGATAGGGAAGCACGGCTCCACTCTCAAGGAGATAGCCATGCAGACGGGCTGGCTTCCAAAGGTACTGCGCACCCCGACAATAGACAGCGAGACCATAAATGGGGTCCGTCAGCTCATGTTCTCGGAAGGCAAGTTCAGGAAGAAGTTCCTGAGCACTATAGGCAAGAAGATAAACACCCCGATAGTGAAGAGCGAGTGGCTGAAGGCTACCGCACTCGGCGGGTTCAGGGAGGTTGGGAGGAGCTCACTGCTCCTCGAGACACCCCACTCGAAGGTCATGATAGACTGCGGACTCAGCCCAGAGCCATCGGTAAAGGGCACGGAGGCCAATGACGACGACACAAACAAGGCATTTCCTTATCTGGACAGCGCCAACTTCTCTATAGAAGAATTGGATGCGGTGATACTCACGCACGGCCACATGGACCACATGGGCTTCATACCTTATCTATACAAGTTCGGGTACGAGGGCCCTGTGTACTGCACTCCCCCGACAAGTGAGATAGCTGCCCTTCTCCTTACGGACTACATCAAGCTGGTCCAGAGGAGCGGAGGCACACCGCTTTACGGCGTCAAGGATATAAGGAAGATGCTCACACATATGATAACGCGCGACCTGGACGAGGTGACTAACATAACGGACGAGCTCAAGCTCACTCTGCACAATGCTGGCCACATACTAGGGAGCTCGACAGTGCACCTGCATGTAGGGGAGGGCATGTACAACATAGTGCACACAGGTGACATGAAATACGGCTTCTCAAGGCTGTACGACCCGACGAGGACGAAATACCCGAGGATAGACACTTTGTTCATAGAGAGCACGTACGGGGGGCCGCACGACATAAGCCCGAACAGGAAGAACGGCGAGAGGATTCTCATGGATACGATAAAGAAGACCATAGACCGCAACGGCAAGGTCCTGATACCTGTATTCGCCTTGGGCCGCAGCCAGGAGATGCAGCTCGTCCTGGAGAACTACATGGCCAACAACCGTGAATACAAGATTGAGGCTCCGGTTTACATGGACGGTATGCTCCTAGAGGCGAGCGCCATACACACCGAATATCCAGAGTACCTCAAGGAGTCGCTCAGGAACAGGATCCTTAACAACAGGTCTCCGTTCGAGAGCGAGATATTTGAGGTAGTGAAGGGCGAGGACAGGGATGAGATACTGGAGCGCGGCCCTGCAATCATACTCGCTAGTGGCGGCATGATGAACGGGGGCACGAGCCTGGAGTACTTTAGAAGACTAGCGGAGGGAGCGGCAAACACCCTGATATTTGTAGGCTACAACTCCACACACTCCCTCGGAAGAAGGGTGCAGAACGGTCTGTCAGAGGTCGCACTGCCTGACGGAGACAACAAGACCGTCAACCTCAAGGTCAACCTTGAAATACAGAAGATGGATGTGTTCTCGGGGCACAGCGACCGCAGGGAGCTTATAAACTTCGTGCAGCACCTCAGTGTCAGGCCGAAGAGCATATACACGATGCATGGCGAGAGCCACAAGTGCGAGGACCTCGCAAGGGTCCTCGGAAAGGTGGCGCATGCGGATGCAAGGGCCCCAATGGACCTCGACTCACTCAGGCTGAAATGAGTACCGCAATAATTTACTGTTCTCTAATCACTGCTGCATCCACACCTATTACCATATAGGGCTGCCGGCACTTATTGACGAACGTGTCAGAAAAGAATAAATGGTAGAAAGGAGAGATTACCTGAACGGCGCACACTGTGATGATACGGAGAAGAAGAATATAGCAATATATGGCTCTACAGGTTCGATAGGCACACAGGCCCTGGATGTCTCGCGCGGATTAGACGACATACATGTGTCTGCGCTGGTATGCAACTCCAATATAGAGCTCATGGCAAGGCAGATAGATGAATTCAGGCCCGAATATGCTGCGGTCGTTGATGAGAAGTTGGCAGCCAAGTTGGAGTCTATAATCAGGAGCAGATCCATAGATACGAAGATACTCGCCGGAGAGCAGGGCGCCATAGAGGCATGCTCGCACGATTCCATAGACACCGTGATAAGCGCCCCTGTAGGGATTGCAGGATTATATCCCACACTAGAGCTCATAAAGACCGGAAAGAACATGGCAATAGCGAACAAGGAGACCCTTGTTACTGGAGGGGAGATTGTAACGTCGCTCGCAAAACGGCATAATGCGTCAATAATACCGATAGACAGCGAGCACAGCGCGATATTTCAGTGCCTACAGGGCAACGATGACAATCCTATAGAGAAGATCATACTCACATGCTCGGGAGGTCCGTTCAGGGGCAAGAAGAGGGAGGAGCTGCGCGGAGTCACTGTAGAGCAGGCGCTCAAGCACCCGAACTGGAGCATGGGCGGCAAAATAACAATAGATTCGGCAACTCTCATGAACAAGGGCCTTGAGGTGATAGAGGCGAGATGGCTGTTCGGCATGACGCACGATAGAATAGAGGTGGTCGTGCATCCGCAAAGCCTCATGCACTCTGCTGTCCAGTATGAGGACGGGAGCATAATGGCGCAACTCGGCGCGCCGGACATGCGCATACCTATCCAGTACTCGCTCACTTATCCGAAGAGGGTGGCCAACTCGTTCAAGAGAATAGACCTAATCAGCAAGAGGCTGGATTTCGAGAGCCCTGACTACGAGACGTTCAAGTGCCTCGCGGCGGCGAAAAAGGCGCTGGACAAGGGTGGCCATTACCCGACAGTCGTGAACGGGGCGAACGAGGCAGCTGTGAACCTTTTCCTCTCGAAGAGGATATCCTTCCTCGACATAATGGATCTTGTCGAGGGTGCAATGCTGAACTACAAGGAATCGGGCGCCATAACCCTGGAATCGATATTCGAGGCAGATAGATGGGCAAGGGAGTATGTGAATGAGAACACCACCAGACAGACATACAAGTAATGACCTGCTGTTGTGACAGGAAAGTTAGAGGCCGCCGTCCTCACAATCTATCTCCGAGCCACAGTTCATGCACTTGAGCCTGCACGCTCTTATGCTGATAAGAGTGTTCCCGCAAATGTCACATCTTATTGCACTGTCTGCCATGGAACTATCGCCCGTTCGTTATAGGCATCTGGGTTTTTAGTGCTTATCCACACCGCCATGTACTTATCTGTTCACAACCTAAAGAACACCCGGTATCTTAGCACATCTGCATGAGACAGGTGGCTGCATTGCCAGTGCCTTTTAATCGGTGTTCCTAATCAGTGCTGTTAGCTCTTCAGTAGTGCTATCGGATTCTGATGCACAACCATCTGTAGAAATATAGGCTACGTATGCAAGAACGTTGGCCGGCAGCCCTGCCATGACACCTAATCTCTCGCCTCTGCTAAATACCGTCACACGTCCGTCTCCAGGGTAGTGCCTGCTTCTGTTTTTCGGCTCAAGATTTCTATACTGGTACTCAGTTACCTCTGTAAAGTTTCCGTCCCTTATCTCATAGAGACCAGAAGAGCTCAGTCCGATCTGGCTCGTCCATACTAATATGTTTGTATCACACAATCTGTCCCTGAATTCGGAACTCGCCTCCCACCTCGATGCAATCTCTTCTGGGCTGGCAAGCCTAAAGCCCTCCGGAACCAGAGACTCGGCATCCATGCTAAATGTTCTACGGTCTGTAATAAACACAACCGCCGTGTCTCTTTCATACGGATGTGGCATCCTTTTTGCTATTGTTTTTGCTGACATTATAGATCATAATGATTATATGACTTATAATATATAATGATTGTGTCCAACATGTAGATGTAACATTCTGCCTCAAAAACAGGGAGAGCTAGCATCCGCACTATGGAACCCGTATGCCAAGACGCAGCGCAACACATAAATATGTATAACATGCCTATCACAGCCGATTGCATGCCATCTACCAGAAAAAGAAGGATAGCGTTTGATCTAGACGATACTCTTGCAGCATCTGCAGCCGAACTGATTTTTGCAGCGGAGAGTTGCAGTACGCCCGAGGAAAAATTACAGAGGCTCAGGGAGGTATGGGGAGACTACGCTAAAATAGAGCTTGAGCATCCGAGCATACCTGATGTGCTGCTGGAACTCTCGGCATCCAACAGGTTAGATGTTTTAACTGTAACTGCGGCTACAGACCAACAGATATCAGAATGGTTGAACCTTAGAAACATTCCATATAATGGGTTGATGCACGTGCGTGGACATGACTATGCGGATACCATGCAGCGTAAGGTACAGTACGGTATAGACAGCGGCACAGATGTATTCGTAGACGATTCGTACTACTTAGTGAGGGCAGTAGCAGAGCACGGCAGGTGGGGCATACTCTTAAGGAAGCCGTGGAACGATGGTAGGGATACCAGCCATAGGAATATAAGCGTGGCGGAAGATTGGGTAGAGATAGCAGAACTGCTTAGGAGGTAAATGTAACTGTAATGCAACTACCTAGCCGTAATCCTTTCCACCTGCTCAGCCCTATCAGTCTCTATCCTCTGCGCCGCGTGCTTGAGGCCATAGCTCTTTACCTTCTCTATATCCACGCCGTTCTTCTTGACAATCCTCTCGATGAACTTCATCATGAGCCATCCTCCAAACGGTATGACAGCAGAGGTGCCTAGCCTAGAGCCGATGCTGCCCGCATGCCTGCTCTCTACCTTGGCATTCCTAGATGCTATTTTGTAGAGGTGCCTGTAGCTTGCATAGTAAACGGCAGATTGTGCAGGAGTCAGTACATCGTCTGAGAACTCCCTGCTCTTTATAAGTCCAAGCGGCACATTCTGCATAGGAGTGGTAGTAAATTCAAACGGGCGCCCGTCTACATATGAGTTGCTCAGCCTGTTTATGAGTGCAACGGTGTCCCAGTTATCCTCTTCAGTCTCGTCCTTCTGTCCGCATTGCGTCGTGAACGCCGGTCTCCAGAAATACTTGTTGAGGTTGTATGTCCCCTGCCACACTATATCCATCCAGCGGCCATCAGGCCCTATGTGGAGAGGCAGTGTCTTATTGGGCATGTGCATCTTAGCAAGCCTGTCGCTCCCTGTCTCTACGCCCACCTGTGCGCCTATCCAGTTGTCCGGTCCGGCGCGCATTATCTCAGAGAGCTTCTTTATGAACTCAGGGTATGCTGTAGCCGGGGATATCCTAGCGTGAGTCGGATTGCTCGATCTCACCCCCTTGACAGACATGACTGCTGTGAAGAGCTCTATCAATGCCTCCTCATTCGGCTCGAATGTCGGCCTTGTGTGCCTGAATCCGAATATCTCGTCAGTATGCAGCCATGCGTTGGTGAATCCCGCACGCACGTTCACCTCAACCTCTCTGAGTATCTTGTCTATCGGATAATACCTCAACGGTCTTAGGGTAACCTCGCAGAAATCGCATCCTATTCCGCATCCACGCATTATCTCTACCATTCCGCTGTCTGCAGGATTCACTATCGTGGGTATCTTGTCGAGCGGCACCATGGTCCCTATCTTCGAGGTTCTTGTAAGGAATTTCGGATGTTCGACGTATTTCATGTGGAAGTTTTCGTCCCTCGTCTGGAATCCGTGGTAGAACATCTCGTTGTCTATGTTGCCCTTGGATATCTGCTCAAAGAGGCCGCACAGAATGTCCTCAGATTCGCCCTGGAACGCATAATCTATACCTTCTTTATCCAGCTCCTCTGGACGTATTGTGAATTCCCATACGCCCGGACCCCCAACTATAAGCTTGGCCTTCTTTCCTCTTCTAGCTGCATTTATCTTGGCTATAAGGCTGTTCCACTCCTTATTCACCCATGTCCCCTTGTTACCTCCAAGAAGTATCATGAATGACATCGTAAGAGGCCCAAGCCCGAAAGGATCCATGGTCGATACCGCTATAATTTCGGTATCGCTATTTACGAACCTGTTGAGGTGGTCCTCATGCGCCACAACCACGTCTTCTCTCCTGTTTCTAGTCAGCAGCGCAGCCTCTATTTTTCTTATCGAGTACGGTGCCACCGACGTCTCGCCACTCGGAAGAGCGCTGTACAGCTCACCCTTTAGAAACTTGTAAATCGGCGCCGGAACGGAAGCTGTCGGAGCACTCGGCAGAAACTTCAAGAGAGGAAAGCGCCTGAACGGCGCGGACAAACTAGAGTCTCCTACGAGTACATATTTTGCCATTTATACACCAAAGAATACTATCTTTAAATTCAACTTACCCTAAATATATATAAACATTTCCAAAGTTTAATGTTAGCTAAATCTAAAATTTACATAAGGTATTTCAATATTTATAACCTTTTGTCAATCGAGAAGTGGGTAGCAATACATGGGCACAAAAGGTACTGTAAGCTCTCTGGCAACCGTATTCAGGAGACCGCGGTACGCTGCGGCAGCGATAGTCCTATCTATCGCCTACTACTTTACAATAATATACATAATAAGGTACCAGAACTACAACATACTTCTGCTGAATGTGCCGCTTTATGAGATATACGCACTTGCGGTCCTGTCATCGATACTGGTAGTCGTGTCGGTCTTTTCGCTCAACAATACCACGCGCAGCAAAAACAGGTACTCTGGGGCGTCCATTGGGAGCATAGCCACATTTATGGGTGGCATAGTCAATGGGTGCGGATGCTCGGCCCCGATACTGTTCGGCCTTACGTACGTAGGCGCAAGCGCAGCATCTGTAATCTCCTTGACAAACACGATATCAGCATGGTCGAAGTATATATTCGCAGCAATGATGCTTATAGACATAGCGCTACTACTATATTATATGAGGAGAATTGCGAATCCGTCGTGCAGCGTGGTGTGAATGGAAAGCCCACAACATAAGTATCGGAAGCTCACAAAAGATGAGGAGCGTGTGATAGTGCACAAGGGCACGGAGCAGCCGTTCTCCGGGGAGTATGACAGAAACTTCAGAAAAGGGGTGTATGTCTGCAAGAAGTGCGGTGCAGCTCTGTACCGCTCAGAGGATAAGTTTGACGCACATTGCGGGTGGCCCAGCTTCGATGATGAGATAGAGGACGCAGTAAAGAGGGTTCCAGATCCGGACGGCGTGAGGACTGAGATACAATGTAGCAACTGCGGAGCGCATCTAGGCCATGTTTTCGAGGGAGAGCGCATGACAAGGAAGAACGTCAGGCACTGCGTGAACTCGATATCAATGCTGTTCGTGCCGGATAACAAAGATGGTGATAAGAGTGGCACAGGCTAAGAGCATAGTGTTCGGAGCAGGATGCTTCTGGTGCACGCAGGCAGTATTTGAGATGTTCGCCGGTGTTGTCAAGACAACGCCTGGATATGCAGGAGGCACCACTAAGAATCCAACATATGAGCAGGTGTGTAGCGGCGATACAGGGTATGCCGAGGTCATAAGTGTGGAATATGATCCAAGCGCAATCAGCCTAGACAAACTCCTAGATGTATTTTTCTATATGCATAATCCGACTTCGCTTAACAAGCAGGACAATGATGTAGGAACACAGTACCGGTCCATGATATTGTATACAAGCGAGTCAGACCTAAAAATTATAGAGCAACATATAAACAGGATAAAAGATAGCTACAAAAAACCTATAGTCACTGAGGTAAAACCTCTCAAGAAGTTCTATCCTGCCGAGGAGCGCCACATGCATTACTACCAGAGAAATCCTCTCACACCATACTGTCTGTTCGTCACAAGGCCGAAGATATCTAGAATAAAGAAAAGATTCGGCATTCACTGACGGTTGTCATGTTTTGAATGTTAGCAAAAGTATAAATATCCTATAATTTATAAGCATCTCGCTGATTACAACAAGAATGGTGATAGTATGATAGACCAGTCCCGAACAATAAACCCAGAGCTCATCGAAGCAGCGATAAAAGGAGATACAACAGCAACGGTTAAGCTACTCAATGCAGGCGCAAATCCCAATACGACCACAAATATAGGCTGGACTCCACTGCACTTTGCCGCACGTTACAACAACCTCGCAACCGCGGAACCCCTCCTCCAACACAATGCAAACCCAGATGCAACAGAAGACAAAGGCGAGACGCCACTCCACCTCTCTGTACACTACAATAACTCCCCAATCGCAGAACTCCTACTCGAATACGGCGCAAACCCCAATGCAGCAGATAACATCGGCCGTTCGCCGCTGCACTACGCTGCACAGTACAACAATATCGTAATAGCAGAACTCCTATTCAAACGCGCCGCAAACCCCAATGCAGCAGACAACTACGGCAAGACGCCTTACCAAATAGCCATAGGTTATGGTCATACTGCAATCATCGAACTCCTAAAGGGACATATAGATGTAGCAGATATAACAGAACAGATGAAGCAACTCCTCCGCACGGCAGACAGAATCATGTCTGTAGAAGATAGAACACCCAGGCAAACGGTCTAAACAGTACCAAAGCAATAATAACCCTAACCACAAATTCATATCATGAAGTGCCTTTCTCTTATGCAACCGTATGCATGGCTTGTCGCCACAGGAAGGAGGAGGATAGAGTTACGGACCTGGAACATGCATTACAGGGGCAAGTTCCTTGTCCACGCGTCGAAAAGAACGGACCGTGCTTCGCTGGGCAGACTAGGCATCGAATCTGAGCTGGTGAACGGCGCCGTTATAGGATATACAACAATATACGGCGTAAAAAGGTACAACAGCAGAGACGAGCTTATCGAGGATTACGCATTGAACCTTGCTGGCGATTATAAAATCCCTACCTACGGCTTCCTGCCCGAGCTCCAAGGGCTTCTAAAAAGCCCTGTAAAGATGAACAGCAGTCTGGGATTCTTCGATGCTGACATAACGCTAGAATAGTGAGGTACCTGTACAATACTGTATGGAGCACTTTAATGGCTTACTGGCGCCTTCCATACTTATTCTCTCTATAACCTCCTCTTCTGGACCTTCCTTCATGCCTCTCTCTATGGTCCCTAAAGCCGCCGCGCTCCCCATAACCTCCTCTTCGTGTGCGCATGCCCGGCTCTCTCTCCATGTGCCTGTCTACGTGGAAACTGACAGGTATGTGCTCGTAGGCCTTTGTGTCAAGGAATACCTTCTCCATCTTTATGTTCGCCTCGAACTCGATATCCCTCACTATGCCTATCTGCTCTTTTGATATTATGGAGAACGCACGCCCATCCTTGCCCATGCGCGCCGACCTTCCGACCCTGTGCACGTAAGTGTTCGGCGTATCCGGAATATCAAAGTTTATTATGTCTGATATGTCGTCTATATCAAGACCTCTCGCCGCCACGTTTGTGGCTATTAGGAACCTGACGCCATGCCTAAACTTTCCAAGGGACCTCGTACGCCTGGCCTGCGTCAGCCCTCCATGCATCAGTATCGCGTCGATGCCCTGCTTGACCAGGAAGTTATGCAGTATCTCCGACTCCCTCTTCGTCTGAAGGAATATTATACACTTCTGCGGCTTGTACCTCTCTATATACGACAGGAGCATATGGAACTTCTGCGTCCCTCTTGCTATGCTGTACATGTGCTTTATGCTGCTTACCGTGATCTCTTCCTCGCTTCCGACGGAGATGAACTCTGGGTGCCTCATGTGCCTCTTTGACATCTCTAATACCTCTTTTGGTATCGTGGCGGACAGCATGATTGCCTGTTTCTTTTGAGGCGTCTTATTAAGTATGTACTCAACATCGTCTATGAATCCCATATCAAGCATTATGTCTGCCTCATCCATCACTACGTATTCTATGGAATCCAGCTTCAGCGCTCCCCTGTCTACGAGGTCTATAATCCTTCCCGGGGTTCCGACGACGATGTCGGCGCCGTTGCGCAGCGCATCGATCTGGACATTCATGGATGAGCCTCCGTACACCGTGACGACCCTGTTCCTGTCAATCAGGTCGGAAGCGACCTTCGATGTCTGCAGCGCCAGCTCGCGTGTCGGAGCAAGGACCAGCATGTGCGGCCTCTTCCATTCCTTCTTCTGTTTTATCTTCTGTATGCACGGCAGAAGGAACGCGAGAGTCTTTCCGGTCCCTGTCTTGGCCCTGATTATCGTGTCCTTCCCGCTAAATATTACCGGTATGGATTCCGACTGCACCTCAGTCGGCTCTGTGATCCTGATCCTGCTCAGCGATTCCACTATATCGTCGCCGAGTCCCATCTCTTTAAACTTCAATATAACACCATTATGCAAGAATTAGCATCGGGTTCTATCTTGCTTTGTTCACAGTTATTACAATCCTTTAGTTATATAAGCCTTGTGAATTGGGCGGCTTTGCACTTTTGGCTCAAAATATGGATGACAAGTAAGATCTAACACCATCTACTTCTTTTCTATTTCTATCTCTCCTTTAGGTTATGTTTGTTTTCGACTAATCTGTCAGTAGCTAATGCGACAATTCCCACTACAAAGAAAACAACAGCCCCGAGTTTCGTGTACTGTATTATGACTCCTCCCAATGCTGTTATTATCACTGCGTATAGCAGCGTGTTCGTTATGTGCCTTTTTAGTCTATATCTCATTCTATCACCGTTCATATCAGCATTATACTCTCGTGAATATGTTATTAGTTGAGCTTAGCTCCGCAATTCTTGCAGAAGTGCGCCGTATCCGAGTCCTTCGCTCCGCAGTTGCTGCAGTATATGTATCCGCCAATGCCCGAATCCACGTCTTCGGAATCCTTTTGGCTTCCCTTGCTGTCTGCGATTCCGGAAATCTTCCTGTTGATCTCATCAGCTATCAGCTTCGCATCCCTGTTGTTGAGGCCGTCTATCTCGCCCTCCTCCCTGCCGTCCTTGAGAAGTCCCCTGTCCTTCTCATATCCTAGGACGCGTATGAAAACAGTAGAGGCTATTATCCCCTTCTCGAGCCTCACGCCAGCTATGCTCTTGTAAGGTATCACCTCATAGTCCTTTCTTATCCCTACTGCCTCCCGGTTGATTATTATCACTCTTTTATCGGTGAGTATAATCGATGTAGGGGATGTTACAGAACCTCCGGGTCCGGCACGCCTCTCTCTCCCGGTAAGCTCTACCTTCTCTCCAGGCCAGAGAATCTTCTGCACCAACTCTGCGTCTTTCGGGTTTATTGCCATTGCATCATTATTCTTGCTACACAAATAACTAAATAAACAGGCATACAGCTACTTCTTCCAGAACCCTCTTTTCTTGGCTGCACTCCTATCCGTCTCCTCGAACCTGCCTATAAGCTCTCTTTGCTCCTTTGTCAGCTGCTTCGGTATGTCCACTATGATCTCTACGATAAGGTCGCCGCTTCCCGATGCCCTGAACCTCGGCATGCCTGCGCCTCTCAGCACTACCTTCGAGTTGGGCTGTGTGCCCGGCTCTATCTCGACGGCCTTCTCTCCGTCCATGGTCTCTATCTGCACCATGTCGCCCTCTATCGCTGTATAAAATGGTATATGGAGCTCGTAGTGGAGGTCGTTTCCATTCCTAGTGAAGTCTGTGTTGTTCCTGACCCTGACATGCAGCTCCATGTCCCCTATGCCGTCCCTTCCATAGTCTCCCATGCCTCTGGCTATGAGCCTGGTGCCGTCCATTATCCCTTTCGGTATCGTGATGTCGAGAGAATCGTTCCTGTAAACGATTCCGCTGCCCTTGCACGTGCTGCAAGGCTTCTCCAGGACGCCCCCCGATCCGTTGCACTTGTCGCATGCGGAGACTGTCTGCATTATCCCGAACGGTGTTCGCCTTGTACTCCTTATCTGCCCTGACCCGTTGCACTTGTCGCATTTTTTGGTCTTTGTGCCGGGCTCGCCTCCAGCTCCTTTGCATCTGCCGCACGCGACAGTGTGCTTGACCGTTATCTTCTTCATCGTCCCTGTATAAGCTTCGTTCAACGTCACCTCGATGGCATCGGATATGCTGCTGCCGTAGTCGCCCCTGCGCCTTCCTCCCATACCAAACAGGCTGTCAAAGATGTTCTCAGGGCCTCCGCTGAACCCTCCTCCGACGTCGAATCCCATGCTCCTGAATATGCTCTCGAAGTCGAACCCTCTGAATATGTCCTCCTCGCTGAAACGCTGGTTGAACTGGTCCGGCCCGAATGTGTCGTACTGCCTGCGCTTGTTGGGGTCGCTCAGGACAGCGTACGCCTCGTTTATCACCTTGAACCTCTCCTCCGCGTCCTTGCTCTTGTTCCTGTCTGGATGGAACTGCATGGCCAGCTTCCTGTACGCTCCCTTTATCTCGCTAGCGGTAGCGGTCTTTCCCACTCCCAGAACCTCGTAGTAATCCTTTGTCATGCACTATCAACCTAATCTTATCTCTTGTCCTCAACCTTGAACTCCGCGTCAGCCGTCCCGCTTCCCGGACCGCCGGGCCCATCCCCGGGGGTGCTCTTCGCTCCGCCCTCTCCACCTTCTGCTCCTGTTCCTGCTCCGGCGTCCTTGTACAGCTTAGACCCTACCTCGGCGATGATGTTCTTCAGCGCCTCACTGTCCCTCTTCATGGCATCCTCGTCCTCGCTCTTTATAGACTCCTCCAGCTTCTCCTTTGCGGCCTCGACGCTCTTCTTGTCCTCGTCAGACACCTTGTCCTTGAACTCCCTGAGGGTGCTCTCCGCTGTGTACACCATTGATTCGGCGCCGTTGCGAACCTCTATCTTCTCCCTTGTCTTTTTGTCCTCTTCCTCAAATTTCTTTGCCTCGTTTATCTTCTTCTCTATGTCTTCGCTGCTCATCTTGTGCGGCGCCACTATGTCCATGCTCTGGCTCTTCCCTGTCTTCTTGTCCTTCGCCTCCACGTGGAGTATGCCGTTGGCGTCTATGTCGAACGTAACCTCTATCTGCGGCATGCCTCTCCTCTCGGGAGGTATGCCTGTCAGGGTGAACTTGCCGAGGTCTATATTATCCTTCGAGAGTGGACGCTCCCCCTGCGATATGTGTATATCAACGCTCGTCTGCAGGTCAGCGGCCGTAGTAAATACCTGCGACCTCTTTACCGGGATTGTCGTGTTCTTCTCGATTATAGGTGTTGCGACGCCCCCGAGCGTCTCTATGCCTAGAGTGAGCGGTGTCACGTCGAGCAGCAGTATGTCCTTCACCTCGCCGCTTATTATGCCCCCCTGTATGGCAGCTCCGAGGGCTACGGCCTCCATCGGGTCTACCCCTCCCTCTATCTTCTTTCCGAGAAGCTGCTCCACATATCTCTGCACTATGGGCATCCTCGTCGGCCCGCCTATCATTATTATCTTGTCTATTCCTTCCGGCTCGAGCTTCGCGTCAGCTATGGCCTGCTTTATGGGCCCGGCCGACCCCTCTACAATGGGCATGACAAGGCTCTCCAGCTTCGCCCTGCTCAATGCGTGCGTGAAGTGCACAGGCTGTCCATTCTTCTGCGTTAGGAAGGGCAGGTTTATGTCGGTCGTCATGACTGTAGAGAGCTCTATCTTCGCCTTCTCGGCCGCCTCCCTGAGCCTCTGCATGGCCTGATGGTCCTTGCCAATATCCATGCCCAGCTGGCTCCTCACCTCTCCAGCAAGGTATTCCGTCACAATACTGTCCATATCAGTGCCTCCGAGAGCTGTGTCTCCACTCGTAGACTTGACCTCGAACACCCCATTGCCGAAGTCCATAATAGTGACGTCAAGAGTACCTCCACCAAAGTCATAGACGAGTATCTTCATCTCCTTGTCGGACTTGTTTATCCCATACGCAAGGCATGCCGCCGTGGGCTCGTTGACAAGCCTCACGACCTCCAAGCCGGCTATCTCACCGGCATCCTTTGTCGCCTGGCGCTGGTTGTCGTTGAAGTATGCTGGCACTGTTATCACTACCTTCTTCACCTCGTCGCCGAGGAAGTGCTCTGCATCTTTCTTTATCTTCTGCAGGACCATCGCAGAGAGCTCCTGCGCCGAGTACTTCGTGCCGAATATGTCGTATTTGTGGTCCGTGCCCATCTTCCTCTTGAAGGTAGATATCGTGCCGTCGGGGTTGGCCACTGCCTGTCTTTTTGCAGGCTCGCCCACAAGCCTCTGTCCGTCCTTCGTAAACGCCACGTAGCTCGGGAAGGCCTTCCCATAGAGGGAGGCTCCCTCACTGCTCGGTATTATTGTGGGCCTGCCGCCCTCCAGTGTTGCAGCTGCGCTGTTCGATGTGCCAAGGTCTATTCCAATTATCTTACTCATAGTTTTCACCTATTGTATCATTTGTTTTTTTATCGTCATTCTTGCCATTCCTGTCACCCGCGACTATAACAGACGCAGGCCTCAGCATTATGCTTCCGAGCATATACCCTCTCTTCATCACTTCAAGTATCTCGCCCGGTTCACGGTCGCTCTCCCTGGTCATGACTATCTCATGCAGCTCCGGATTGAATCTGCCGTCCGTAGGGATTGGAGCGAGCCCGGCACGCTTGAGGGCATCGTACAGATTGGTGTATATCATCTCTACTCCTCTGATCATGTTGCCATCAGAGCCGGAGTTGCCATCCCTAGCAGCCATGAGCGCGAGCTCGAACTCGTCAAGGACCGGTAGTACGCTTCTGACGATCTCTGCTCTGCTTGCCTCTCTCAATCTCTCAGCGTCCATATTCGACCTCTTCTTGTAATTGTCAAACTCCGCAGCCAGCCTCAACATTCTATCCTTGAGCTCGTCATACTCCTTGCCATGTGCAGAATCCTTATCTTTACCTTCGGATGGGCTTCCACCCTCTACCATTGCCTCTGCCTCCCCAGCCCTCCTTTCGGAACCGTTGCCTATGGTGCTATCCTTGCCTTCCATAAAAATCACCCTCTTGTCTTGCGCAGCGCCTTTGTGCCTGCGAGCATATTCTCTATGAGCACGTCAAACTCCTTGGCCGCATCAAGCATCCTCATGAATTCTCTGTCTATGTCGTAGTTTATCTCCTCGGTCAGCTTGGCCATATCAGGTGCGCGCAACCTGTATGTGTGGCCATCCCTCGTTATTATGCCTGCGTCAACAAACCTGTTGAGGTGGTATATTAGTGTGCTTCTCGGGAGGTCTGGCTCCATCTTTATCTCCGAGCTGGACATGCCTCTGCCTTCACGCGCGGAATACAGAAAGTTTATCAATATCTGCTCCACTATCTCATTGTTTCTCTTGGATTTCTCATCCTCAAGGCCGAACACCAGACAGAACCATCTCAACAGTGCCTTCGGATCATTGTAGTCCGGTCTGTCTATTGACTTGATTACGAATTTCTTCATATACTTATTATGTTCCGAAAGGTTTAAATAATTTTCTATTCATTTTAGTAATAAATGGATTAAAACAAAGAAAAACTGATAAGGTGGATAAAATGCCGAAAAGAGAAGAGAAGAATATAAGGCACAGACAGGCGCAGCACAACGACCTAGTGGGGTTGTTCGACACAGATTGGCATACAGATCCGATAATAGACAGGCTGCCATTCCTGAGAGGACCACTAGTGAGGATGAGCGACATGTTCAGCGGGGTAAGGGTGCCGGCCGTAGACATAATAGATGAGGGCAGCACATTTAAAATACTCGCAGACATGCCTGGCGTGGAGAAGCGCGACATAAAAGTTAGGGTCGAGGAGAACTACATTACAATACGCGCACACAAGACATCAGAGCACAGCGGAGCGGGTAAGGGATTCTACTCCAAGGAGAGGTCCACATCTAGCTATTACAGGTCCCTCTCTCTGCCGGAAGGCGTCAGGGCCGGCACTGCCAAGGCAAAATTCAGCAACGGGACTCTCGAGATAAGTGTGGAGAAGCTCAATAGGGATAAGGACTACATAAACATAGACTGACCTGCAATCTCTACAATCTGGCATGGCACAGCACCCTATGGTTGCTACGTCCTACTCCCATAGCCAAGCCAACGGCATCAAATCCCAAAAATTGCAGTGGTGCCGTTGCCATGGGACAGAAGAGGGATGAACGACACAATTTTAATGCTTGCCTAACAAAAATGAAGGAGCGCAATGGCTTCCACACATTCCAGGAGGGGCACTGCCAGATCGCAGATAGCACTAGAATTTATGATAGTGTACTCGTTCGTACTAATAATCTTCCTAGTGATGTTTGGGATAGCAGCGGCCCAGAGGGCAGCCACTATGTCAAACGAGCAGTACTCCAACCTGCAGCTGGTAGCGCAGAATATCGCTACATACATCGACCAGGCGGCGTCGGCAGGCCAAGGATTTAATGCGACTGTGTCACTCCCTCCATCAATCGGCACAGAGCAGTATTCTCTGTCTGTCACGTCAACTGGCATAGTGATTGCCAATATATCAATTGCAGGCCAGACTATCTCAGCAACAGCGTACTCGGATTCGAGAAACATAGTATCGAGTAACTCCATACCGGGATCCACCCCAACTACATATACATTACCAACATACACAGGCACTGTAAGGATAACGAACTTCAACGGTCAGATATACATGGACGAGTCCCCGCCCCAGTCTGTCTCACTGCCTGATTACATGAGTACAAGCCAAGATGTAGGTGTATATGTAGCTAACTTCAACGGCCAGAACAGCTACGTCTCGATACCCAACAATGCCGTTCTGAACATACAGAATGACATCACAGTATCAATGTGGCTATATATATCACAGATAGGCGATTCGGACGCAATGCAGATGAATTCCCAATGCTCTGGCTATACAGTATGGGAGAAATCCAACGGAGACATCGCGTTTCTAAGGCAGTGCGACGCCGCCAGTGAAGTAGCGAGCACAGCAGCGCTGAAACTCGATACATGGTATAATGTAGTCGGTACATATGATGGTTCTACATTAAAGCTTTACATAAATGGTGCACTTAACAACAGTGCGTCTAATATCCTCACATTCAGTAACACCGGCCCACTATACATAGGCACAGGCAAGGATGGGAATTTCATCGGTTCAATCGCGGACGCGCAGGTATACAACACGCCACTCACATCAAATGAGGCAGCCGCGCTCTACAATGAGGGTATTGGCGGAGGCCCGGTAAATACAAACAGTCTTGTAGGATGGTGGAAGCTTGATTCAAATGCAAATGACTACTCTACGAACAACAACGGCGGCACTCCATCTAATGTAGTATATTCCTCAATCGCTAAGGTGGCATCGCATGTATTGCTGAGCGATGGAGCCAACGCCATGAGCACGGCTGCAGGTTTCATAACACCATCGGCCAATGCGATTGGCTACACAGATGCCAACGGAATCATATCGGCGACACTGTCCTCAAACAGTCTCACAGGCCTAAATCTCACAGCGTACGCGTATAATGGCAATACTGCTCTTTTAGGAAACCTTGTAGGATGGTGGCCGCTCACTTTGGGATATGGAAACACAATATACGACTTAAGCGGCAACCACAACACCGGAACATCTATTGGAGTATCGTGGAATGCTATGCCGCTTAATTCAACTGAAACCAGTGTCGCGATGTTTCCCGGCTCTTCATCATATATATTCATGACGAACAGCGTCTCTCTAAACAGCCCGGCACAAACCAATGCGATAAGCATATTCGAGTGGCTGTCTGTGTCCGGGTATCAGAACACCTATCCCACAATGATATCAAAACAGATCTCTGTCGGAAGCGGATCCACATACCAATTCGGCCTAGAACAAACATCAAACACGGCTTCTACAGGATATCTGCGCGTATGTATAAATAATGGGATATCTGGAGCATGCGACACTAGCTCTAGAACAATCAATTCAAACACTATGGTGCATGTTGGATATACATATATAAACCACAATATCACATTCTACATAAACGGAACTCCTGGTGCAATGCACAGTATCGGCGTACAGGTGGTTTCAGGAAACGCGCCCCTTGCATTCGGCTCGACAAGCAACCACGCATGGTTATTCAATGGCATCATGTCAAATATACAAATATATAATTCATCTTTATCATCCCAGCAGGTCGAGAGCTTATACCACAAAGGAATAACCGGGATTCCACTGAATACACAAAACCTTATAGGGTGGTGGCCGCTCGATGGCAATGCCAACGACTATTCATTGAACAACAACAGCGCAAATAACTCTACGGGAGTGACATATAAAAACCTTGTATCAAGTAATGTGAACCAGAATATGACAGTAGCTAACTTCAACGGCCAGAACAGCTACATTTCGATACCTGACAGTACCCCTCTAAACATACAGAACGACATCACAGTATCAATGTGGCTATATATATCACAGATACATGATTCGGATGCAATGCAGATGAATTCCGGATGCTATGGCTATACAGTATGGGAGAAATCCAACGGAGACATCGGGTTTCTAAGGCAGTGCGACGGCGCTGGCACTGTAGTGAGCAAAGCAGCGCTGAAACTCGATACATGGTATAATGTAGTCGGTACATATGATGGTTCTACATTAAAGCTTTACATAAACGGTGTGCTTAACGACAGTGCGTCCAACTCCCTCACATTCAATAGCATCGGCCCATTATACATAGGCAAGGGCAATGACGGGAATTTCATCGGTTCAATCGCGGACGTGCAGATCTATAATAGTGTATTGTCGCAGCAACAGGTAAGCGAATTATACTATCAAGGGCTTCCGCTGATTTCAAAGATGAATCTGTCATTTGGTTAGATGATTATGAAACCGAAAAATAAATCATTGAAAGCGCAGTTCTGGAGCCTAGATGTGATATTCGCGATTGTTATATTCACCGTCGCGCTTACTATATTGGTGTTCACATGGAACAATGTAGATACACAGCTCTCCAGCGCGTATGGCAGTGAATCAGGGCTCATGCAGACAGAGGCAGCGACCCTGGCCCAGTCAATTCTGTCTAGCGGCTACCCGAACAACTGGGCAAGCGTGGTGAACACGACGAATTCTTCGACATGGTCCAACGTCAGCGTAGGCCTGGCTCCTATAGGAGGCAGCACAGACATCTCTACATCAAAACTGTACGCATTCATGGCGATGTCCAACTACAATTACCAGGACCTTAAGCAATCTCTCGGGGTCGGATATGACTACTACATAATAATATCAAACAATGCGGTCAATATAACCATAGGGGAGAACCCTATCACAAACGGGGCATATACAGTGTATTCATATAAGGAGAGCGCAAGGCTCAATGGCGTTCCTGTTGGGGTGGATGTCATACTGTGGACCCCGCAGCCCATATCGGTGTAATTTATGAGGAGCAGGAAGGGATTCATATTCACTCTTGATGCGGTGTTCGCGCTTGCGATAGCCGTGACAGCCGCCTCTATATTGCTGTATGCGCACTTTGCATCACAGTCGGCATACGTATCTCCGATACAGAACGCGAGGAGCGCTATGAGCAACCTGTTGCAGGCAGGATTCGGAGGTGCGGTACTACCATATGCCCCGTACATCACGAACCAGCCCTCACATATTAACGGTGCGAATCCAACAGGGTATGCAATATTCAACGGCCAGAACAGCTACATTTCGATACCTGACAAAACTCCTTTAAACATACAGACGAATATCACAGTATCAATGTGGCTATATATATCACAGATACATGATTCGGATGCAATGC
>CAYPBZ010000010.1:0-26827 GCA_964409135.1 Microcaldota archaeon
TTATTCTCATAGTCCTGGTAGCGATAACCCCAGAGGCAGCGTATGTTGTGCATGAGCATTATACAGGCAACTATGGCTCGACAGGCACGTATGTACAGGAGACGTGCGGCAGTGCGATACGCTCCATAGAGGCTGGGAGCAACTCCTTTGGGATAAACTACTTCGGCGCCAATGTCTGCGACAACGTGCTCTTCTGGTTCGACCGATTGAGGGACATGCAGGTTGTGCAACCGGCCATCTTCACGATCATAGGCATCGCCGGCACTGCAGTCGCTGCTGTGTATAAGAGGTATAGGAGACAGGCGCTCGCTCTCGGGATATGGTTCTTAGTGTTCTTCATTATGTACACAGCATTCTACGCGGGCGGAGCGAATTACGGAGTGGATTGGAGGTTCATGCTGAGCATGATAGCACAGATAGGGATGTTCGGCGGGCTCGCGCTCTCCATGCTGTTCGGCCTGTTCACGCGGCTCGGCAGGCATTTCAATGCGGAAAGAATCGCGGGGTTTGCAGGCATGGCGGCGATACTGGCGCTCGTGGCTTATCCAGTAGCTGGCGCACTCCCAGTGCTTCATGTGAAGCCGGCACAGATACAGCAGGCGGGCGGAGCACGGTTCTATGAGGGATTCATATACAACAACAGCGCATCCATACCTGACGGATGCCTTGTCTTCTCGTACGATCCCACCCTGTTCAACATAAACGGCCTCGCCTCCACACAGTTCAGCAACCTCTACAGCACGAAGGCCATGGAGATGTATAGAGGTGAATACAGCTGCCTTGTGATAGACGTCGGATACTGGTGCGGCACACCGGACGGCAATTGCTATACTATACTCAACAGCACAAAAACAGAGACCATAGCAAGCGCGGCCTATCCCAGGACAGGGTTCACATATGGCTTATACAGAATCATTGGCTGAGCGCTGTGTCGGCGCGGCTGCCTCTTCAGGTTTGGATATATCGTCTATCTTCCCTGCGACCTCCATGATCGCCCTTTCGAGGTTCTCACGGCTCTTCGTCAGTCTGGATATGAACTCGTTCTGCCTCTTTATCGAATCTGCTATGAACAGTGTAGCCTCGTCCGGAGCCTTCTCCACAAAGAAGCCGCCGCCTACCCACACCACTATCGAATCCACAGTGTCAGTCCTAGCCTTTATGTAGGCGTTGGAGCTTATCGGGTTCAGTATATTCTTGTTGGATATCAGCGAGATGCTTTCCAGGGTGGCCTTCACCTCCGACAGCTCATGAAGGTGGTTGGCTGCGTCCTCCATGCTCCGCTCCAGAGCTACATACTGACTTTGGTAGTACTGCTGCAGGTATTGGAGGGCAGCGGCATTCTCCTCATTGCTTTCCGGCATTGCCCACCGCCCCACTCTTCGCCTTGCCTGCTGCCTCTACCGACAATATAATTATACTGTTCCTCCTGAGAGACTGGGACGCCCCGAGCCTAGACATGGCCACGGTCCTGGCATGCCCTTCCGAAGCCGCCTCGACCTCGATCTCGAAGCCTCTGGCAGCTAGCTTTTTCGTAGCCTTTATATTGCCTTTCACATTGAACCTCATGCATACACCTTATTCCAGTGTCTCCATCAGCCTTGCTATCTCGAAGCCAGTAGTGGAATCGCCGACGATTATGCCGCTGGAGTTCGCCGCTGCTGCTATGCCTATATTGAGCGATCCGGTATTCGCGGTTGTCCTGATAGTATTGACGCCAAGGATGTGCTCTATCTTCTCCTTCTCATCGTCTGTAGTGTTGTTGTTTATGGCCATACCCCTGTTTGTTAGTATGTTTGTCGCGCCTACCGTGCCGTGCCCGCCTATCTGTATAGGCAGGACCTCAACACCCAGTATGTCGCCTATCTCAGCTATGGCCGATCTTTGGTATTCATGGTTTACCATGGCTATCCTGTCGTTCGCTATTATGTTGTTCCCTACAGCGTTAAGGTCACTGTGCACTATGCCTATATTAATGTAGGGCAATCTTCTCTTGAGATGTGCCACCTCTGTCTCAGAGGCTAGGCTCGAGAGGGCGAGGCCGTTGGAGTTCGCCCTTCCGAATATCCCAAGTATGTCGCTGTTCCCTATCGTAGCCGTGAGGCACTCAACCCCGAGGGTTTTCGATACCGCGGAGCGCGTGCTGGCCGTCATGCCTACCGGTACTATGACGTATCTGTCCGAAGGTATACAGAAAGCCCCGACATAGTCGCTCCCGAGTATCTTCCTCTTCGCTGCCTCAAGACCTGGAGACTGCCTTGGGTTTCGCCGGCTCTCCGGAGCCTTTGGCATTCTCTGTTCGATCTGCACCTTTTGATTTTCCATAATCTTTCCCGTCTGTTCTCTGTACTGGCGCTGCCTTGGACTCCTTCCCTGATGGTGTGCTCCCCTTTGGCTTTGGCTGAGCTGCTGCCTTGGCACCCTCGAACTGAGAGACCATCGCCGTCCCATTGTCTATCTTTACGCTCGCCTTTATGGGAGACATGCGCCTTGAGTAGTACTTCATTATCATCGAATTGAGCTCGCGGTCTATCTTGACATTCTTCACATCTGTCTTAGTGTAGTGCGCGACCTTCTCGCGGAAGTATCTGGCTGCCTTCCTGGCGCGCTTGTTGCGCGGCTGCCTCACGAGGTACTTCCTTATCCCTATGCTTATAACCCTGGTCTCCATACCGCACGCCTATTTTACCTTCAGCCCCATCTTCTTCTCGCGCCAGTTCCTCTGGAACTTGTTCTGCTGGAGCCTCCTGTGCGTCCTGAGCGATGCTAGCAGAGGTATCCGTCTGGCCCTCTTCAGCCTGTTTCCGAGTATGCGCTTCCTCTCCGGGCTTTTCTTCGTCATGTATATCATCACTTGCGCTTGAATTCTATCTTCGGCTGGTGGCTTTCCGTCATCTTCCCCGCCAGGTTTATGAGCTGCTGCTCGGTTATCCTCTTCACAGAGCTATTTGATTGCACTATGTTTATAATAACTTGCACTACCTGCATATAGAGCTTGTGGTTGGAGACCCTTATATTCATGAGCCTCTCATAAGCCGCGGGATCTAGCAACTTGCGCATGTACGAGCGTATCTGCTGCTCCTGCTGGGCTGCCTTGTACCTCTTCAGAAGCTCGGCCCTCTGCCTCTGCTCGTCGTTCTCTGCAGAATTCCCTGGCATACGACTCAACTGCTAGCCTTCAGCTCCTTGCTCATCTTGTCCAAGAATGACATTCCAGAGGGTGTCACGACCCTTCCCTTCGGTGTCTTCTCAACGAAGCCGGCCTTCTCCAGCTCCTGCAACGATTTCCTTATGATGCTGCCCCCGGCACCGACATGGTGCTTTCTGGATGAACCGTGCGATTTCCTGGTTCCATATCTTGTCCGCAGGCGGGATGTTCCGACCGGACCGTTCATGTATATCTGCCTGAGTATAGATGCACTCCTGACGAACCAGAAGTCCGGATCTGACGGAGCGCGCTCCTTGGACGGCCCTGACTTAACGTAATTGACGAATTCGGGCTTCTTTATGCGATCCTTTAGGGCTGTAGCTACTCTGCGGTTTATCTGCTGCGGATCTACGTCATAAACATTAGACATACTCATTACCTGTGTCTGAATCACTCAAAAAGCGATAATAGTTATTGCCTGAAAGGTTTATAGTCTTTTTTGTGTTGGCATGCCTTTTAGCCTTATTCCAACAACCGTCTTACGGGGAGATCAGGTAGTCAACTGACAGCTGCACCTTAAGACATTTTACCCGTCAAAGAGATAGAACGCAAAAGGTGCGGGCTTTTTTCGTCAAAGCTTAGAGGAGGACCTTTGAGAAGGCCCTGGCGCCCATACAATCATTGTCTTGACTTCTGCTTGGATGTTCTGTCTTATGCGAGTGTGGTTTTCTCTGTAGTGCGGAGGAGTTGCTTTCCCCGTTCTGCTATATTTATGTAATCTTTTATGAGTCTGGCCATTTCGGTGTGATTATTGTCTGTGGCGAGTTGGTAGGGCGTCTGGCCTGTGGTGGTGGTCGCATCGGGGTCGGCATTGTGTTGGATGAGAAGATTGGTGATTGTGGTGTAGTTGTGGGATGCGGCTGAGTGGAGAGGCGTCCAACCATTGTTGGCAGCTGCGTTGGGGTTGGCGTGGTGGTTGAGGAGGAGTATTACAGCTTCAGAGCTGTTGTGGTATGCGGCGTAGTGCAGTGGAGTCCATCCAGTAATATCTGACGAGTTCGGATTTGCACCCGCATTGAGCAGCTTGACCGCTTTCCGTATGTTTCCTTCTTTTATTTCATTGAGGAGTTGTTGGTCTTTTTGTTGGGACTTAGTTGTCATACTATCACCATCCTTTTACAATAATCAAGGAAATATTTATATCTTTCTTATTGTAACCAAAGAGACATTTATACCTAAAGCACCCGCCGCAGCGGCGTCCTGTAGTGGTCGTCTACTGCGTTGGGGTTTGCACCCGCATTGAGCAGCTTGACCGCTTTCCGTATGTTTCCTTCTTTTATTTCATTGAGGAGTTGTTGGTCTTTTTGTTGGGACTTAGTTGTCATACTATCACCATCCTTTTACAATAATCAAGGAAATATTTATATCTTTCTTATTGTAACCAAAGAGACATTTATACCTAAAGCACCCGCCGCAGCGGCGTCCTGTAGTGGTCGTCTACTGCGTTGGGGTTTGCACCTGCATCAAGCAGCTTGGCCGCTGCTGCTGTGTCTCCTCTTTTCGCTGCATCGGTTAGCTCTGGATCTACTATCCGAGATCGGTTTGTCATATTATTACCACTCTTGTTGTAATCAGGGATATACTTGTAAATTAGGAGATATTTATATTCTAGGGTGTCTTGGGCTTGATTGACATTAAGGTCAAAGGGTATCGCTGTGAGAGGTGCGGGCATACGTGGGTGCCAAAGAGCAAGGAAGAACCGAGAGTGTGTCCTCAATGCAAAAGCCCTTACTGGAACGTGCCACGAAAGAGCAACAAGAAGTCTTAAAAATCTAAATGGAGAATACATAGTAACACTTAATGCGCTGGGCGGGATTTGAACCCGCATTACCCAACTGGGCAGGAGGGTGGGTTGCCAGGTTGACCCCACCAGCGCATTAATTGACAGTAAATATTACTGCATAAAGCTATAAATACTTTACTGTTTCCTACTGATTTAAACAGTTGCTAATTTTAGTAAAAACAGTAAGATTTAAATACTTATATGCAGTAATAATATTGTGATGTTATGGGAAAGATAGGCAATTACGAATACCCTGATGTTAAGTTCTCAGATGCCATAGACCTAATAAAAGTGTTCAAAGACAAACTGGGGGGAGAAGCAAGCACTATCGGTGTCTTGGCGACTGCTTGGGGACATCAAACAGCAAATAGCGGTGCATTCCTTAAAAAGCTCTCTGATGTAAGGAAATATGGACTGATAGAGGGCAGAGGGGAGGGACTTAAACTATCAGATTCGGCTCAAAAAATACTACTTTATGAGAATGAGAACGAACGAGATGAAGCTATACGGAGTTGTGTATTCAGGGTTTCTCTGTGGAAAGATATACATCAGAAATTGAATGGCAAAGGTGTCTCAAATGACTTCTACATCTTACTGAAGAATCTTACTGGTATAGATAGACTTAAAGCAGAAAAAGAAGCGGGAATAATCAGTAAGCTTTATATAGATGCTGTGAGTAAGATAAGGGTGGGTGCTGATATGAATGCTCCGCATGTGCCTTCTGGTTCAAGAGACTCTACAAAAATGTCTATTGCAGAGGAAGGCATAGTTAATTTTAATGTAGGCAAGATAAATCTTTCATTACCAGAAAATGTAACCAGCCTTGAGCTCATAAAAATGGCAATAGAGAATCGTATAAAAGAATTAGGCAAAAAAGATAAAGACAAAAAGAAGGAAGGCGACGTTATTGACGCTTAAAAGTGCAAAACTCCAATTAAAAGTGCAAGTGCTATTTTAAGTGCAAAGCCGGTGTCTTGCTCCTGATAATGCCTATAGCTCAAGGCTGTTTACTGGGTGGGTGCTGCCGCCATGCCCTGGCATTCGGCGCATTCATTTCCCGACGGCCTTATGGCCCTGCCAGAATTGGAGAATAATACGATTATTTAGGCATCTTCGTGCCGAACTTTTCCGGTTTTGCGGATTTATGTATAGATTCCTCCAGTATGTCAAGTCCATTCTTGAGCGAGGCCTCGCTGACTGTCAGTGGGGGTATGATACGTATGGACGAGTCTCCTGCCGGAAGCAGAAGCAGTCCTCTTGAGTATGCATCCTGGATTATCTTGCCGCGCAATGAGGGGCTAGGCTCCTTTGTACCCTTATCCCTCACAATCTCTATCGCCAGCATCAGCCCTATCCCTCGCGAGTCACCAACTATCTCATATCTGTCGCGCATCTCGTCCAGCCTTCTCTTGGCCAGCCTGCCCTTCTTTATTACAGAAGAGGAAAGACTTGCGCGTGCGGCCCTCACCTGCCTCAGCTGCTCAAGGGCGCCGGCCACAACTGCAAGATTGCCTCCGAACGTGTTGGCATGCGCCCCTTCGGGAATGTTGCCGAGGCCCTTTCTTGTGACG
This sequence comes from Microcaldota archaeon, assembly GCA_964409135.1. Classification (GTDB taxonomy): domain Archaea; phylum Micrarchaeota; class Micrarchaeia; order Micrarchaeales; family Micrarchaeaceae; genus JAJYXL01. The sequence goes on from CAYPBZ010000010.1 coordinate 6,560, forward strand.
GTGACGCCCATCGGCAAGCCGGCACCTATAGACTTTGCCATAGTGTACATGTCTGCCTTTACACCAAAGTTGTCGAGAGCCAGAAACTTTCCTGTACGCATGTACCCTGCCTGTATCTCGTCATCAATTAAGAGTATGGAATGCTCGTCGAGGAGATTGCGTAGCTCCTTGAAGTAGTCCTTCGGCGGAACGATGTACCCTCCCTCTCCCTGTATCGGCTCTGTTATGAGAGCTGCTACCTCCTTTGGATCGACCTCCTTCGACAGAGGATACCTCTTTATGTAGTCTATGCATGCGAATCCGCAGTCCGGATATGTCTGCTTGAGCGGGCATCTGTAGCAATAGGGGTACGGTACGTGTATAGTGTCGGGGAACGGCCCGTTGTATGCCCTCTGTACTGACCTTGATGACGTCAGGGCTAATGAGCCCTTCGTGCGGCCGTGGAAAGAGTTGTAGAACGCCAGCATGTAGCTCTTCTTTGTAAAGAGTTTGGAGAACTTCACGGCTGCCTCGTTCGCCTCCGTTCCCGAATTGGAGAGGAAGACCCTGCCGAATCCTTTAGGCATGAACTCCATAAGAAGTTCTGCGAACTCTATGGGCTTCTCTGCGTAGAAATCTGTGAACGCAGAGTGCATCAGACTGTCGATCTGCGACTTTATCGCAGACCTTATCTTGGGGTTCGCGTTCACCCCGAGGTTGTATACAGATATGAAGCTCGTGAAGTCTATGAATCTCTTGCCATCAACATCGTAGACAAAATCGCCGTCTCCATGGCTGGCCACGAAGCCGTACGGCTCCCTCGTAGTTCTTATCATCACATCGCTGTCGCGCCTTATCACTGCGTCGGATCTTCTTCTTTGGCTCTTCCTTGCCATACATTCACCTGCTTATTTTACATGCATAGTTTATACGTGTATGTCATTTGCTGTTGTGCCTCCTGTAAAGGCGCGCGGTGTCCCTCCTATACTTCGAGTAATCTGCAAGGGCTTTCAGAGACCTCGCTGCTGCGGTCGGAGAGCCGTATACCGGCAGGCCGGACGCCTCCATCATGGAATTATGGACCTGGGCATAGTTGCCTCCCGGGCTTACGACCACCATGGGCTTGGACGTCTGGCTTTTGTAGTGTATTAGAGTAGATGCGACTCTTGAGTCCGCGCCTGGCGTCTGGAACAAGGATATCACCATCATCATGTCGACGTTCTCGTCTTTGGATACGGCATCCAGTGCGGCGGCGAACCTTTTGTCGTCGGCATCACCCGCCATGTCCAGTGGCATGCGCACATTGACTATCTTGGGCATCGATTTCCTGAGCATAGATTCCGAAGCTTCTGACAGCTTCGCCAGCTGCAGGCCGTTCTGGTACAGGGCATCGGTGGCAAGTACCCCAGTACCTCCACCGTTCGTTATTATCGCGACCCTCGTTCCGGTGCACAGCCTCTGCGTCTCGAATATCTTCCCAAAGTATAGGAGGTCTTCCAGGGTCTCGGCCTGTACCAGGCCATACTGCTTGAACACCGCCTCGTATGCTCCGGCTGATCCGGCGAGCGAGGCGGTATGGGAATGCACGGCAGATGAGCCCTCCGGAGTCGTGCCCCCCTTTGATATCACTATCGGCTTTTTCTGGGTGAACCTCTTCACAACCTCTATGAACTCCTTGCCGCGCTTCACCCCCTCTATATAGAATAGCACGACCTTTGTGTATTTATCGCGCATGAGATGCTCCAGTATGTCCACCTCATCTATCACGATAGCATTGCCGTAAGAGACAAATTTCGAGAGGCCGAATCCCTCATGCGAGATTATGTCCAGCACTGTGCTGCCCACTGCGCCACTCTGCGATACGAAGCTCACCCCACCTATGTTCGGCTTGTCGAGCTTGAATGTTGGGAGGAACATCGTGTCTACCCTCGTCCTCAGGTCCATGACTCCGAGGCAGTTCGGACCTAGCACAGACATGGAATACCTGTTTGCTGCCTTCAGTACGGCTTCCTGCAGGCCTACCTTCCCAATTTCAGAGAATCCGCCGCTCACTATTATCGCGCTCTTCACACCTGCCCTTCCACACTCCTCAATGATTTCTGGGACTGAATCTGCAGGTATGGCGATCACGGCAAGGTCGACTCTTGACTTTATGTCAGCTATCCGCTTATAAGATTTTAGTCCGAGAATCGGCTCGGCAGAGCTTATGTTGACCGGGTACAGCTTCCCGGCAAATCCGACGTCAAGGTAGTTCTGCAGTATCACATGGCCGACCTTGTCCGGGTTCTGGGACGCTCCCACTATCGCCACGCTGTGTGGATTGAATATGTGCTCCATTCCCTTATACCTTCCCATAAAACCACTATCTCAGGATTCTGACGTCGACAGCCGAATACCCGTTCTTGTAAAGTATCACGGGATTGAGGTCAAGCTCCCTTATAGAAGGGTTATCGTCAAGCATCTTGGATACGCTCATCAGTACGCCAGACAGCATCTCCCTCGCGTGTGTGTCCGGGACAACCACATTGCTTGACCTCAGCTGGTCTATCATCGAATAAGAGTCATACTCATTTATCGGGCATACTCTCATGGAGAAGTCCCTGAACGCCTCTACATATATACCTCCGAGACCCAGGAGTATCAGCTTGCCGAACTGTGCGTCTGTGCTGCCTCCTATTATAATCTCGGTCCCGTTATCAGACATGTCCTGCGCCAGTATCTTGAATGGAGATAGCTTCTCGCGCATGGCCTTGGCATGCAGCTGCGAGTATGCAGAGGATATCTCTGCCTTGGCTCCGAGATTCAGCTTTATCATGCCACTCTTAGACTTGTGCAGCGCCTTATCCGACATAACCTTCAGGACTATCGGTTTGCCATTGTAGAAGCTTTCCGCTTCGTCAGCGCTTTTTACGTGTCTTGCTCTAGGTATGCTGATTCTGTATCTCTTCATCAACGACGCGGCACTTGTGTAGTCTAAAAGTTTTGCCATCCGATCACGGAGAATGTCCCGTCCAACTATATTATATTAAGGTATGCCAACACTATGAGTATCAAGAGTATTATTATCGTTGCTATAATGATTTTCGGCGCCCTGCTCTTCCGTGGGCCGACCTTTGAAAGGTCTTCTGGTATACCTGCCTTTGCCGGTTGCGCTGGAGAGGAAGGCTGCTGCGAAGCATTAGGTCCTGGAAGCTTCACGGTCGGTGATGTGAATTGTTTGGTTTGTGGGCTCTGTGACGGTCCTGGCTGCTGAGCAGGCTGCCGTACAGTAACGGGTGCTTGAGCGGCATTTGGCTGCTGAGACAGGTTCGGCAACTCTGCCTTGGACTGTGAGAATCCCTTCTCTGTTAGAAGGAGGTCGAGGTTCCCATTCCTGAACGTAGTTGTTATGTATTGCTGGACCTCCAGCTTGTAAAGATGCATGGCAAGGTCCATAGGGCGTATGTTAACTGCACCCGATATATCATTGAGAGACCTCTTTCCTGAAGAGAGTTGCACAAGCAAGGTATGGTCCAGCTGGTCCACCGACTCTGAAGCCTTAGAATTCGCATCTGCCAGAACCTTCTTGCCTTTTTCTGTGACTGTGATGGAGTTCTGCCCAATGATGGCGCTCGTGAAATCGACAAGGTCTTTTATTTTGAGCGTGCCGAGTATATTCGATGCATCGAAAAATGAGGAGTTTATCATCCCGCTGAATTTCTCCACCACTGTGTCGGGCTGTATCTTTTTTAGTGCCATAAGGTCCATAAAGTCTATCTCTTCGGTCATGTAATACCCTCAGTTGAATATAGGCACATAACATTTAAATAGTGTTTTGAATTGGGCAGCAATCGGAATGTCGCTTCTGTACGACCTATATGGCGCTTTTGCGTGTTGTGCCACTGCAGTCATCGCCCCCTATATGACTATACCGGCTATGAGAAGACATACGAACAGGAGGAAGTACGCGACGTCGAAGCCCATGTACTTCTCAAACTGCTTCGGCGACTTGTAGTGCCTTATCCCATTGAAGGCCAGCAGCAGGAGCGTCACAGATACTAGGGCGAGCAGCGTTGTGGCAGGTATCAACTTGGACAACGCCCCGAATAGCAGTATCGCTATGGCGACTATTTGCAATATTATATAAGAATATGCAATCCTTGATGGTTTGTAGAGTAGCGCGGCGCTGCTTCTCCTTCCATGTTTCTTATCCGGAGCCCTGTCAGGAACCTCATTGATGAGCAGAACAGCGTTCAGGACCCCTATCGCAGTATACAGAAACGCAGCGGCTATCCCCACTGTTGGATTGGTGATATAATGGCAGCAAGTCCATCACTATCGCAGTATACAGAGACGCAGCGGCTATCCCCACTGCCACACACAGAGGGGTCAGACTTGCGAGTGGGTCTAGGGCTTCCTTTACGTAATATTTAATCATGAATTCGCCTTGCGATAGACATCAGATAAAATATGCATGTTGGGTTTAATGATCTTCTTCCTATCCAATATAGAAAAGCCTCCTGGCGCGGAACATTTAAATGTGTTTTGAATGATTAGTAATTGAGATAGTCTTTTTGCTGTACAGTTATGTGTTTTTGCGTATTGTACTGTGTTTTTGTCAGATGTGTAAATCATGAAGATAAGGTTCTTTGGAGGCGCAGGAGAGGTCGGGCGGTCATCGATATTGCTGAGCGGAGACTCAGACATAATGCTGGATTATGGGATGATGCTAGGAGGCAGTAAGATAGAGTATCCGGTATCAATGCCAGATATTGATGGATTGGTGCTGAGCCATGCACATATGGACCATAGCGGAAACGTCCCTGCACTCTTCAATGAGATGAATATACCTGTGTTCGGCACAGAACCGACGCGCGAACTATCGATACTGCTGCTCAATGATACGCTCAAGATAGCCAGAAATGAGAGGGTGCCTGCTAATTTCCATAAGAGGCAGTTAAACCAGTTCGACAGGTCTTTCATAGATATAGAATACGGCAACACGGCGAGGATCGCCGGCTCTGAAATAACTATGTATGACGCCGGGCACATATGCGGAAGCGCAATAACCAAAGTAGAGGGAATTGACCAGAAGGGCAAGAGTGTGGTATATGTTGGGGACTTCAAGCTGTCCCCCCAGGCCCTCCATAAGGGGGCAGAGGTCGTGGAAGGCGATGTGCTCATCATAGAGTCCACATATGCGCTCAGAGACCATCCCCCAAGGAATGAGGTAGAGGAGAGGTTCATAAGCGACGTAAGGACGGTTCTGGACAATGGGGGAAACGCCCTGGTACCGGCATTCGCAGTGGGAAGAAGCCAGGAGCTTCTTGCCATTCTCCACAAGAATGGATTATCGGACGTCACATACCTTGATGGGATGGCGAAGAAGGCCACAGAGATAGTCCTCAAGAACAAGAGATTCATTTACAACCAGAGCGTTCTGGCAGAGGCTGCTGAGAGTGCGACGTGGGTTGATGATATGCCTACGAGAGACGAGGCGTTGTCCAAACCATCGGTAATACTCACTACGGCAGGTATGCTCAGCGGCGGCCCGGTCTGCAGTTACATAAGGAACCTGAACAAAGACTCCCGTGTATTTTTGACCGGCTATCAGGTGGAAGGCACGAACGGAAGGTCGCTTATGGATAGGGGTGTGATGAACATACGCGGCAAGCAGGTCAGGATAGACACGCAGGTGAGCTACTACGACTTCTCGGCGCATGCTGGCACTGACGACCTGTACGAGTATGCAAGAAGAAGCTCGCCGCATACTGTAATATGCGTGCACGGAGACAGTAAGAGCACGGCAGCGCTCGCGGAGCATTTCAAGGAGGAGGGCTTCGACTCTTATGCCCCGAAAGTGGGAGACATGATAGATGTATGACCTACACTATATTCGTAGCGGAGAACATTATCGGGAGTATCGCAGTAGCATCAGCGTCTATCGTAACGTATCGTGCATCCTCCTTTACCTTGCCCCACGATACAGCCTCCGTCAATCTGGCGCCTGACAGGCTACCGTCGAATTGTGTTGCGGTTGTTATATAGACCGCATAATCGAGGCCGCCCTTGAACTGGTTCCACCATATGACATGATGCTTGCTTATCCCTCCGCCCACCATCAGCGCCCCGGTCTTCTTGTGGTCGAACGAGATATTACTGAGCTCTATCTCATCCTTAAGGACATTGAGCTTGAAGTCATGGTCTTGCGAGAATATTGCGAGCTGGGTCCCGAACGCCCCGTCCACTATCCCAGGATTGTAGATCTTGACACCATTCAGGTAAGCCTGCCGGAGTATTGAGCTCTCGTCGTCTATCCTCTTGCCGAACTCTGTAGCTAACTCGCTGGGGCTGTACTCCTTTTTGTAGTCGTCAGACGTATACAGCTCTTCCATGACCTCCCTGAATTTGTTCTCCAGAGATATCCCGTACTCTTTATCCTCCATGAAAACGTTACCCAGCCTGTATATGTGGTGCCGGTGAAGCATAGCATCATCCACATTGAACGTGCCGACCGTGTACTTCCCGCCCGAGGCTCTGGCTATATCGTGGTCCAGAGTGCCGCACGTCGTTATTATAGCATCGAAGTACTTGACGGCGCTGGCTAGCACGCCCCTTATCCCGGTGGCGACTATGCACGCAGGGAAAGATAGGAAGTTGAATGAGTTTTTGTCGTCTTTCATCTGCCGTAGTATCTTTATCCCATCAACCATATGCTGGGCCGTGAAACCACCTATGTTCTCCATCGAGTTTATCAGATCAGACACAGACATATCCTTCTTAAGCCGTACGTCCTTGACCGCATTGGATAAGAGTCTCTCTTTCACTTGATTGTTTTCCTGTACCATTTTCACACCTTTGTGCATTGTAGTTGTATATGCATACAACAATTAATAGAATTTGCTGAAAAGTGATATGTTAGGGCGAGTTCACGGTGTAGTGTAGCCACTCTTCTGGTCGAAGCCGGCACCGCACTGCTCTGCATGCCGAACATTAGGTTTATATCTTTTTGCTGGGAAAACAATCTGACCAGTGATGTTCATGGATGATATTATTAGCGCTGACGATGAGGAGATACTCCGTTTCATAGAAAGTTCAAGGCCGAAGATATTTGTGGTCGGCACTGGAGGCAGTGGCAGCAACACTGTGAACAGATTAACCAATATAGGCGGCATAAAGGGCGCCACACTTATCTGTATGAATACCGATGCGGCGCACCTGGTCAAAACAAGGTCGGAGCGGAAGATACTCCTTGGCAAGAAGGCGACAAAGGGCCTTGGGGCCGGCAGCGACATAAAGCTGGGCGAGGAAGCTGCTGTCGAAAGCAAGGAGGAGATAAGGCATGTGCTTGGCGGGGCAGGCATGGTGTTCATAACGTGCGGGCTCGGAGGGGGCACGGGCACGGGCTCGATCGCGACTATCGCCCACGAAGCCAGGGAGCTCGGAGCGATAACCATAGCGATAGTAACGCTGCCGTTCTCGAGCGAGGGCAGAACGAGGATGAGCAATGCCATCGAGGGGCTGGACAGGCTCAAGAAGATGGCTGACACCGTCATAATAATACACAACGACAAACTGCTGTCGGTGGCTGCAGACCTTCCTTTGAACATGGCATTCAGAGTATCGGACGAGGTCCTTGCGAGCGCCACGAAGGGTATCGTAGAGATGGTGACCGTGCCAGGGATGGTCAACATAGACTTTGCCGATCTGAAATCCGTACTCAAGGATTCCGGTTATGCTGTCATAGGTTCAGGAGAGGGCATCTCGGTGCCTAACAGTGAGTCGAGCCGCGGCATGATAGCGCTCAAGAATGCTATAGACAGCCCCATGCTCGATGCTGATATAAGCAAGTCCAGGAAGGCGCTTGTAGACATAGTCGGAGGCGATAGCCTGACCCTGAGAGAGGCGGAATCAATATTCCAGGAGGTAGCAGGAAGGATAAGCCCAGATGCCATGGTTAAGTGGGGGGCCAGGATCGACAAGGAGATGAAGAAGGATTCAGTCAGGGTTCTTCTCGTAGTGAGCGGCGTGGACTTCCCTGAATACGAGCAGAAGAACGTAAAGGAGATGCTGAAAGAGAACGAAGGCCTTGACATAGGGAAGGTCTGATCAGGCTTATGTTTATGTTATGCTTTGGGTTTCTGCACGAGCTCCTTCTTATTGAACTTCCTGTGTAGCACTGCTCCATTCTTGTAGCAACGGCTGGAGCAGAAATAGCTTATCTTTCCCCTTGTGTATACGTAGGCAAGCCCTCTTCCCTTTTTGAGCTGCCTGCCGCAATAACTGCAGTCCATATGCGCACCCTCATCTCACTCTTATCTCTCTCGCTTCCCTGCTTGTGTCTGGCAGACGTATCACATCCCCTTGCTTGGCTGGTCCGACGAGATTCCTCCTTATTATCCTGTCTTTGTCCTTTCCTTCGAGGATCCTGCATGACGCTAAGTATACCTCTCCGTACATCCCTGTCTTCTTGCGCATGTCTATCTCGACTATCTCCGCAAGAAACCCCTGGAAGTTGCTCTCTTCGTTGTCTGCCATTAGTATCATCCTTCTGTCTGCGTCTATGTCTCGCTCTGTGATTGTTCTACGGCCTTACCGGGCGCTGCCTTCGGCTTCTCCTCTGTTGACGCCGCTTTCGGCGCAGGCTGCTGCGCGGCCTTTGGCTTCTCAGATGCCTTGCCCGTTATCTTCGACACTATCTCTTTAATTATGTCCTTTGCATTGCCCTGGTTCTCGACCGCCACCGCAGCGCATGGAACGTTCATTCCTATGGACTTGCCGAGCTCCAGCTTGCTCTTGACATACGAGTACTGTATGTTCTTCTGCTCGCACAGCTTGGGAAGGTGCATCGCTATCTCTTCCGGCTTTATGTCCTCGGCCATGACCACGAACGTAGCTATGCCCCTCTCTACACTCTTGGTGACCTCGTTTATACCCTTCTTGATCCTTCCGCTCTCTCTGGATATCTGCAGCGCCTCGTATGTCCTCGAGACAACATCGTCTGATACGTTGAATTTTATGTACGAATCTGCCATACAAACACCTTGGTTGCTGTAACTTCATCGGCTAAAACTAGCACTATCATTTCACTTGTAAAGGTATTTAACACTTCGCATGTGCCTTCCTTATATCAGAAAGTCGTTGGGCTTCGGCGGCTCGGGTGGTATGCCCTTGCGCTCCCTTATCTGCCTTACCACCTTGTCCTGCAGCTCTGGGGGAAGCTTCTCGTATCCAGCATATTCAGGGTACCATATCGCACGGCCCTGCGTCAGCCCGCGCACATCGTTCGAGAATCCCTTCAGTGTCTCTGAGACAGGCAGCTTAGCTTTTATGGTAACCTCTTCCCTATCCTGCAGGACCTCCATCACCTGGCCGCGCTTGCTCTGCAGGAATGATATCATCTGTGACATGTAGTCCTGTGGCAGGCTCATGGTGTATATCTGCTTCGGCTCCATGAGGGTTATACCTGCGGTCAGCATGCCGGCATATATCGCGTTCCGTATCGCAGGTATTACCTGCGCGGGCCCTCTGTGCACAGGGTCCTCGTGTATCTTGGCGTCTATGATAGATACGAGAATGCCGGCTGTCTTCTCCCTTGCGAGCGGCCCGTCCTTCATGGCTGAGTTGAAGCCGTTTATAAGCAGCTCCATGACCTCATTCATGTATTGCACTCCGTGCGTCACGTCCACAAGTATTGACTTGTTCGATATGTAGACGGTGTTCTTGGCTACCTGCCTTTCCAGCCCGAGCTTCACGAGGTCCTCGACTATCGCAGAGCCCTTCGGCTTGCCCTCGTTGATCTCACCCTCGTCTATCGCATCCTGGACAGACTGCTGCAATGGCTCGACCGTAATGTAGAACCTGGAGTGCCTGTTCGGTGTCTTGCCCTCTATCGGGCCCGCCTTTGAGTTTATGGTCTCCCTGTATATTATGATCGGCGCGCTCGTTATTATCGGGATGTTAGACTCGTCCCTTACCTTCGTCTCTATTATCTCGAGCTGGAGCTCTCCCATCCCGCTTATCAGGTGCTCGCCCGTTTCCTGGTTTATCTCCGTGACTATCGTGGGATCCGACTTTGAGAGGTTCCTGAGCGCGGCTATGAGTTTGGTCGTGTCGCGCGAGTCCTTGGCCTCGATGGCCTTCGTAACTACCGGCTTGGAGTGGTGGGTTATCTGTTCGAACGGCTCTATGATGTTCTCGCTGAGCGTGTCTCCGACATTCGCCTCCTTCAATCCAACGAGAGCTACGATGTTCCCGGCAGGCACCATGTCCACGTTCACCCTGTCTGGGCCCATGTATATACCTATCTGCTGCACCCTGGTCGTGTAGGAGCTTCCCGATATATGGAGCTCCTTGCCCTTCAAGACCTCGCCGGAGAAGACCCTGCCGACAGGTATGTCGCCGCTGTGCGGGTCGTGCATTATATTGAACACCACTATGTTCGTCCTTGCTGAGATGTCGCACGTGAGCATAGCCTTCGCGTCCTCGCTCTCGAGGTCTCCATGCCATATCTGAGGTATTCTGTATGCCTGTGCGACATTCGGCGGTGGAAGATGCTCTATCATCATTATAAGTGTGCACTCGTCTATCGGAGCGATCTCCTGGAGGCGCTTCTCATCACCCTTCTCTGTAAGCCCGAATATGTCCTTGAACGTCGTGTTGTACTTCTCCATTATCGGCTTTGATATCGCCCATCGCTTGTATGCGGATCCGAACGCCACGCTGCCGTCATCCACGCTCACCTTCCACTTGTTGGCAACGTCCTCTGGGGCATACTTCTCTATGAGCTCGTTCACGTCGTTGACAAGTTTCAGGAGACGCTCAAACGTCTGCTCCTGCGTGAGCCTGAGCTCGTTCAGCAATCTGTCTACCTTGTTCACGAAGAGCACAGGCTTTGCCCTCTCCTTGAGGGCCTGCCTGAGCACTGTCTCTGTCTGGGGCATCACGCCCTCTACAGGATCGACCACCAAGATGGCGCCGTCCACAGCCCTCATCGACCTCGTCACATGGCCTCCGAAGTCCACGTGCCCGGGCGTGTCTATCAGGTTTATTATGTACTCACTACCCTTGTAATCAAACCCCAGCGAGATGTTGGCGGACTTGATCGTCATGCGCCTATCCTTCTCGATCGTCTCGTAGTTTGTGTAGAGCACATTGCCCGCTATCGAAGGTGAGATCAGACCGGCCCTGGCAAGAAGCGAATCCGTCAGCGTGGTCTTTCCGTGATGGACATGCGCTATTATGGCGACGTTGCGGATCCTGCTGCTGTCGCTCATCATCTTGGTTATCTCCTCTACAACGTACTCCTTCCTTACCATTAGAATTACCTTAACGCGCGCTCCTTGCCATCCTGTCCTTCTCGTTCTTTATCCGTATCGCATAGCTGTTCACGTCATTGCTGGATGCCATTATGAGCTCGTCCGCGAGCGCCTGCGATATGCTCTTTCTCTTCTTGAAAGCACCCACTATGGACGCCAGAGCCACGTTCTTCAGGGCGATGTCAAGCCTTCTGCTCGCGCTCATGTCCACAGGTATAGTTGAGACGGTGCCGCCCTGTCTTATACGGGTCGTGTCTTCGATGGGAGCGCTGTTCTCCAGAGCCATCACAAGTATCTGGATCGGGTTCTTCTTCGTCTTCTCGCTTATTATGCCGAACGCCTTCATGACTATGTGCATGACCTTTGTCTTCTTTCCCTGTAGCCTGCCCTCTGTCCGTATCACATGGCCGCCGACCCTTTTGCCCGTGCCTCCGCGCATTATCGAGTTTACGAGCCTCTCAACTATGTTGATCTCAGCTTTGGAGAACATCTTTTTGCTGTTGCTCCTGAACGTTGTCGGGTAAGCGATGGGTTTGAGATTTATGTAGTTCCTCAGGCTGAGGTCCCTGACCTCCACGCTCCCGTAATCATACGTTCCGAATAGCATGTTGTAATTCAGGTTCAGGGACAGGGAGTTCTCGTTCGGCGAGGCGGCCTTTTTCGCCTTAGGGCGCTTCTTGGTTTTGGAAGCCGCGCTCCTCGTAGTGCGTTTCCGCTTCTTCTGCTCCTGCCCATTCTCGTTCATATCCTGTTCCATTACGGTCATCTCTTCGGCTTCTCGCGCTTGCCTGAAAGTATCTGGCGCAGGTTGACGCCATTTACATCTACTACTTTATACTTCATCCCGGGGATGTGGCCCATCTGGCCTCTCTGCGAACCGCCCATTCCCTCTATCGTGACCTCATCATGCTCATCTATCTGCTCAACTCCGTGCTCTCCGGGCACGAAAGCCCCCACGACCTTTGAGTTCTTTACGAGCTGCACCCTCACGCACTTCACCTGCCCGGAGCTCGGCTGCTTCTGCTCGACAGCGAACTTTTGGAGCACTATGCCCTTGGCGCGCGGCACTATACCCACTGAGTCGTACTTCTTCTTCAGATGGAAGTACTTCCTCTTGAACGCCTTCTTGAGTAGGCGCTGATGCTTCCTCTGCCGCATCAGCTTTCTTGCAGCGAATTCACCATTTGGCATAAATATCAACCTTAATGTTCATGTTCGAGGATCTTGGAGTCGCCCTGGTCCATTATCGAGAGCGTAGATATAGAGTACGGCTTGCCGCACACGGTCCCGAGCTCTATGGGGTTTCCTTCGAAAACCGTGACCCTCGCCTCACTTATCTCTGCGGCATGTTTTATATCATCCATGCGCGAACGCACTAGTGTCGATGATATTATCACAAGCTTTGCCTCGTTCGCGTTTATAGACCTCATCACGTCGCGCATGCCGATGGCTATCTTGCCGCTGTCCACGGCGAGTCTTATGTCATTGGCAAGATTTGCCATTATAATCACTTTTTTGGACACTCGAAAACGCACTGCGGTCCGAATACGGAACGCAATACCGCCCGTATGGCGGCCGTTCGGGAGAGTATGCAGATATGCTGATTGGCAAACTGTCGAACCGCACATCTGCAACGGCAGACTGTGCTGTCGATATGGATGTAACCGTATCTTTAGCAGATGTACTTTAACATAAGGATTTATAATACTTTCATGTCGCCCGGTTTGGAAGACCCTCTGGCAGCTGGACTGACATATATGCATTATGGTGGCATGGCGGCCCTCTGGTCATGAGGCTAATTATTATATATCATGAAATTTAAGCAGATTTGATTATAATGTCGACATCAGCACAAAGAATGGAAACTAAAGCTGTCTTGCGAACGGCAGCAGCAAAGGAAGTATTCATTACAGAAAGAGCAGGAACAGTCTCTGAGATCAGGTCCTTGATACCGAACGGGTTTGGGATTGCAGAGATGCAGGATATCGCTTACATGTGGAAGACCGATATGGAATTCAGAAGGTTGATGGACAGGATCCATGACTTTGTCTGGGTAGAGGGCAGTATTGAGTTTAAACGCAGTGGCCCAAAAATGATAGATAGCGATGGAAGATTCATAAGTATAACCAAGAGCGAATTCGATGCTCTTAATACTAGAGACAAAAGCTGGCATTATGAGGGAGATGGCCGTACCGCCATCGCTGGGCGTCGCATGTATTGCGGTGATGATAGAGGGTTGGAGGTAACCGGGGGCTGGCCTTCAGATGCTACATTGCGTGTCGCCTGTATCGCAACTGAGGAAAGCGCTCCTGTATCTGGAAAAATGTCGAATGTGCTTATTAGAGAGGCAGGGCATCGCAGCGAAGAGCCCGGAGTGGACGAGCTGCTCGAAATCTTGAGGAGGTTGAAAAGAGGCCCTAGGGACTGAGCGCGCAAAGTCATGGATGACCTAGCATGCTGCGCGTGGCATGTCAGTGCTTCACCGCATAATTGCATCCGGAGCCAGGGCTTATCCCGCTGAGGGCTATCTTTATGTAGCCGAGATATGGGATAGCAAGGACCACCCTGCCATTTATGTGCGAGGCATCCGGAGGCACGTTCATGTACTGTATGTCAAGCCCGGGATTGTTGTCACCCTTTGTGAGCACATAGTACGTTCCCTGCGCGTCTATCACAGCGTACGCCCTGTGCACTATATAGCGGTCACCCTCCTTGTAAAAGAGGTCGGATGGCACCGTACTGTATACCACCACACTGTTGTTGAGGTCCTCGCTTATGGTGGTACCATTCACTGTTATGGAGGTTGTGTAAGCCTCTTCCATTGTGGTCCCGTTGCTGTACACTATTTGCGCCGTGCCGCAGTTGAACTGTATCAGGTTGTTCGACTGGTCTATATTCGCCCGGTATGTTCCGCTCGACAGGTTATAGGAGTACAGTCCTACCGAGTACCCGGGCAGGACGTACTGTGACACAGCCGACGGGTCGGCAGGATTATAGGCCGTGCATTCATACGTCGATGAGGCTGTCTTGTTTATATAAGCATCCATCGCCTGCCTCGACACACTGACCCTTGTGGCGCTTATGCTGTTCACCCCGGAGTTCTGCACGACTATCATATCACCGACATGCAGCTTGGGGAGCATGCTGCAGCTCGGCACAACATCTAGAGGCGTGGTGGTGCCCAGTGCGACGATGAGAACCGCCCATATGGCCAGGACGACAGCCACGGCGACCAGAACCTCAATAAGGCCTTTCCTGCTGGAGTCGCTCCGTACAACGTTCACCGACTCTATGATTATTATTATCACGACAACGAGCAGTACGAGCGGGCCCGTAGACCTTACAACTATGTATGCTGCAACGAGAGCCACTAGAAGGAGGTACATGGGCCATACAGGGATTTGGGGCCTGCCGGGCCTCTGCCTTTTGTTCTGCGGCGTTCCTGCATGCTGCGCTCTGCTTCGCGTGCCAGCTCTATCGTTCTTTGCCGTGCGGCCCTTCAATCTAACACCATAGTATTGAGGCGCGTCATGCCGTCTGCACCTCCGCCTTGTTGAGCAGCTGCACACCAACTGCCTTTGACTCGCCTTGCAGCTTTGTTATCCCTATAACCGTGCCTGCATTGGATATGAGAGTGTCGTTGTGACTTACCACTATGAACTGCGATCTCTCGCTCAGGTTCTTGAAAAGCAGGGACAATTTCTTCGAGTTCTGCTTGTCCAGCGACATATCTATCTCATCGAATATGTAGAACGACATGGGCTTCCGTATCTGTATGGAAAGTATGAGCAGTATCATTAGCATGGACTTCTCGCCTCCGGACTTGCTCTCTATCATCTCATGCTTGCCATGCGGGTATTTGACCCTCACGGACAGCCCGGAGTCGAACGGGCTCTTGGGGTCTGCTAGCACGAGAGTGGCCTCGCCCTCTGATATTTGGGAGTACAGGTTCCCGAAGTTCCGATTGACCGCCTCGAACGTCTCTGTGAAAACAGAGAGCTTCTTCGACTCTATCTCCTGTATCATGTTGAGTATGGAGTTCTTCTCGCTCTCCAGTACAGACACCCTCTCCTCTGCCTCCAGCACGTCCTTGCTCTTCATCTCGTACATCTCAGGAGCACGCATGTTCACGTTTCCGAGCTTCTCTATGTTGGCCTTGTAGCTAGATAGCTTGTCCTCCAGCTGCGGGATCGTTCCCTCAGTCATGATAACTCCTTGGTAATCCGCCAGCTCGGCCTTTATGTCCGAGAGCCTTGTACCGCTCTGCGATATTGTGGACATTACCTCCATTAGAGATCTCTCCCCGTTTTGAAGTGAATTGGAAAGCGCACCCTTCTCTGAGGCAGCCTTTGAGATGCTGCTCTCAAGCTCGGATATCTCCTTGTAGAGCCTGGCCGATACCGAATCGTGCCCCTTTATGGCATCTGCGAGCTCGGCCTTCGAGGAAGATAACCTCTCCTTTTCCGACTGCATTACCTTTCTGGAGGACGACAGCTCTGACATCTCCTTCGATAGAGAGGCCTTCTCTGCGGACATCTCATGCAACCTGTCTCCAAACATCTCGGTCTCCTTGGTGAGGGACGCAATGTCCATGTTGACCCTCTCTATATTCGACTGCAGTTCCTTCCTCTTTCTCTGTGTCTCGGCATTGCGCGCGCTGTTTGGAGATTCGACCCCCCTTGCCATGCTCTCGTACAGGGACTGGTTCTCGGACTCCTTCTCTGACATCTCCCTGGTTATCGAGCTCTTCTTCAGGTAGGCCTTTTTTAAGGAATCCGTTATGGATGCTATGTCCTTGTCCAAGGAGTTGATTCTTCCCTCAAGAGAGACAATCTCTGACTCGTATCCGGCAATATCGTCCCTCAGTGATGAGGAAGATGACTGTACAGACATCAGCGTCACCTCTGCCCTGCCCAGCTCGCCCCTTGTCGCCTCGGACCTCTCCTCAAGCTCGGCGATCCTCTTCAGACGCACTGCCTTTTCGTCGTTGAATGAGCTTAGGTCTGAGCGCAGCTTTGCGACCGAGAGCCGCGGCCTGAGCGTGCCTCCGGTTATCACACCCGATGGCTCTATCAGCTCGCCCGATATGGTAACATACCTACGCGAGCCGAACCCGTCCCTCTTCGCCTCGTCTATACTCTCCACAAGATAGGTATTAGAGAACACGAATTCCATGGCCTTTGAGAACTTGCCGTCGTACTCCACAACGCTTATCAGAGGGGTGCCTGCCGTCGCGAGCCTTCCTACCTTTATGTCTGACAGAGGTATGAATGATGACCTGCCGAGCTTCTTGCTCTTGAGAAGGGAGATAGCTTTCTTGGCAGTATCGACTGAGTCCACTACAATGTAGTTCAGGCGGCTGCCGCACGCCGCACTGACTGCGTTCGAGTATTTGTCGTCGTATTTGCAGAGCTCGTATACGCGGCCATACACGCCCAGCACCTTGCCCTTGAGAAGTTCTGTAGTGCTGTCGAGGTCTCCGCCATGCACTGCTATCGCCTCTCTCGTGTCTATTACCTTTGAGTCTAATGCCTGTATGGCAGCCCTTTCAGAGGATATATCGGACCTTACCGCATTGACTGTATCCCTTATCCTGTTTATGCCCTCCTGCACCTTCGATGCATCTTTCTTTGAGAGCTCCGAGCGTGACGCGTCTCTACTGGTCCTCGCCTCTTCAAGGGCGGACTCGGCGTTCCTCTTCTGGTTCTCCTTGTCGTTCACCTCTAGCCTCATCTCCTCTATGTCTGTGCTTATATCCTCTATTCCCTTCATCATCTCAGATATGAAGCGCTTGTTCGACTCATAGCCCTTCCACGCAGATTCGTCGTATGTATCGGATGCGTACTCCGTTGATTCGAGCTCTTTGGCGAGCGGCTTCAGGTCTTTCCTCAGTGTCTCTATAGACGAGGCGTCCCCATCCATGCGCTTCGACAGTACGGCCATCTCCCTCTCCAAGGATTCCAGACGGCCCTTCGCCTTCACGCTGCCTGTGATGTTGGCTTCGAGTTTCGACTCTATCACCGCGAGTTCGCGGTTCAGGGATTCGAGTTCGCGATTGGTCTTGCTCAGCTCCAGGGATCTCTTATTCAGACGGTTGGACGCAGCTACCCTTGACTCCGAAAGCTCCCTCACCTTCGCATCTGCATCTCCTATCCTCTTCTTTATTGAGGATATCTCAGCCTGCAGGGAGCGCTGCCGCTCCACTGCTCCCCTGTACTCGCGCTCTATGTCCTGCTCCCTGGTCTTAAGTATGGTGTATGTTGCCGACCTTATCGAGTCGCGCAGGCCGGTATAGAGCTCCGCGTCCTCCTTCTCCCTCTTCAGCTCCTTCAGGAATCCGGCCCTCTCTGATAGTTGTATCCTCGCGTTTGATATATGCTCCTCGACTTTCTGCAGCTCTGCCAGGGACGCCTCCTTCTTGTCGTTGAACTGTTTTATCCCTGCGGCTATCTCTATGAGAGAGCGACGCTCCTTCGGGTTCAGGTTGATCATCTTGGTTATCTCGTCCTGCGTTATGGTGTTGGCGCTCGTTATATGGCTGCTGCTCAGCCTGAGGGCGTCAAGCATCTCCTGCCTTGTTATCCTCTTGCTATTCAGGCGGTAGCCTATCTTGTTGTTAGACTTTATGATGCGCGTGAACGACATGTCGTCCGTAGCGAGGTGCACGCTGACGTACGTCCTGTTTACGTTATGGTCCGCCTGCCGTGTGCTGGCAGAGCTGTTTATGAAGCTCCTTACAGATGAGGCGCGCATCCTTTTGAGGGAGGACTCACCGAGAGCGAACAGCATGGAGTCGCATACGTTCGACTTGCCCGATCCGTTCGGCCCGATTATGCAGTTAAAGCCCTTGCTTAGCTGTATCGTAGCGTGCTTGAAGGACTTGAAGTTATGGATAGTTATCCTATCAATGTAAGACACAGTGAAACACCATCGCCAAATTATATATTCCGCTAACGTTTATTATGTTTTGCATTCCCTGCGGATATGTGCAGTGCCACCACGTACTCCAGATACTGCCTTGTCACTATGCCAGAAAGCCTTCCTGACCTTATTATAGCCACTGCCCTGGCACCCTCCATGTCCATAGCGTTAAGCGCCCCGGACGTGCCTGCCCCATAAGGCGAGTCAGGGATGGACACGCTGAACTCCGATATGGTCGGCTCCGCCAACCCCTTCCTGGAAGCCCTGAACGCCTTGGTTGGTATCCTTGTTGCCGCCCTGTACCCTCCCTTCGAGCGGTATATTATGAGGTCTGTATGCTTCTTCTGTATCAGCGAGTACAGCTTGGACAGGGTGGTCTTCTCGTTAACCCTTACATAGGCCCTGCTCATGACCCTGCTTATTGGTATGTCTGCCACTACAGACCTTATGTGCGACGAGTACATCTCGGCCTGCGCCCCTCCGTATATGTAGAATCCGACTATCAGGAATGATATGGTTATTATCGCCCTGTACAGCTCGGTATAGCTGCCTATGAAAACGAAGGCTATGGCAAGTATTACAAATACGGCTGCCATCGCATTGCTTACGAGAACGGTCTTCCTTGTCGCCTCGGCGTGAGTGGAGGTGCGCTGCAGATAGCTCCTAAGTATCCTTCCCCCGTCCAGAGGGAACGCTGGCACTATGTTGAGCACACCGAGGAAGATGTTGACCAGGAAGAGCACCTGCATCAAGGTGTGGGTGAACCCTGCATGCATAAGCACGGCAGGTATGCCGAGCACTGCAGCCATTAGGAAGTTCGACATGGGTCCGGCCAGAGCTATCCTTAACTCCAGCCGAGGGTCAACATTGTTCAGATCTATCATGCTGCCTCCGCCCAGCGGATACAGTATTATCTTCTTCACAGTTATGTTGTTGTGCTTCGCGGCAAGGGAGTGCGAAAGCTCATGTATAGTTACGAATGCGAACAGCAATACTATATACAGGAAGAACGCCGGATACAGCAGCGACACTAAAAGCAGCAATATGAATGTCCAGTGAAGCTGTATCGGTATGCCGAATATTCTGCCCACGGTCGGGGACATGTCAACCATTAACACCAACATTATTCAGCAAGCATAGAATAATAACCTTTATCTGCGAGTTATCCGTGATGTGATGGCAGGAATCAAGAGTCTGTCGGAAGATTCATTGAGGTTCGTATACAAGGAGCCTGTGATAATACTGGAAGGCAGGCGCAGGCATATTGTGATAGGCGATCTTCACATAGGCAGCGAGAGGCGCTTCCATAAGAAGGGCATGCACATATACGGACATACAGACATGATGGTGAAAAGAATACTCGAGATATCCAAAACATTCGACACGGACACGGTCGTGCTGCTGGGAGATATAAAGGACAGTTTGCTGTACCCTGACAGGTTTGAGAGGGATTGCCTCGACAGGTTCTTCTACGGGCTCAGAGACCTTGACATCACAGCGCTTAGGGGGAACCATGACTCGCACCTCGAGGAGATTCTCAGGATAAGGATGCAGGACGAGCTCTTATTGGATGAGGTAGCGCTTCTGCACGGGAATAAGCTGCCGAGCGAAAAGGCTGTCGGGAAGAATATGATAATAACAGGGCATAACCACGTAGCTATAGAGATAGTAGATAAGAATGGTGCGAGGTATTATGAGAAGGGGTGGCTTATATCAAAGGCGAGACAGAGAGCAGCAAATAAGTTTTACAAGGGGTTCCTCTCTAAGAAGATGGTGACCATGCCGGCATTCAACGAATTGATAACAGGTGTTCCTGTCGGGGCGCGCGATGAAAAGAAGCGCAACATAAACCCCCTGTTCAGCAACCACATATTCGACTATGAGAACGCAGAGGTATACACTCTCTATGGCGAGTATTGTGGGGTTGTGGGTAGCTTCAAAAGCAAAAAATACAGTAGTCACTCCAAATCTGCTGGAGTGACTTGACAATCCTTGTACGTAAGAAGACGGCCGAATCTTGCACATTCCAGCCTCTTCATCGCATCGTCGAAGCCGCGCGGTTTCCTATCGT
>CAYPBZ010000011.1:0-20739 GCA_964409135.1 Microcaldota archaeon
CAAGGTTCGGCCGTCTTCTTACGTATAAAGACTGCCAGGTCACTCCTGAAGACTTGGAGTGACCGCTTAGGCATGATTATGTGAATCGTACCATTCAGGTAGCTTTTTATTAGTTGGACAGCATACTAATCCGATGATTAGAGAGAAGAGGCGATACATCCTTGTTGAGGCGAGCTCCGGTGTGAGAGAGATAGAGGATTTCGAGCGTGAGCTCAACAAAGCAATTCTGGACGTTGTAGGGCAGATAAACTTCCATAAGGTAAATCCCAAGATAATAGAGTTCATAGACAGCCGGCGCTTCATAATAAGAGTCGGGCTTTATGGGACGGAGGATACAATACTCGCATTTAGTATGATAAAAAGATTGGTGGGCGGCAGCATAGCATTCTACACACTGAGGAGCTCTGGCACCCTTAAGTCACTGCGCAACTATGTAGAAAAAAAATCACTCTAGATTCGATGATAAATTGTTGGGTAGACTTCTTAGAACGCAACAGAGGGAGATGAGAGTCATAAACGTTGTTTGCAGTATCTGCAGGTACATTGATTACTATATGGGTTTGCTATTGGAATCTCTACAGTACCATTATCTTTGTGGTAGTCCCTCTGTGGGCCTGAGTTAAAATATAAGCCGTTTATTTGTGCTTACAGTTGCATTACATGAAATCATTAATCATCCATGTATTTTGAGCCGCAACAGGCGCTATTTGTGCAACCTCCTTGTTTATTATAATACCTAGCCGGAGTGGTTTTATTCATTTTTGATACTCTTATATCTACATCAAAGCCATCAGCCGATATTCTGCTCCTTGTTCCATCTTTCATATTATTCACCGGCACAGCTTGTCTGGATAGGTTTTTAATGGTTAGAGTGTGATTCCGTATAACACCGTTCTGGATATGGTTCTGGTTGTTATGACACGTGACATCTGCCGGGCAATTAATCATTGCCCGAATATCGAACCGAACCCCTGATTAACTCCTGACTCCTCGGCCTTTATCTTCTCTGTTACCTTGTCCTCAATCTCTTTTGGCGCGCGCTTGATGGTCTTGAACTCGTGCTTGAGCATCTTGTCAGCCCTTTCCAAGAAGTCCTCGCTCGCACTTATATATAAGTAGAATTTGGCGTCCAGACCTAGGGACCTGCCCTCTCTTATGCTGTATTCCTGCCTTGCAAATAGTACATTCTTGTATTCGTCCTTCATTATCTTGTTCAGGGCCTCTGCGTCAAGGCTCTTGTCCAGTGCGGGGTCATAATTCAGCGCGCTCTCTATCTCCGAGTGCTCGGATTCATCGAATTCATACACCCTCTGCGGCATGAAATCTCCTACTTGAGAAGGCGGGCGTTTATGCTGCCGTCCCTGGCTGGCCTGTTGAGCACAACTGCCTTCCCCTTCTCCGTCTCTATCACAGTGCCCTTTGTTATTATGTTCAGCCTTGCGAAGTTTCTGTTGTCCTTTGATTCGACGACATTCATTATCTTTGCCTTGACATATCCCTCATCGGTGAGGAGATTGGCGAACCCTGCATTCTTAAGGACCCTTGTGATACTTCCGCCCTTGTGCCTTGTAGGACGTGTCTCATTCTCACCAACCAGCTTCGTAGCTGTGAAGTAGCTACCGCGCTCGTGCCTGCGCTTGTGCTCAAACTTTATCTTGCGCTTGCCGTTGCCTGACTTCTTAGTGCGGGAGGCGCCCTGCTTCTGCTTTGTATATATACTCATTCTGACCACTTGCAGTTAAAGAGATATTATGTTACACGTGTAACACATATTATTCCAGGAATACAACTATATACCTTTGTTAGTCTTGGCTGGCTATAATTCAATGGGATTTCAGGTATGCGGACAGGCGGTCCCTGGCCGCCGTAGGAAACTCAAACCTCCCATAGTTGGGCAGACGCCTGAGCAGGATGTTCAGGCGACGTAGAGCCTTTTCCCTGTCGATTTTGAGATACGGCGCTACCCTATTCAGCCATATGAGCAGAGAGATCTTGTTGCTGTCGTACCTCTCGTTTGAGAACATGTCTTTTCCCGATACCTTTATATCGAATATCTTGAAGAACCGTTCCGCTATCGCTCGTGAGTATCTGATATGTATGACATTGGCGGTTCCGAACACTCTCACAAAAGGTTTTACGATATTCCCCTGGTTTGTTGGGAGTCTAATCCTTATGCCGTTAGGCTTCGTGTGCGTTATGTTATCTGTTTTTATTACATCATCGACAAACCTGTCAGGAGATTTGGCATACCCCTCCTTGACCATCTCGACGTAAAAGGACTCGGCGAATTCTTCTGGGTCTCTTGTCGCAAGTATTATCTTTGGTTTATATCCGCTGGAAGCGAGTACCTGCTTCAGCCTTCTAAGCCTGCGTGGATACATAGATAGAGCAGATATGTCTTCTGACGACACTAGAATCTTGTAGTATTTGCCGGATCTTGCCTCGTCCAGCATTGTGTGGAGAAGCTTCCATCCCTTTGGATTCTCATACGTCAGGATCTCATATGCGATTCTGGCGTGGTTGTAGATTTTGTTCGTATCAAGCAATCCGGTTTTTGGGATGTACACTCCTCTCTTTAACAGATCCTTCTCGTACCTGACCATTAATGACTGTATGAGTGTTGTAGCAGTCTTGTACGTCCCTGCGTGCAGGTATATGGTTCCTGGCATCCCATCTCCATCAATAGCAAACAGACAAAAATACTAATGTTAAATAATAAATATGTTGTGCATGTATCTCTGTATGGCAAGGTGATTGCACGGTCAGCATAGACGAGTTCCTTGGAATAGAGCTTAGGATAGGCAGGATATTAGAAGTCAATGATGTAGAGGGAGCGAGAGGCCCGATCTATGCCATTAAAATTGACCTGGGGGAGTTGGGCGCAAGGACCGTGGCTGCCGGGATAAAAGATAGGTATAAGGCAGAGGAGCTCGTCGGGAGAGAGGTAGTAGTTGTTGTGAACCTCGACGCTAAGAATGTGGCTGGGATAGAATCGCAGGGGATGGTTCTTGCTGGCGAGGGCGGCGGCACTCTCGCGCTTCTAATGCCAGACAAGGAGCTGCCTCCTGGTACAAGGATAAGGTAGGCACACCCACATTTTTATTATTGTTCTTCCATTGAATATCGATGAAGAACAATGAGATATCAGACATGCTTAACGAGATTGCCGATATTCTTAGTGTTGATGAGAGGCCCAAGACAGGGTTTGAGGTCCGCGCATACAAAAGGGCTGCGCAGAGCGTAGAATCGCTTGAGGAGGATATAAACGAGATATACAAGAGAGGTGGGAGAGCGGCGCTTATGGATATACCCGGGGTAGGAGAGGGCATATCCCGATCAATAATGGAGTATCTGGAGACAGGGCATATGAAGAAATACGACAAGCTGAAGAAAGAGTACCCTATAGACTTCAGAGAACTTAGAAAGATAGAGGGGATGGGGCCGAAGAGGTTGATAACCTTATACAAAAGGCTGGGGGTAAAGGACGTCAAAGGCCTTAAAGCGGAGCTGAAAAAGCATACGATAAAAGAGCTTGAGGGATTTGGGGCCAAGAGCGAGGAGCTCATAGCCAGAGGTATAGAGGTCATGGAGTCCGGCATGGGCAGGGTGCTTCTCGGTGATGCCCTGCCGGAGGCAGAATGGATTGCTGAAAGGCTCTCTGGCACAGGGCTTGTCGACAGAGTGGAGATAGCAGGGTCCATAAGGAGGATGCGTGAGACGTCAGGCGACATAGACATACTTGTTGCCTCTACGAAGCCAAGGCAGGTAATGGACCTGTTTTCCAAGATGGATAATGTCGACAGAGTCATAGTAAAGGGAGACACCAAGACGACCGTGCATCTGCGTATGGGGATAAACTGTGACCTTAGGGTGATACCCACTGAAAGCTTCGGCTCTGCACTGCAATACTTCACCGGCAGCAAGTACCACAACGTCAGCACCAGGAAGATAGCGATAAAGAAAGGATACAAACTTAGTGAATACGGCCTGTTCGACAAGAATGGCAAGGACATAGCAAAGGGCAAGGATGAGCAGTATATATACAAAGAGCTGGGCATGCAGTACATTCCCCCGGAGATGAGAGAGGACAGGGGCGAGATTGAGCTTGCCATGAGGCACGGGATGCCTAAGCTCGTCGAGCTTTCCGACATAAAAGGAGACCTTCATACGCATACAAAGGATACGGACGGCAGTAATACTATCGAAGAGATGGCGGAGGCCGCAATCAGCTCCGGCCTCGAGTACTTCGCTACCACGAACCATACGAAGAGCCTGAAAGTGGCTAAAGGCATGGACGATAAGCAGTTCGGAAGGTTCTTCAAGAAGGTAGATGCTCTGAACAAGAGGCTTGACGGGAGGATTACGGTGCTGAAAGGGGCGGAAGTCGACATACTAAGAGATGGAACGCTCGACCTCGAGAACAAGACATTGAAGAGCATGGACTGCGTAGTGGGATCGGTCCACAGCGCATTCAATATGGGAAGATATGAGATGACAGACCGTATTGTCGTGGCAATCCGATCCGGACTCATAGACATACTCGGGCATCCGACCGGCAGGGTGCTTCTCGGAAGAGGCGGCTACGACATAGATATAGAGAGAGTAGCAGAGGCCGCGGAGCAGAACAGGGTTTCTCTCGAGATAGACGCCACACCCTCACGGCTGGACCTAGGCGATACTAATATAATGGCTTCCTCGAAATACAAGATTAACTTTTCAATAGGCTCGGACGCACATTCGACGAAGCAGTTTAAGAACCTTAGGTATGGAGTAGGGACAGCGAGGCGTGGATGGCTTCCGAGAGACAGAATAATAAATTGTATGGATCTGAAAGAGTTGAAAAAGACCATAGGTAGATGACGTGGCTCGTAATGGCAAGAAGAGATTTCTGAAGGGACTTTATGTCATGGAGAGGGTACATGCTGTCGCTGCAAGAAGGATGGCAGAAATCGAGAAGGACAAGGACACCAGAATCATACTGGAGAAGATAGCTGCGCTTGAGGAGAGGCATGCAGAGCTATGGAAGAAGATTATAAGCAGTGACGACCTGCACGTCAGCCAGTACAAAATAGAGTTGTCCGCCTCTAGAATACTGTTTATGAGAAGAGTACTTGGTGTCGCCCTGACAGTGAGGACGGTGGAGAGGCTCGAAGGTGTACTCTACGACAAGATGATAAGCGCCGCGAAGAGGTTCAGGCTCTCGAACGTAGAGAAGAGCGTGATAAACAGAATAAGAGATGACGAGAAGGAAAACATGCGCCCGCTCGAAAAGAAAGTGATACAGTACAACCATATACTCAACAATATAAAGGACGTGGTGCTCGGGATGAACGACGGGTTAGTAGAGGTGCTTGCTGCTGTCGTGGGCCTTGCCGCCGCTCTCCATGCCTCTTATGTTGTACTGATCGGAGGGCTAATAGTCGCAGTATCTGGAACACTCTCGATGGCCGCAGGCGCATACCTCTCGACAGAGTACGAGAGAAGTATAAATGTTAGGGAGGACGGGATGTCCAGGCCGAAGATATCGGCATTGTATATGGGGGTATTCTATGCCATGGGCGCTGTCGTGCCTTTGATTCCATTCATCTTCGGCGCAGGCGGGGTTTATGCGATAGCTTCGGCGATAATTCTTACCAGTGTGATGCTGACAATAGCATCAACGATCATAGCAATCGTAAGCGGCACGAGCATAACAAAGAGGATAGCCAAGACCTTGTTGATATCCATAGGGGTGGCGTTGGTGACAATACTTCTTGGGACCTTTGCGAGGCATTCGCTCCACCTCATCATATAGCTAGGAGGGCGCACGCGGCAACGCATAAATATTTGATTACTTCAAGACACCGGGGCGCGGACTGATTAATTCAACGGCGTTCTGTTAGCTATAAATAGTTTGTTGTGCAATATATGATTAATCTGGTTTGTGTTTCAGATTGAGATATTTTAGGCGATTTTTATGGCGGACCAAGCAGGGATAGAGGAAAAGATAGGTCAGATAAATGACCAGATAGACATGCTGCTTAATGACATGAGTGTCCCTAAGAACGTGCGGGGGATGGTGAGCCAGGCCAGGGAGAAGCTAAACTCTAAAGGAGATTACAGGGTGAGGATATCCTCTGCGATATACAGCCTTGACTCGGTCAGCAATGATGTGAACCTTCCCCTTCAAGCAAGGACAGTCATATGGAGTGTGCTGAGCATGCTCGAGTCTATCAAAGAGTAGGTTTATGGGGAGTGAAAAGACGAAGCAGATAATTGTGGAGTTAGTGGAGAGGCTTTCTGGCAAGAGAGTGGTGTTATCGGCAGATTTGGACGTTGAATCACTGAACGTCAGAGATATAGATGCGATTGCGTCCAGGCTTCTTGAGGAGTACTCTGATGAGGGAGGGGTGCGCATAATCACCAACGCGGAGCTTGCCAGGACGATAGATTCTATAAAGGGCGACAAGATACCGGTGCCTATAGAGGTATCCCGTCCATCCGAATACGCACCTGTAGCGTCTGACATAGAGGTGGAGTATTCCATAAGGGAGTACGACATAGGATTTGCTGAGGGGAGCGTAAGCTCATTCGTCGGCTATTTCAACGACAGGCTCGATAGAATAAAGAAGCTAATAGAGGGCAGCAGGTCCCTGTCGCAGACCCTTAGAGATATATCAGGGATGAAAAATTACAATGACGGCAAGGAGATATGCATAATAGGCATGGTCAGGGACAAGCACATTACAAGGAATAACAACATGATGGTCGAGGTGGAGGACAGCACAGGGAACGCCAGGGTGATTTTCATGAACAGGCGGATGGGAATATCAGGCAACCTCTACGATGACGCGACGTCGCTGGTGTATGATGAGGTGATAGCCGTGAAGGGTAAGATTGCCGGAGAGCTGCTCATAGCAAACCAGCTCATCTGGCCGGACGTTCCAATAAAAAGGCCGAAGACTACTGAAGACGATATCGCGATAGCGTTCGTATCAGACATGCATGCAGGTAGCAAGAATTTTATGGAGAAGAACTTCAGGAACATGATAGGCTGGCTCAGTGGAAACGTGGACAAGGACAGAAAGATAGCCGAGAAGGTGAAATATCTAGTCATAGGCGGAGACGTGGCAGACGGCATAGGGGTTTATCCTGGTCAGGACAGGTACCTTGCCGTCACTGACATGCAGGCCCAGTATCAGATGATCTCGAATTACATAGAGGCGATACCGGATTACATACACATATTCATGCTGCCGGGCAACCATGACTCGGTCCAGAGGGCCGAACCTCAGCCCAGGTTCCCGGAAGAGCTAGTGAACATAAATGGGGGCAACGTGCACCTAGTTCAGAATCCGACGTACATGACCCTGCACGGCATAGACATACTGGCATACCATGGTACCTCCTTGGATTCAATAATACGAAACATTCCAGGGAACAGCTACTCAAAGCCCGAGAAGGCCATGGTGGAGATATTGAAGAGGAGGCACCTCTCGCCCATATATGGAGGCAACATTATACTGCCGAGCAAGAGAGACAACATGGTCATAAACGAGATACCAGATGTACTGAACATGGGGCATATACACAAGATAGGGCTGACGAATTACCATGGTGTGGACGTAGTCAACAGCGGGACATGGCAGAGCATAACAGACCTTCAGATAAGGCAGGGGCACATACCGACCCCGTGCATAATGCCGGTCCTTGAGACAAAGCCGTACAGGTTCAGCTTTGTAGACTTCAGTGGTTGATGTGGACATAGAAGAGTATTTCGGGGAGCTTTCGAAGCACTTCATGATAGAGAATTCCATAGCATCCGAAGCCCGAAGCAGGGGCTATGACCCGGAAAGTCGTGTGGAGATACTTGCGGCTCCAGACATTGCGTCGAGAGTAGAGGGTATAATCGGAGTAGATGGTATAGCAGACATAATAAGAAGAGAATCCGAGGGAAGGAGCAGCCAGAGCCTTTCGTTCAGGATGGTTGAGATAATATGCACTGATGACGAGCTGGCAGAGCGCATAGGGGCTATAAACATCAAGCGCAGGCTGGAGCTCGCTGTCAGGGTAGGGATGTCTGTGCTCACCGAGGGAGTGGTTGTGGCACCCACAGAGGGCATGCAGGGCATAGAGATGCACAAGAACCCGGACGGCTCCGACTACATATCTCTTCTCTACGCCGGACCGATAAGAGGCATGGGGGGCACGAGCGCGGCGCTCTCCGTCGCTCTCGCAGACCTTGGAAGAAGAATTTTTGGCATAGGGCAGTATAAGGCGCAGCCGAGCGAGATAGAGAGATGCTTGGAGGAGATACAGGTATACAATGCGAGGGCTGCCAGGCTGCAATACATGCCTCCAGAGCAGGACGTCAGAACCATACTGGAGAACTGCCCGGTCTGTATTGATGGTATCCCTACGGGCGACTTTGAGGTAGGGACACATAGGGACGTGAAAAGGCTCGATTCAAACGGCAAGGAGGAGTTTATAACAAACAAGATACGGGGAGGCGTATGCCTCGTGCTCTGCGAGGGGGTGGCACAGAAGGCCAAAAGCGTGCTCAAGCACACAAAGAACGCCGGGCTTGACTGGGGATGGCTCAACAATATAATAAAGGTGGAGAAGGCGTCGAAAGACGGAGAGGTTGTAGAGAATGATGCTGTATTCCTGCAGGAGCAGGTTGCAGGAAGGCCGGTGTTCGCGTACCCCGACTACCCAGGGGCGTTCAGATTGAGATATGGAAGGGCTAGAGTCACAGGCATAGCCGCGAAGGGGTTCAATCCGGCCACTATGATACTACTACGGTTCATAGCTGTAGGGA
The DNA here is from genome assembly GCA_964409135.1 of Microcaldota archaeon. Taxonomy (GTDB): domain Archaea; phylum Micrarchaeota; class Micrarchaeia; order Micrarchaeales; family Micrarchaeaceae; genus JAJYXL01. The sequence continues at coordinate 8,801 of CAYPBZ010000011.1, forward strand.
CGCAGCTCAAGATCGAGAAACCAGGGAAAGGGTGCGTAGCTATGCCGGTAGACTCGATAGAGGGACCGTTCGTGAAGCTGAAGAGCGGAGAGGCGTTCAGGGTCAACACAGCAGAGAAGGCAGAGGAATGCAGATCCGAGGTGAGCAAGATACTCTCGATAGGGGACATACTGGTCACGTATGGAGACTTCAGGAAGACAAACACGAAGCTCATTCCCACAAGCTATGTGGAGGAGTATTGGGAGGAGCAGCTTAGAGAGGCAGGCTGTCAGAACATACCAACGATAGAATCGTTCAGGGATGCTTATGAGGCATCAAAAAAATATGGCGTGCCGATACATCCCCGCTATCTCTACGAGTACCAAAACATCGAGGATTATCACATGCCTATAATGTTCAGCGCCATACGCGGGGCATCGCTGTCCACCGAAGGCAACACTATATTCGGGCTCAGAAGCATGAGATTCGAAGAGAGCATAGAGAGTGTAAGAGAGGCGTTGGAATTCATGTGCGTGCCGCATGTAGACAGAGGTGACCATATAATAGTGGAGAATGGCGATGCGCAGAGTCTCTTGACCTCGTTCGGATTCTGCGCCGATGGCAACATAGACCTCTCTGTTGAGTATAAGGCAGAGGGGAATGACGTACTGTCCATGATGAACAGCGTGTCGCCATTCAAGATAATGAGAAGGTCGTACTGCATTGGAGGAAGGATGGGACGGCCGGAGAAGGCCGGAGAGCGGCTGATGAAACCCTCTCCAAACCTTCTGTTCCCGATAGGTGAGTACGGGGGCAAGGAGAGGAATGTCTCAAAGGCCTATGCGGCAGAGTCCAGGAAGTTCAAGTCCGGCGGTGTGGACCTTGATGTTGCGAGGTTCAGGTGCATTATAGGAAAGGAGTATGTCACGTCCGGATTCTGCAGCGTGCACGGGTGCGGCGCAAAGATAGAGAGGTACTGCAAGAAGTGCGGAATCAAAACAATCGACAAGATATGCAGCAGATGCGGAACACGGACAGTGGCTAGCGAGACGCGCAGCGTATCCTTAACAAAGCTGGTAAGCGCAGCATTGAGGAACCTGAATATAAACACTCTGCCGAAATCTGTGAAGGGAGTCAAAGGTCTGGTGAGCCACGACAAGATAACGGAACCTATGGAGAAAGGCATACTGAGAAGTATACATGACGTCTATGTGTTCAAGGACGGGACGTGCAGATTCGATGCTACCGATGCGCCGATGACGCATTTCTACCCGAGAGAGGTAGGGACCGACGTTGAGAGACTTGTCGAGCTTGGATACACAGAGGATTATATTGGGGAGAAGCTTGAGAGGGACGACCAGCTTGTAGAGCTGAAGCATCAGGACATAATAATGAACAGGCGTGGGGGAGAGTTCCTATTCAGAGTAGCCGGGTTCGTGGACGACATGCTTGAGAAGCATTACAAGATGGACAGGTTTTACAATGCATCAGGAGCGAAAGACATGGTAGGAAGGTACGTGATAACCTTATCGCCGCACACCTCGGCAGGAGTGCTCGGGCGCATAATAGGTTTCACGTCTGCAAATGTGGGGTTCTGCCATCCTTACCTGATATGTGCAAGAAGAAGGAATTGCGATGGTGATGAAGACACTACGATGCTTCTCCTGGACGCCCTGATAAACTTTTCGAGAGGTTATCTTCCAGTTACGATCGGAGGAACGATGGACGCTCCGCTCGTGCTCACTGTCAACGTAAAGCCAGAAGAGGTAGATGATGAGGTGCATGAGATGGATGTGGTAGAATCATATCCTCTCAGCTTTTACGACGCGACGATGGAGAGGCTTGCCCCTGGAGACGTGAGCGTTGAGAGTGTGAAGATGCGCCTTAACGGGCATGGAGCATTCACAAACATTATGTTCAGCCATGGGAGCGGAGTTGGCGCCATAGACGGGGCGCCGAATAGAAGCGCATACACACTCATGAAGACCATGAGTGAGAAGGTGGACGAGCAATTCAAGCTTATGGACATGCTAGTCAGCGTAGACAGGAAAGACACGGCAAAGAGGCTCATAACCAGCCATTTCATACCGGACCTTATGGGCAACCTGCACTCGTTCTCAAGGCAGAGGTTCAGGTGCGTGTCATGCAATGCAAAGTACAGGCGTGTCCCATTAATAGGGAAGTGCGACAAATGCGGGGGCAAGATACTCCTGACGATATCGAAAGGAGGCATAGAGAAGTATTTGGGGATAGCGCTCTCGCTCATTGAGAGGTACGAACTTGAGCCTTACGTGAAGCAGAGGGTCCTTCTCCTCAAGAAGGAGATAGACACGGTGTTCGGGACATACGACGAGGCCAATACAAAGCAGTTCAATCTTGCAAGGTTCCTGTGATTGCACTCGTTAGTGCCCTGTAATTATCCTCTTTGCCTTTGAGTATATCAATCTGCACCTCTCGGGCATGGAGCTGTACATCCCTAGTATGGCGTCTGTTACTGGCAGATGCGCCCCGAGGCTTTTCATGTTATCGTCGAACCACCTTACAGCTTCCGAGACATTTATCTGAGGCGGGGCATCATTTAACATGTCACCGTGTTTGAACGCTTTGCGTATCGCGGCCATTATGTCGTGGTTTATAGGTGGGCTCGATTCTAGGAGGCGGAGGGACTCGTCAATGTCGAATCCGGTTGGGCCTGTCTGATTAAGATCGAGCAGGGCCGCTGCCTCGGAGTAGACCGGAAATATACCGTAGAATATCAGGTTGTGTATGAGCTTGAGCTTGTGGCCAGAGCCGCTGCCCCCGACATAGCCATATCCCCCATTTCCTGCAATATCCATAAGTATGCTTTTCGATCTGTCGAACGCTGCCCTGTCCCCACCTACCATTAAAGAGACGCCGGTTGGGATGTCGCTAGGGCCTCCGGCGCATCCTACATCAAGGTAATGTATGCCGTTCGACCTGAGTTTATCGTAATTCTCGATGGAATCAGTATACCTTGAGTTAGATCCGTCCATAACCACATCGTTGTTCTGCATGAGTCCGGAGAGCTCGGCCACAAGGCCGTTTGTCGGCTGGCCGCCCTTGACCATAAGCCATACTGTTGATGGTCCTTCCTGGCTTTCTAGCCTCTTTGCCAGATCGCCGAGGCTGTCTGCTATCTGTATGCGTGGCATACCTTCAAACCTTGAGCATCTATCTTTGGTGCGGTTGTACAGCACGAGAGAGTATCCCTTACTGTACAGCTTATCCGTGAGGGCGCTCCCCATGTCGCCCAGCCCAACCATGCCGATCGACTTTGTTTCTCCCATGATATCGCCATTTTGCTTATTTGAGCATGTAGATGCGGCGCTAAAACAGAACGCCGGGATTGGGATTCGAACCCAAACTTCCTTACGGAAACCAGATCTCGAGTTTCGCCTATGTTCTGGCGCGATACCAGATTCCGCCATCCCGGCATTATAACTGTTCTTAGCGAAATAACTTAAATAGTTTAATACCATCATTATTATATAAGTGGTTTCAATGGGAGAGCGAAGTATGAGATTCGGACGCAGCAAGTTCTTCGGTGGCGGGTTTACCAGCAGGCTTTTCATAGTGATTCTGTTCGTGTTCCTATCGATAACCAGCGTCTCCTTCTCCCTGTACTTGTTTACCATCTCCGGGACGTATTACATGCTTGTTATAGCCAGTGCATTCCTGGTTCTATCGGCAATCACCGGGTTCTTCAACAGCTATGCGGCATACCTCTATTACAAGTCATACTTTTATCTTGACTATCTGAACGGCATAACAAAGAAATTGTCCCATATAAAGAGATATCCAAAGGTTGCTGTTATAATGGCAATACGGAATGAGGATTCAGCGGTAGTCAAAAGGACGCTAACAAGCCTGAAGAGGATGAGGTATCCAAAAGGCAGAATCAGGTTTTACCTGGGCGACATGAGTGACAACGAAGAATTGATACGCGAGATGGGGAGGTTCTGCAAGTCCAACAATATAACTTATGTCAGGACCAAAAGCAATTGCGGGAAGGCGGGAGTGCTCAACAAGATTTTAAAGGTGTCTGGCGAGGAGTACATCGCGATATTCGACTATGACGAGCGGCTGACCGACAAGAACTTCTTCATGGACCTTCTGCCTTACTTCGAGGACGAGAAGCTCGCATATGTGCAGACCGAGAAGACATACATGAAGGGCTCTCTTTTCTCGGATTCTGTGAGTCTGTTTGATGAGTTCTTCTTTAAGTTCATAGAGCCGGCGCGCTCGTTGAACAATACAGCGATATATGCCGGGTCGTGCGGCATAATAAGAAGGTCAGTGCTTGACAGGACACGCGGATTCCCGAAGTACGTGATAGAAGACACGTTCTTCAGCTTTGAGGCCGATAGACTTGGATATAAAGGGCTGTACATACCCAAGGTCTATGCTGTGGGTATTCCGATAAAGACGTTCAGCGGGCTTTCGAGGCAGCAGTGGCGCTACAACTTCGGGGATACCGAGTTCCTGAAATACTACCTAAGCAAAAGGAAGAACTTGAAGAGCCAGTGGATAAGCCACGTGGACTACCTTATGCACGGGTTCGGGCTCAACTACATATCTGTCATACTGATATGCTTTACCATAGTGTCAATATTCATAGTGTTCTCTGCCGGAGCATGGGCAGGCACGGCGCTCGGCATAGGAAACATAAGCTCCGTACTGGAGGTGTTTGGCTCATTGGCTCTGCTCCTGTCCATAACAGCGCCCATAATACTGACGAAGATATACTTCAAGTCTGTAAAGAAAGGCATTATGATATTCGCGCTCAACTATGCGCTGGCTATAATCAGGGCCAAGGCGGCACTGGCCGTGTTCCTTAATAAGAACCCCTTCGCGGCGTGGAAGAGAAGCGTGGAGGATAGCAAGGGAGACATGCGCCTGACCCTTATAAGTACAAGAGTAGAGCTGTTCTTCTCGGCATGCATAATACTGCTGAGCTACATCGCGATAAGCGCGCAGAACATCATAGGCGGGATATGGCTCGCATGGTATGGGTTCATGTACGTCTTTGCAACGCTTTTCGTCTATAAATATGGGTGATTTGCTGATATATCTGAAGATCCATAACTCGGAAAACGGCAAGGTGGTCGCAATGTGCGACGAGTCTCTCATAGACAAGGTCCTCGACGATGGAGACATTGAGATAGATATAAAGAGCTACTCAAAGTTTTACAAGGGAGAGCTTATAGAAAAGGAGTCTGTCCCGACAGTGGAAGAGTTGGGGGAGCTTAACTCCGTTAACATTGTAGGGGATGAATCGGTTGGCATCGCAGTTGAGAGGTCCCTGGTGGACAAGAGCTCTGTTAAAAGAGTAGGAGATGTTCCGTACGCCCAGGCATTCAAGATGAAATCATAGTTATTTTCTCTTTGCGACGAGTGTGAGTTCGCGCCTGTTGTGTACCAGCTTCTTTATTTTTATGTCAGTGTAATATGCGGACAGTGAGTCCACCGCCTCTGATATGCATCTCATTACGTTCCTGCGGTTTATCTTCAGTGTATATACGAGCATGCTTCCCTGAGTCAGAAACCACGACATGCGCACGACTATAGAAAGTATGGCACCAGAAGAGACGTTGCAGTCTATGAGCAGAGCATCTGCCTTTCCAAACCTTCTCAGAACAGATTCGAGCCCTTGCATGCTTCCTGGGTTTACGTTCGACTTTATGTGGATCAGCCCATATGAGCCTAATGAGAGATTATCGCCAAAGCCGCTTATGAGTATATTCGAGTCTATCTTTGACACTAATTCCTGTATCTTCTCTGTGTCTGATTCTGTGATGATGAGTATAGGGCCGTATCTGCACAGCTCTTTATACGCCATCGGTGCATTGTCTATCGATACTGTGCGCTTGTTATTTCTTAGCATAAGGTCTGTCCATCCTCCAGGGGATGCCCCGACATCTATACATGTGCCTATGTTTCGCATGTCTATGCCAAAGTACGCTATAGCCTCTTCCAGCTTGAGCTCGGCCCTGTTTATCTGAGTGTATGGCCTGGTGTTCTTCGGATGTATTATGTTCTCTATGCAGTAGTTTTGGCGCCCTGTTTTTGAGATTCCTATTATATACTCATTCTTGGTAAAGAGCACACATATCGCATCGTCAGGATCAGAGAGATTTGCGTGGTGCTCTTCCGAATCTAATCCGCTGCCCAAGGCTATCTCAGCTTCCCTGGGGGTAGAATCGCTGTGATCTATGTTCCTCACAAATATCCTGAATGTGCGTCCGCTGGTTAGAAGACTGTTTATCGAATTAGAGACTTCGGGAAGGCCGTTGCTGGCCTCGACCCTTTGCGCCCTTAGCAGGGCATATGTGAATATGTTGTCATGGGCTGATTCCAGATACCCTTCATATATGTCAGAATCAGAACTTACTGCAGAGAAGTATTTGTCTAGGACACTATCGCATCTGATTTTCTGCTTGCATAGGGATTCCAGCTCTGCTATGGCGGCGTTCCTGAAACGCGGATCAGAGACAAGGAGATATTCGTGCAATAACACACCGACGTCAGGACTCGTGCTCTCCCTTCTTTAACTTTATTATGGCCTCGGCTATGTCCCCATTCGATTCCTCGAGGGCTGCCCTTGCTATATCATGGTCAGAGCCGCTCTGCCTCGACACGGTATCGATATCCTCCTCAGTTATCTCGATCTTCGGCGCCTCGTTCTGCTCTTCGGAGACCGTCCCGCTTATCTGGAAGCTGGTGTTTCCTTGCGCGTCTATCTTCATTATCTGAGGGGCGTCTATCACTATCTTCTTGTCAGGGCATTCTATCACAACCCTGTTCGCTTCTATCTCTGATGAGATTATCCCCATCTTGTCCATCATATTCTTTAAATCTCTTGGATTGATGTTTGGCATCATAGGCTCACTCGTTTCAATCATTAATTGTGTGGTTTTCCTGTTATGCGCATAGACGCTTTTCGTCATGGTTTACGTGACGATCATTACTATGCACTCATCATTATATTATGCGCGGATATGTTTTTATGCGTATATAAAGGAAATTGGAGATTAATCGTGTTAGCAGGCAACCGAACAAAGTTTGGATGTACACTCAGTTAAATAACTGCTCCCTTATAATCTTCTTCTCCCTGATCTCTCTTAAGAGATAATACACGCCCAGCAGCAGTATCACAAGTATTATGCCTATTACCAGGATGCTCTTGTTCAGTCCGGTAAAGAATGCGAACAGAAGCCCTATTCCGATTATCGGGAGGTACGGGTAAAGGGGCATTCTGAATGGTGATACCTTTCCTATCCTCCTGAAGTGCATTACGTCGAACCCTATGAGCAAGTAGTCGAACATCAGGCCGAAGTTGGCTATCGATGCGATTACATATATGTTGCCCGAGAATAGCATCACTATCCCTATAATCGCAGAGATGATTATGCCGTTCGAGGCCGAATCCCTGTTCTTATTGTACTTCCTGAAGAACTTTGGAAGAAGACGATCCTCACTCATCTGATACAAGGATCTTGACGAGCTGAGTATCATTGCGACTGTTGCGGATGCTGTTGCAACGAGTGCCCCGACATCAGTGAGAAGCCTCAGCCAGGACGGAGCATACGCATGACCAAGAACGTACGAGAGCGGATCTGCAGTGAGAAGGCTTCCGTATGCGCTCGCCGGAACGAGCAACAGCATAGCCAGCACAACTAGGACGTATATCGTTATGCTTATCAGCACTGCCGATATTATCGCCTTGACATAGCCCTTGGCGCCCCCTTTGATCCTATCGGTGATAGTAGATATAGACTGGAAGCCAGAGTAGGCGAAGAACACTATAACGCTTGCAGCGAATATGCTTCCGAACGCGCCTCCTGAGGCGCTGAACGACAATACCGGTATGCCTCCAGGCTTTGACATCACGACGAATACCGCGAATGCCACGAATATTAACAGTATGGATATCTTTATCGCGACGAGACCAAAGTCCATCTCTGCCGCCTTCCTCACACCCAGCATGTTAACCAGGGCCAGCACTACTATCAGGATTATGGCGAACAGTATCGGGAACATCCCTAAGAGGTGCCCGAAGAGCAAATTGGAGAGGTAAGAGCCAAACCCGAGCGCTATGGCCCCTATAGACACAGATAGGGCCATATACCTGAGCATGCCTGTCATAAATCCGAGTTCACTGCCGAACGCCTTGTATGTATAGGGATATGATGCACCCTTGACATGCGGCAGAAGAGCACCGAGCTCACCGAGCTCCAATGCTATGATTATTGCGACTAGCCCGACTATTACGAATGCCCATAGTGCATCTGCCCCGGCCAGGGCAATGGAAGTGCCGCTCAGCACGAATATTCCGGCACCTATGATTGCACCTAGGCCTACAGCTGCCGCGACTGCTGTTCCGATTTTGTTTTTCTCAGCCAAGCCTATCACACATTCCGATTTACATACATTGTCTAGAATATATCACTCTTTATTATATAAGATGAATTAAAAACATTGTGAGGGCAGCCTGCATCATAGCACTTAGTGCATGACTGGTCGCAGTTTATTCGCTAAGCGTTTATAGGCAAGGTGTTAAATAGGCTCTCGTGCCTATCTATTTGTTATGGCTGGCGAGAAACCATCTATTGGGTCTGCGAGGACATATGCTTTCGGTGCAGCTGCGGCAGTAGACATCCTTGTAATAGCAATAATAACAGGGCTGGCGTACTACATTACGTTCAGTATAATGTCGGCAGGCATAGTATTCTTCTTCATATTCATCATCATTCTTGCACTGTCACTTAGAGTGCTGAACCAGTGGAATAGGATGGCCGTCTTCCGCCTTGGTAGATATGTAGGTGTGATAGGGCCGGGTCCTTACCTGATAGTACCACTCATAGACCGGACCCCGGTAAAGTTGGATTTAAGAGTCATAAGCACGGCTTTCAAGGCAGAGAAGACCCTGACAAAGGACAATGTGCCGGTAGACGTCGATGCGATACTCTTCTGGCAGATAAAGAACCCTGAGAGCGCGATACTCAATGTGCAATCGTACTACGACTCTGTGCTCCTTGCGTCGCAGACGGCGATGCGTGATGTGATAGGAAAGAGCGAGCTCTCATTGATGCTTGCTGGAAGAGACCTAATAGGCAAGGACATACAGAAACTCATAGAGGAGAGGATAATGGGATGGGGTATAGAAGCGATATCTGTTGAGATAAGGGATGTGGCGATACCGCCAGACCTGCAGAACGCGATGGCAAGAGTGGCAACCTCTGACAGGGAGAAGCAGGCCAGGGTGATACTAGCTGAGAGTGAATCCCTTGCGGCTGACAAGATGCTTGAGGCAGCACACAAGTATGAGAAGGATCCCTTTGCCATGCAGCTGAGAGGGCTCAACATGATGTATGAGATAAGTCTTGCCGGCAAGAATGTGATGGTATTCATACCGACCGAGTCTAAGGGCTTCAGCCTACCGCTTCCGATGGGCATAGCTGGGCTAAAGGAGTTCATAGAAAAGCAGAGCGAGCACGATACAAAGAAGAAAAAGGCTGAGAAGTCGTGACCCAGATTAATACTTCGGCTTGCGGGCTCAGCATTCTCAAACAGGCAGTATTTTTTGCCAGTACAAAGCTATAAATAGGCAGCTCTTTTATCAATCCCTAAGGGATAGAATGTCTAGCTTTATCGGAACAGTTATATTTTCGTTAGTAATGGGTTTATCCATTTATCTTTCGTTACCTATAATCCTTAGAAAGAGGACAAGTGAGAGGACCACTAGGCTCCTTGGTGCAGTCGCGATAGGGATACTTTTATTCCTCATGGCTGATATCTTTGCGGATGTGGCCCCGAACCTGTATGCTGGCGGAGCGCTTGATGGTTATGGGGCGAATCCTATCCTAAGCACGGTATTTGTCATCTCAGTGACTATAGGCTTCTTCATGCTCTACATTTTTGAGAATAGGTCAAAGAGTGGCTTGTCTCCTGCGAAGGTATCGCTGATGATTGCCATAGGCATGGGCCTGCAGAACCTTACTGAAGGCCTTGTATTCGGCTCTGCCTCTGTCAGCCTCGGCCTCTTTTCTGGTGTGGCATTGGTAATTCTAATCGGCTTCATTTTACAGAATACGACAGAGGGTTTCCCGATAGCCGCCCCATTTTTAAGTCAGGATAAGAACCCTAGAGTTATGGCGGTACTGTTCCTGATCGGTGGATTGCCGGCCGTGATCGGAGGAGTAACAGGTTTCTATTACAGTTCTACTCTTTTCAATATATTATTCGACGGCCTGGCGATAGGCGCGATATTATATGTGATTCTGCCCATGATAAAGCACCAGCTGAGGAATATAGACCCGATTAAACAGAAGCTTGTATACGTCGGTATTTTTTCCGGCTTCATCATAGGATTTTTGGTTAATCTGATTTAGCTGAGGATTTTCACCAGTTAGGTGATGGGATGGCCGCACAACAAAGGGATATAATAATCATTCTCCTCATTTAGATGCGACGGTCTGATTACTTGAGGAACAATAGGTCAGCTTGGCTGCTTACCGTAATGCCGATATCCGCGATAAGCAGCGGTCTCGGCATAATAATACCACTATACATACTAGCGCTGCACGGCAGCGTCATCAACGTCGGCTTCGCGATCACGCTGTACAACCTTGTCGCAATACCGTCATCGCTGTTCTGGGGCAAGATGACAGACTGGTACGGAACCAACAGGCACAAACTATTCATAATAGGGTCCATACTGGGCATATTCCCAGTGCTCTTCATACTCCGTATCGTCACAGGGCCGCATGCCGTTGAGGCGGTCTACGGTCTTTATGCCCTTGTTGCGACAGCCGCATCCCCATCGATAAACATACTCGTCATGGGAACCGAGAGAAACCCCGGCCTTCCAAAGTTCTTCAGCAGATACAGCATCTTCGGCATATCAGGGTCGCTGCTCGCCATGATTCCGGGGCTTCTCATAGGACAGGGAGGCATACTTTACTATCTCTATTTCCTGCTCGCAGTCAACCTAGCAGGGCTGGTGTTCGCCGCAGCAACCATAAGAGAGCTTAAACCAAAGCAGCTGCCGAGGGCAAAGATAAAGGCAGCCCATAGGATATTCCCAGCACTCAACGCGCTCAGCACGCACCCCAACCTGCTCACAGGCCCTAAGCTCATAGAAAGGCTGCATAGGATATTTGATGGTGAATACAGGAATTTTGAGATGCTTCTTGTGGCGATAGCCCTATTCAATGGTGGCATGAACCTATTCAATACGTCTTACATACCTTATTTGAAGAGGTTCGGCATGAGCTACAGCTCCATATTCGCAATAAATATAGTGAATGCATTCTTCCAGCTCTCGGTGTATCTTGCTGTCGCATACCTGTTCACAAGGAGGACCGACCTGCATAGGTACTACAGCGCCTCGGCCTGGATAAGGGGCGCCTCATACATAATAGTCATAGTACCGCTGTTCGTTGCGTTCGGAACGTTCTTCTACACGAACATGGTGGGCTATGCCTTCGGAGGGATAGCATACGCGATGTGGAACATAGCTGCCTCTGTGCTTCTTTACGATTCAATAAGGAATAGCAAGAAGGTCGGTTATTACATAGGCGTCTGGGTTGCGATTCTCGGACTATCTGCAGTGGTCGGATCACTCCTCTCTGGAATAGCATCGGAATTGCTTGGCTACTCTTATACGTTCGTCGCCGCAGCAATCATAACATTCGCTTCTGCACTTATCTTCAAATTTTATTACAGCGGCTCAGACAGAATCAGGAGGGAGAAAACTTCCAGGCATCTGACTTTTTCGTGAAAGACAGTGAACTCCGCGTTCCTGTGGCTTTTCGTGCAGTCCATTCCGATAAGCATTTTTATACAACTGCTTACAATGGCCATATGCACTATGTTGGAAAGATCAGATAAATAGGCTTTCCTGGTAAATATTGGTGGACTCGGCGGGAATCGCACCC
>CAYPBZ010000012.1:0-19313 GCA_964409135.1 Microcaldota archaeon
CCTACTATAAACCCGCTCGCCGGGCTATCTACAAAGGTCATCGGAGTCTCAATAAAGCCGACATTCGCTTACGACCTCGGCTTCCTGTTCACCAGCCTCTCATCCTTGTACCTCCAATTGTTCTCAACACTGTTGCTAACAATGATAGGGATGCTATTCGTGCAGTGGCTTGCGTTGCCGGTTATACAGGCTATAGCATTCACAGTACTACTGCCGTTTGCCATTATAGTGAGGTCCATAGCGTTCGCCGCCTCGGGCTCGAAGGAACGCGATCTAAGATATATCGGAAATGCCCTGCTCGCCATAGCCATAGCAGCCTATCTGATATACCCGTTGATGATAATGTTCAACAGCTATGCGGTCTCGTACATCTTCAGCGCCAATAACCCGCTTTACACATGCACAAACTGTCTGTCGTCAGCTATAAACAATACACCAATACAGCAGTCTTACTTCTCCAAACCGCTCCAGTCAACGTACAGCACGGGATTCTTCGGAGGGTTCTCTCTGTCGCCGGTAACTAGCTTTGTGACAGGTCCGTTATTCAATAACATAGGTGCGATAAATCCGGAGACTGTGTTCACACAGGCCGAGCACATAATATCTGGCATTGCCATGTTCGTGTTCATTGGGGTCTTTATGTTCGGCATAGACCTGACTGTCACAATAGGATTCGCGATGAGCTTCGCTAAAGCATTAAATTCAGGAATAGAGGCTCCAGGGTTCTGGGACCAGTTATAGGTGCAAGTATGTTAGATTATATGTTTGCCTTGGGATATACTGCCATAAGCGGGCAGCTTCTACCCATGGCAATCGCAGCACTGCTGATCGACGCAGGCATAATAAGCGTGTGGTACATAATAGGCACTCTCCTCAATAATTCAAGGGTAAAAGCCTCGGCGAAGAGTGAGATAGCGCAGTTGGTAGGCACGGTCGTCATTATAAGTATACTCATATACTCGCTAGCGATTTTCTCCATGCTGTTCTACACCTCACTCAATAAAACGTCCTTGATGAGCCAGAGCGAACTTTCCAGCACATGCACAAACCTCGAGAGCAACTCACCTCTCACAATACTCCAGGGCGGCAAGGGTTCCCTGCTGGTGTCGCAGTCGTCAGATAATCTAGGGATATGCGATTATATAAATGCCGGAGGCATTGGAACGGTAGATACAAGGATAAACTACCCATTGGCAGCATCTGCTATCATAAACGCGAACCTCACGAACCAGCTCGTCGTACAGCTCAACAACCTCTTCATATTCGGAGCGTACGTCGGGTTCTACTCTAGCTTCGGCCAAGTGATAGGGTTTGGAGCGGTAAGTACGCAGCCCGCTTTAGAGATAAGTGTATTCCCGTATAGCGGGTTCAATATGCTTACGAAATCGCTCCAAGCGCTGTATTCATTGATGTCCATTGCCTTAGGGATTATGATAACAAAAATGCTATGGTTAGCTGTATCTCTGTATGTGTGGCCATACCTCCTTTTTGGAGGGATAGTACTCAGGTCAACACTGTTCACAAGGAAGATCGGAGGTCTCCTGATAGCGATAGCCATAGGCATGGTATTCTTCTATCCTGCGATACTCTCGGCCGAGTACCTTGTGCTCGGCAATCCAAACAGTTATGCCTCCCTGAGCCCGTATCTTCCGCCCAGCTCAGTACAGGGAGCCATTCCAGGAATCACAGCAGGCACCTCTAACGTCATACTGTCGAATACAATATCACAGAATTACAAACTCAACCTCTTCATACTTCCACAGGTGGACAAGATAGCAAAAGCGGAAGGATGCTGGCCTGCGGACGGAAGCCTGCTCCTCGGCGAGTCGGAGCAGATAGGCGTAGCGCTCATTCCAGGGGTATCACTGGTAAATACGATACTATCGCTCGCTGGTGGGTCCATACCACGCGTAATATCTGACTTTGGGATAGCATCATGCACCGCAAACGGTGCGGAAAACACGATGTTTGACCTCTTCGAGTTCTATGGGATATCTGGAATCACAATATATTGGTTACCACTGCTAAACATACTCATAACACTGAGCGGAATACTCGGTCTGTCTGGACTGCTAGGGGGCGACACAGCGCTTATGGGGCTAAGCAGGCTGATATAGGTGCGCATATGAGAGACATCATCAGGAAATGGGCTGCTTTTGCTGCTGTCCTACTGCTCCTTGTGGCACCAATGGCAGGCTATGCATACTCGGCCACAACCACGAGGCAAGCGTCCCCGCTGTCAGCCGCATTCTGCCAGGAGGTGCTTTCCCCGCTGACACCCCTACATACAAATCTCACCTTAACGAACCAGCTCATAACCATATCTATAATCATCATCGGGATAATGGTAGTAGTAGTGGGTATAGCGTTCGCCTTGGGATACGCGTTCGATATAAACAGGCTTAAGCAGTTCTCAAAGATAGAGATTGGAGAGATATTAGTGACTTTGCTCATAATAATAGTGTTCCTAAGCACATCCTCTATATTGAATAGGTTCTCCAATACAGGAAACACGTTCGGATCCGCATGTGAATCTCTCTCTGCATACTCTGTAGACCTGATTCCAAGCATATTTGAGCTGGCAACGGCAGGGATGGTGCTCTCATTAGTCCAACGTGCAAAACTCTCTTTCACGTTCGGAATAGCAAGTTCACCGCTACTCCCTGCAGGCGCTGGTGCATCTGGATCTTTCAGTATCTCCCCGTTTTCGGGACTATCTGTCATCGAAAGGGCGCTTTCCCTCTCTATGAAATTTATCACCCTCATGCTGATGCTGCTGCTCGGCATCGTGCTTCTGCTCTCTGTGATACATTCGGTCTTCCCTCTGTTTCTGTTCGTAGGGATAGTGCTCCGCACAATACCATGGACACGGCCTGCCGGAGGCGCGTTCCTCGGGCTTTTCATAGGATTCTTTGTATTCTTCCCTATGGTTTTGAGTATGATGCTTCCCGCAATAGGTCCGGCAACCACGTCTATCTGCACATCTACAGGGGTAGGGGGCCTTTGCCAGGCGCCCGCTCTTAACAACGCTCCAACGCAAAGCATATCAGCAATGGCATCAATACTTAACGGCATATTGGACCTGCCGAGCGCAGCAACGTACGGAATTATAGGGCTTATGATAGATAGCATAATGGGCCCTGCCATATTCGCAGTGGTGGCCGTCATAATAACGTTGCTCCTGACAATGGACTTCGCAGAAACAGTCGGCGACCTCCTCGGAGCTCCAACTCTGAGCAGTAAAGGTGCATTGGGTAGACTTATATGAATGGAAAGATCTTTGTGCTGGTTGCGTTGCTGCTGTCGCTTACAATCGCAGCCGCACCATCGGTGTCACATGCGCACACAACGACCGGCTATTTCGGGACGTATATGCTCTATTCACTCCCAATAAGTACAAATGTTGTGGGCATAGCGACAGCCGCCGTGCTCGTTGTTCTGGGCGCTACAGGTATTATCTATATGCTCGCCAAGGTCGCAAACATCCAGCGCGTAAAGGCATGGGCAACGTCCCAGATATACGAGGCGCTGCTCTCCCTAGTGATGCTTCTGATATTCATATCTCTGATATCGGTGCTGTTCTTGGACCCACAACCAGCATACAGCTCGCTCGGCCTTATGCCCAGCAGCTGCCAGACGTCTTCCAACATATTTGAATTGTCTGTGTGTGACATAACGACGTTCAACAACAACGCGCTGTTCCTCACAAAGGTCTCATTCATACTTGGTTACATCACCGGCCTATCTCCTGGAGCGGAGGCCGCTTGGACGCCAATAAACTACGGCAACCCCCTCTCGCCTATATCTGTGAAGCTCGAAGTTTCGACCACACTGACTTCTATAATCCCAATAACATCATTCGTAGCTGTGGGTACCTATATAGGGGCCTTGCTGTTTGCTATAGCCTTGTCGGATGTGCAGTCTATAATGCTCGGAGCGTCCCTACTATTCCTCTCTTTTTTCATCACGATAGGGCTGGTAAGCAGGATATTCGGCTTCTCACGGAGCTTTGGCGGGCTTATGGTTGCGTTCGGATTAGGGCTCGGGATTGTGTATCCGCTGCTTGTGACGATAACGTATGGTTTCATAGTGAACAACATGATGTCGCCTTCAACCATGCTCGAATTGATTCCCAATATAGGCTCTGCTCTGCTTAGTATGCTTACCTTACAATCTACCACGGTGGTGGTCTTCGAATCATCGCTGGCCGCGCAGGGAATCCTCAACGGGTTTGTCCTGCTGTTAAAGGAGATAGGTTACACAGTAGTCGGACTTACGATCATACCTCTTATGAATTTTGTGCTTCTTGAGACATTCATAACAGACTTCTCTGCTGCTGTTGGAGAGAAGATGAGCTTCATGGTGTTGTTGGGCGGTCTTATATGAGATACACAGAACTTGCAATCATCTGCGCCATTTCGGTGTTCGTATTGGCAGTGGCCACTCCACAGATGGTGTACTCACAGTCCGCCGCCTTAGGATGCGGGCTCCTTCCCAGCTCGCTAGCGAGCGTTATATCCCAGTCGGCGCCATGGTACTGTCCGATAAACCAGCAGATATCTAAGACATGGGAGTCATACCTGCCTATAGCCGCAATATCTGTGCTGATAGCTGTATCTGTTGCCGCAGTAATATTCGCAGTGGGCGCGGCGCTGAAGAACGCCACAATACGGAATTTCGGGATAGGCGAGATGTACGAGGCTATTGCTACTGGCCTGATAGTTGGAGGGTTCCTTTATGTATGTGCGGTAATGTTCGGTCTGATACCTTCTCTGTTTGTAGGGACCCTTAATCCATACGCTACTGCCCTGCACCTAATAAGCTCGACAATACAGTATGCAGAGAACCTCTACAACGCACTATTCCGTGCGTATCTGTACGGGTCTATGCTCTCAACAGTGCAGATCGGCTTCGGAACGCCCGGAGGGGTCTCGACCGGCGCAGCTGTGGGTAATCTGCTGAATTCCATATTCCATGCATCGCTTATAGCATACACTGTGCTGTTCCTGACTCCCGCAAGCGAGATAGCGCAGCTGCTGATGGATGGCATACTGGCTCTATATGCCGAGTATTACCTAATAGTATTCTTCGCGGTCTCCGCTATACCTGCGTTCATAGTCCCGGGTGTATTGTTCCGCGCCTTCGTGCCTACACGCGCGCTTGGCGGAATGTTGATAGCGATAGGGATGGCATTCTATATCATAGTGCCTGTGATGTTCTCTGTCGTGTATTATTTCTCAGCGCCGACAATCCTCCAGCAGTTCAACTCCGCCCAGGTCCAGATACAGCAATTCTCATCCAACGGCGCGGCTGTGCAGAACGGGGCAAGCCAGAACTCTCCACTCGTTACACAGCTAAGGAGCCTAAGCTCAGCGATAGCTCCGTTCTGGCTGTTGGTGTTCTTCTATCCTATAGTCATAATAGCGGTGGCGTACACGTTCATAGTGCAGATGTCATCATTCATAGGCGGAGCAGCGCAGATGTCAAGCAGATTGGGCGGGTTTATATAGCTGATGCTTACTGGCGCCCTTATGTACTCCGCCCAAGAGACAAAGATATTTAATCTTAGGGTGTACAGTTATCCCGAGGGTTCAGGATGCAAGGTAAAATGGTAGTGTTTCTGGTCTTCATCATTATCTCAATCGGCCTTATAGCCGCAGCCGGCCTTCTTCCATCCGCAGAGATTCCCATGCCTGTAAAGATCATAATCTTCATAATCGGCCTTGGATTCGATGTCCTCGCAATTCTATCGAGAAACTACTCAGAATTCGTGGTTAAGATGCTCAGCCAGAGATCAAAGAATGTGGTGCTCAGCAGCGAGGTCCCGTATTCGATGTCTACGAACAAGGATTCTATAATAGTCAGGAAGGGCAGCAGCTACTCCGCTACTGTGTACATAAAGATACCGGTATACAGGTCTTCATCAGAGATGCAGCCTGAGGAGAAGGTAGACTTCTCCAGGATGGTCGGGAGGATGGTGGGCCAGAGCCGCGATACTGCCAGATACACCACTGGAATGTTCGTCATGAACAAGGACCTCTACATACAACAGCTTCGCGACAGCATAACCGAGGCCGAGAACGAGGAGAGCTCCCTTGTGCAGAAGGGCGCACCCAAAACAGAGATAGAGAGGGCGAGAGGGAAGCTGGCGATGTGGAGGAACATACTCGACACAGTAAACAATAAGATATCGTTCGACCAGATCTCCTACATATCTGTATCTTCTATCGGTGCCAATGAGTTCGAAGCTGTCGGCATCGCTCAGGAGAAGGCTAGGGAGTTCATATCCGGTATAGGCACTATATTTGGGGTTCCTCCAACGATGATAACCGGCACAGAGCTTCTGAGGTTCATAGAGCCAGAGTTCCAGCTGCCGTACTCTACAATGGCCGAGAACATATCCCGCAAGGTAGAGGAAGAGGTGATATGATGGATCCGGAGAAGATCCTTTACCTGGTGTTCACGTTCGTTGTGCTTTTGATAGCTTTCGCCATCTCTCCCTCAATGAAGGGTGTGTATTC
Organism: Microcaldota archaeon; assembly: GCA_964409135.1. GTDB lineage: Archaea > Micrarchaeota > Micrarchaeia > Micrarchaeales > Micrarchaeaceae > JAJYXL01. Next base: position 6,522 of record CAYPBZ010000012.1, read on the forward strand.
AGTGATTGCGCTGCTGTTCACATTGATAGCAGCAGTGGCAGTGCTCGCAATAGGGTTCGCAGACACTATCATGTTCCCTGCCATGATGAACGGCCTTGGGGTAACGTTCAAGATTGCCAGGGATTACAGCATATCACGGTCCCAGAACGCCATAGTGAAGACCGTGAGCGGCCTGCATTACGCTACAGGGTATGTGACAGCCAACCTCTTCCCATACACGTTCAAGCTCGAATCCCCGCCTGAGGAGGAGGAGCTCAAGCTCATGCAGGCCCCTGCCAATTGGGAGCGCGCTGTATCATCTCTGAACTTTCCATGGAAGTACCATGTCCTGTCCTCTGGGTTGAGAGTACAGGAGGTGCGCGACGAGTTTGAGGGACAGAGGTCCTTCCAGGAGTTCCAGATGGCCAGGGCCATGCAGGCGTCTACACCGAACCAGATGGCGATAGAGGAGCTGCAGCGGAAGATAAACATGATACAGACGAAGATGGACCGAATATCACGCGGGGAGCGCCCGATAGCCACACTTATGTATATAGAGACAACGGCCGTGGGAGTGAGCGAGAAGGCCGCTCTCGATGCGCTCGAGACACAGGTATCATCCATAAGCACCGCATTCAGCTCGTTCGACGTCCAGATAAGCAGGATAACCGGGCGTGAGCTCTACACACTGTTTAAGAGCAACTTCTCCATTCCCACATCGTTCGAGGAGGTCGCCGCAGATTTCGACCAGCAGTCATAAGGTTCTATAAACTTTCCAGACAAATCAAAGGAGATAAGATGTCAATACTCAAATTGCAGCGCATCATGAGCAATGAGATAGCCAAGCGCGCATTCGTATCCAGGCCGCCGGAACCGCCATCCACAGTGCTCATAAACGATCCGCACAGGGCAATATTCGTAGGCACCACGGAGGTATTCAAAGTCCCGTTCAGCTGGACCTTCGAGAACCTTGTGAACCCGCACATCGCAGTCGTCGGCATTACAGGCGCTGGAAAGAGCTACTTCGTCAAGACTTTCCTGATACGCGCAAGCTATATATGGAATACGAACGCCGTGATAATAGATTGGGCGTCCGAGTACAAAGCATGGGTGAGGCAGAGCGGAGGCACTATAATATCCTTTGGGAAGGGCGACTACCTCAACATAATGGATTTGTCTGGAATGAGGCCTCTTGACAGGGCGAAGCAGATCATCAACTCATTCGAGATACTTACCGACATATCAATGTATCCTGAGCAGCGCAGGCTCACCGAGGAGGCCATAGAGCAGTCGTACACGAACCTCGGATTTAAGCTGTCGGAGAAGGCCCCTGAGGGGAAGGAGGTGCCTACGCTCAAGGATGTTATAGCCCTGCTTAACGAGAAGGTTCAAGAGGGCAACTATGAATACCCTGCGGAGCTGGAGAACGCGATATACAGGCTAAGGCAGTTCTCCAGGGAGGGCCAGGACTACTTTGCTAGGAAGAGCACGATAAATCTAGACAAGCTCTCCCAGTCCGGCCTTGTGGACATAGATTTATCAGGACTGCCGGATGAGCAGTACAGGGCGCTGGCGGCGCTTGTAATACTGCAGGTTCTGAAGGAACGTATGAGGATAGAGGGCTGGTCAGAGTCGAAGGGCATCAAAACACTTGTGGTGCTTGACGAGGCATGGAAGGTTGCATCAGATGAGAAGAGCGATGCCGTGATGATAGTAAGGGAGGGCAGGAAGTACCAGTTCGGCCTCGTGGTGGCCTCGCAGAACCCCACCGACATAAACGAGGCAATATTCTCCAATGTCGGAACAACCTTCATGCTCAGGACGAGGTTCGAGAAGTTCCTGAACTACCTCCAAAGCACCCTCAACTTCTCAGACACAATACGCGACCAGATATCCAGGTTCGGTGTGGGAGAGGCCGCAGTGGACATGGTGTTCCAGACCACATTGGACTTCCCGCAGGTCTTCACTCTGGAGAAGATACGCGGGGAGGAACCGCTCTATGTATACACTATAGAGATGTCAGATATACTCACGCAGGGCGAGATAGACTCCGCCGCGATACCTCGTAACTACCAGTTTGAGGGCGACGAGCTCAAGAACAAGCTCATAGAGATAAATGCGTCGGCAGAGTTCATAAAGGGTATAATTGAAGATATGAATCACAAGAACAGGAGCATAAACATGCGCGACTTCGCGAACATGCTTGCGAAGAACAACATAAGCAACAGCGATATAGTCGCGTTCCTGAAGAGCCTGAGCATAGACGACATAGTGATAACAAGGATACTGTCGAAGGGCATAGGACAGCAGGGAGCGATATCGGTGTGAACATGGCAAGGAACACATACTCGATACCGAAGAAGGAGCTGAAAAAGCTGCTTGTGGCGTACGGCGTGGATGAGCGCAACATAGAGAGGATGTTCGCGGAGATGGAGAGCACCCACATGCATATGAATGTCCTCTCGTTCTCCGGCATGCTGCAGAGGTTCAATGTGGGGCGCAACAAGATGATACAGATACTTAGGAGGCTCGGCCTGGACGACCTGGCGATAAGCAGGGTAATGGATATGGTAGACGAGGAGCGCCTGCTTGCCGAATCTGGTAGGATATACAAGGCGACCCTGGACATTTAATTCGTGATTTCATGAAAGAGAATAGATGCATAGTCTGCGGGAAGGACAGGACCGGCCTGCAGGTGAGGGAGGATTACATTATATCTACGGTGCGCTGGCTGAAGCGCAACATAACAAGGTCGGAGAAGGGGTACACGCTCGTGGTGTGCAGGGACTGCTATAAACAGTACGAGAAGGGCAGGCACACGTATGAGAGGAGAAGGATTACATATGTCGCGCTGGGAGTGGTGGCGGCCGCACTCTGGATAGTCCTGAGCGAGGGCAAGCTAGGAGGCATAGTCGCAGGAATACTGCTCGTGGCGTTCATGTATCTGCTCTCTCTCCTGAGCTACGCCCCGGCCCTTGCAACAGAGGGTGCGAAGGAGCCGAAAGCCGGCAATAAGAGAAAGGTAAGGTCCAGAGAGGCGTAACCAGCGCAACCAACCATCTGTTTTTCCGTATGGTTAGTAATAAAAACATTCCCGAACAATCTCTATAGTATGGCAGAGAATGACCAGCAGGCGGCAGAGCCAGAGATAAGCAGCTTCGAGGTGAATGGAAGGCTCACAGGAACGTTCAGCGGAATAGCCAGCCGGCTCAAGATGCTCAACATCTACGAGATAAACGCCGAGCAGCAGAAGCTGACACTGATAAACGTCGAGAGCCGGGACATGCACAAGAACCCATACCTGTTCTTCATAATAACCATGGCTCCGAGCTCAATATCGGTGGAGTACTCCACGGCGCGCGACTCCAGCGACAAGCTGAGAAGGTTATTCGTCATAAAGAACCTCGCAGGCACGTTGTCCCTCATAGCAGACCAGTATAGCGTGGACCAGCCTACTTTCTACCAGCAGATAGACTCTGCGATAGACAGTGTTCTGCAGTCCCTCTCGCAGAGCTACGGCTCCCTGTCTAACAACTACGACTCTCTGCTGAACGAATACCGTGAGACCAAGCGTCTGGACATCGAGCTGATGAACTCGAATAAGGTCCTGACGGCGCAGACCTCTGCCCTAAAGGAGGAGAACGACTCCCTGAAGGACAGATTGAACAAGCTGGAGAGCTATTCGGACGAGTCCTTGATGGTGATGCTCGAGGAGTGGATAGAGACGCACAACAACACGATAGACGTGGGCGAGTTCTCCAAGGATTACAGCATACCGCAGCCAAGGATAGAGCAGATGCTAAACAAGATGGTCTCTCTCAAATACATAGAGCTGAGGGGATGATGTACAAGGCGATAATAAGGAAGAGAGTAAGGTACGTCCGCGTATACAACATACTCAACAGGATAGGTCCCAAGCCCAACCTGGTAACAAGGGCAATAATGGGGCTGGTCTCGAAGCTGTCTCCCAAGAAGGGCGGCGCAATAAGATAAGGGTATCGACGCATGCCTACATTAAAGCTCAACAGGAAGGTGTTTATCATTGCGGTAGTAATAGCCGCTGTGTTCATCGCGCTCTTCGGCTATATATTCTACCTTGCAGCGTCGTTGAGTCCGGTAACGGCTAGATACATACAGCCTTCCCTGACAGCGAACCTCTTGACGCACGGCATATCCCTGTACGGGAACGGCAGGTATCTCATACCATACTCTGTCATAACGTACAATGCTGTCAATATATCGTACATGAGCATCAACACCACGCTGTTCAAGGACGAGCCGCCCACATCGGTGTATGTGCTGAACCCGTCAAGCGGGTGCTTTGATTGCGGCAACTACCAGCAGGCCATAACCTCATTCTTCTCGGATCTCAGCGCATTCGGTGTGCCAAACGCGCAGAACGCAGCGGTGGTGTCCGACCCTTCTCAAATACCAGATAACTCCATATTGGTCATATTGAGCGGATACATGCCGAACTACATGTTCAATGCGTACAATGGCACGAACATAACTGTTCTGGACAGCCTTCTTAGTAGGGGCACCAGCATACTCTACATAGGCAGGAACTTCTCTTACATGCTCAACGGCCCGACGGTCGTGCCGAACAATAACACCCCTGCCTATCTAAATACAATCAGCAGAGCAGCGGTATCCAATACCCTAGGCTTCAATCTGCACAATGCGAGCTTCTCGTTCCTGAACGGCAGCACATATGGGCCGTTCTCATACACAAATGTATACAATGGCTCGATAGTCGCATTCCCTAACACGCTTGCTTCGTGGAGCGCTTCGAACATCGCAGGATACGACATGGCAAGAGCGGTATCACAGCTATTCTGGCTGCCGCAGTTCTCACACTCGTCTCTGAACCTTGCTCCACACACAAATATCTCTGACATAGCTGCGCAGCTCAAGAGCCCCATTGTAAGCGTCAAGAACAGCACATCCAACACCATACAATCCATGGACGGTGGCTATATACGCACAACAATCACAACCAGCCCCAACTACACCCTTGGAAACAATGACCTCTACATCTACATATACTATCGTCCGGACTACGCGCCGCAAGGAAGGTTCCTGATTCCTGAGCAGATCGTGCCCGGGACCCCGATAAACGCACAGTTAACTGTATACAATCCGTATACGACAGAGCTGAAGCCCGAAGTGGTGCTGTACAACGACACTTATAGCACGACGGCGACCATACCGTTGTCGTACGTCTCGAATGTCAGCAACAACTACACGTTCGTTGTGCCGCTTGACATACAGGTGCCTCCTGGCAACTACATAGCTGAGCTGAAGGACATCAGCAATACGACGTATGCCGACGCATCATTCTACATCGCCCCTATAAATATAACTGTGACAAGCGCAAACCTCACTACTGGCATCATAAACTTCACGGTGAAGTCCGGGTCATCGCCCCTGTCAAACATAAACTACACCATTACGATAAACGGTGTGTATCCGCAAACCGACACGATGTACACCGGCGATGTGACATACCGTCTGCCGAAAGGCTCGCCTCTGCCATCAGGCAAGTTGACCATAAACTTTGCAATGCTGTCCGGAAATTTCGTTTTCATAGGCGAAAATCCAAACACGTCTCCCTATTCTAACAAGCAGATAATAGAGCTCGCTATAGTCGGAGCGGTAGTCTTAGTGCTCGTATTCCTAGTAAAGGCCCCTGCCAGGGACGAATTCTTCATAGATGTCCCAGAGCTGCCGCCCCACAAGAAGACAGAGATACGTATAAAACCATCTTCGATAGTCTCGACATTCGACAAACTGAACTCCTATTACCATTGGAGCCACATGCCGCTGTCCGTGACGGAGGTAAGGGCTGCCATATCCAACTACATAAGGCACAGCAACATGCCGGTAAACCTGACCCTGAACAATGTGGACATAATGCTTACACAGATGGTCAATAACGGGGACCTCGTCACTGCGGACAAGCTGTACGCTCCGAAGAGGTGGATATCGGAGACGAACCACGACATAAACTATCTAACAACATTCAAGAAGCTGAGGGTGTTCATGGTCACGCACGCAATACTATTCACCGACCTGGACGCGAGCGAAGAGGCCGACATGGTGGTATCGGTGCACGGCGAGAAACATCTCATAGTGATAGACTCACCAACGACAAGGTTCAAGAATGTCCCTGTGCGGAAGAACGCACGCACGTACATCGCCTTCCTGAATAGCATGGACATGTACGACTTTTCTGAAAGATTAGGAAGCACGATGTCCAAAGAAACAGAGGAGTTCAGGATGTACATGTCGACCGGCTACATAAGACTCATTGATTCCGACAATCCTGATGATATAATACAGTAGCGATGCGGCTTTTCTCTACAAAACTGAGCCATCTAAATGTATAAATATTAGAAAGACTGCAGGTATTGTGCTAAAGGTGGCAAGATGGTTACAATGAGCAAGACAGTAAGAGGAAAAGAGTTAGCATCAAGCACAGAATTCAATAGTGTCCCGCTGATTATAAAGAAAGAGATACAGGAATTCATAAACAGCATCGCAGAGATAAACTTTCTATGCCCTGATGGGAATCCTAACCTGGAGTGGGGGTTGTTCGAACGCTCCACACAGCAGGAGGCGTACGATGCTGCTTGGATAGTGGCATATGGTGCAACAGCCGACACCGTATCAAAGTGGGAGGACACAACGTCCTGGGCGGCATATGCGGCAGTCAGGAAGGCACTGAGTGGGGTCTCATACGTCGATGCAGTAGAGGATATAGTGTCTAAGGCGGCGTCCGATAAACAGCCGAAGGCCGCAACGAGCGCAGCCTTATATGCCCTGTATATCCTGGCTAAGGATCTGGACTTTCCAGGCAAAGAGAGATACAGCGCCCACGTAAATGAGCATTGGAATGTCTGGGAGAAGGGGTATGGGTTGGCCGCAGAGGTCAACGGCAAGTTTTATGTCTATACTGCAAAGCCGGTTCGCACCGAGGAATCTCTGCTAAGAAGATAGCTACTTCGCCTCGTCAAGCCTCTTGGCGACGTCTTCCCAGTTTACCACATGCCACCAAGCATCTACGTAGTCTGCACGCTTGTTGAAGTACTGTAGATAGTATGCATGTTCCCAGACATCAATCCCCAGCAATGGTATCTTCCCCTGCGTGAGCGGCGAATCCTGGTTCGGAGTGCTGGTCAGCGCTAGCTTGCCGTTGTCCAAGACGAGCCATTCCCATCCCGAGCCGAATACCTTAACGGCAGACTCGCTGAACTGCTTCTTGAAAGCGTCGTAGCTACCGAATGCGGCGTTTATCCCGTCCAGGAGGTTTCCCTCTGGTTTCTGGTCCTTCTTTGGCGACATCATCTCCCAGAACATCGAGTGGTTGTAATGGCCCCCGCCATGGTTTCTAAGCGCAGTCTTTATATCTGCCGGGGCGCTTTCGTATCCCCTTATTATCTCCTCTATATTCTTCTCCTCCCATTCTGGGTACTTCCCTACAGCCTTGTTGAGGTTGTCCACATATGATTGGTGGTGCTTGTCGTGGTGCAGATGCTGTATGTTGCTGCTTATGAAGGGCTCTAAGGACTCGTATCCGTATGGCAATGATGGTATCTCAAACATTTTCTCACCAATTCTAATTCAACATACTTGTTTAATAAAGGCAGGGTGATTTTTTGGCATTTGTCTATTCTTTCTGCCACTTTTCCCTGTCTCTCATTGAGTGTAGTTACTCGGAATCCCTCTTCGCGCCGGGGTAATGCTTGAGTATCAGCTTCTCGAGGCTGTCCTCTATATCCTTGCTGTCGCTATTCGTTATGTATCCCAGGTCCAAGGAGAGCTGCCTTGCATAGTTCATCATGGTCTTGTATCTTGTCTTTGCGAGGTTCACCTTCTGCTTGCCTCCCAGATATCTTTGCAGGCCGCGCGCCGCATCCATAAGCCCTAACCTTATCTCGTTGACTATCTCCTCTTCCTTCGATATCGCCTCCTTACCGACTCCTGAGTATGGTATATATACGGACGAGACGTTCACGAATATGCTTATCGGCCTGTTCTCGAGGTCTATCCCGTACCTTTTCCATTGTATGTCCTTCACAGCTTCTGTTATCGCACAGCTTCCTGCATCAAAAAGCAGCGGCACACGGTTGGCGAACCTCATTATATTGCCCGAGTACTCGTTGGTGGAGGTGCTCTTGCCGCTGTTGCCCCCATATGATATGGCAGCCTCCACTATGAAAGGCACGCCTCCATGCAGCACCTGCGGTTTCCTTTCAACTATGTATAAGGATTCAGGGCCGAGTATGTTCTCCATCGCAGCCCTTATCTGCTCCATGCCTATCGAGCTTATCACGTTCGAGTCAGGCGCTATCCACTTTATAGCTTTGAATGCCTTTATCAGTGCATCGGCATCGTCCCATGACAGCTCATTAGGCGCCTTCTCCATGATGTCGCTGCCTACGATGGCCCTTATCTCATCAGCCTTATTGTGGCTCAGTCTGGCGAACGTCTCGGTAAGAAAAATGGAGACCTTCCTGCTCCTGCTCGCATGCGCGAACTCTACGATGTCATTCACCGACAGCCCGAGCGGGTGCGGTTTGACCGCCCTTGGCCTGGGAGGTATGACGTCTGTGGCCCTCAAGAACGTATGGTCATTGCCGTCCGGTGATATGAATGTTATCTCGATATGCGGATTGGCGAGGGCAGTCCTCTTAAGATACTCATAGACGCTCCTGTCGCTGTTCTCGTATTTCACACCGTCGAACTCTGCCACCACCTCCAGGAAGCTTTCGCACTTCGGCAGCTGCACATAGTTTCTCACCACTGCCTTGTTGGATGCCGTGTCTATCGATATGTCGCACCCGTACGAGTCCTTCCCTGTGGATGAGGTCACATGCACTGGCTTGCCCGTGGTTATCTGCGAGAAGAGCGTACATCCTGATGCTCCAATACCCTGCTGGCCGCGCTGCTGCTTGTAGACATGAAACTTCGTACCTGTGAGTATTGTGGCAAGGGCCTTGCCCACAAACTTCTTCGGGACACCAGGCCCGTTATCTCTTACAGATATACGGTAACGCTCATCCCATATCTGCTCCACCCTCACGCTCACAGAGGGGAGTATCCCTGCCTCCTCACACGCGTCTATAGAATTGGATACGTACTCGTGCACTACCGTAACCAGAGAGTGGACCTTCCCGGAATATCCAAGCATCTGCCTGTTGCGCTTGAAGAACTCTGCTATCGAGTGCTCCCTGAACCCCTCAAATATGTCCTCTGCGCTCCTCTCCATAAAAACACCTGCTCTCCGCGCTATTGGTGCCTCCTGTGCGATGCTTCCATCCGAGTGTACGCCAGCCTGTGCGATCCTCCTCCTATTATGGTCCTGGCAGCTGTTTCAGCGTCACGCACCTCATCCTCTCTGCCTATTATGCTTACCGTGTCGCCGTATACGCTTATGCTTGCAGAGCTCACCTCCTCTATGTAGAGCTTGGCCTTCCCATTCGTGCCTATCAGCCTGGATTTTATCCTCCTTATCCTTGACTTGTTCCTGGTCCAGTCCCTAAGGTCTATTATCTTAAGGTAGTAGTTGTCTTTCTTCAATTTGCACGCGGTCTTGGCAGGGAACCCTCTTCCAAAGGCCCTGACAATCTCCCCTGCTACATACTCGCACAGCGCATCTCTCCCTTTGAGGGTGATGCAGTTCTCCTCTGTATCGGGAGTAATCCTGCACTCCGAGCCCTTCTCGAGAGTGCTGAGCGCGTCGCTGCTGTTAAGCAGCACCTTCATCCTCGCCCTCGGTATGTATATCTGCTCCATCTGAACCATTAAGTATACTTTACACTAATTGCTTAAATATAGATGCGGTCCAAACCCCGACACATATACATGCCAGGCGGACAGAACTCCTCGGAAATATGCCTGCAATAATCGCAACAACGTAAATTTCTGCCACATAACCATTTAAATACCTTACAATGCCGAATAAACTTGCTATAGGTGTATAGATGGCAGATGATTATAGAAAGAAAGAGGGTTCAAGCTTAGAATTGCAGGTAGAGAAGGGTCCTGTGCAGCATGCAGAGGAATCTCTAGACATACATAGTGAGCAGAGCAGGAAGGCGCTCAACAACATAATGCCGGACCAGAAGGATGGGAGCGAGGATGAGATACTGAAGAATCCGATACTGGCCCCGTACCACCGTACCGTGGAGGAGATAGAGGCTATGCCTGTCATAGAGTCCACAAAGACCGTATGCCCAGAGTGCAAGCTCATAGTGGACGGTACAATCTACAGGGACGGAGACAATGTAATGATAAGGAAGAGGTGCCCCGAGCACGGCTGGACCGTTGAGAAGTATTGGGAAGACTACGATATGTATATGAAGATGAGGCGCTACAACTACTTCGGAAGGGGATTCGACAACCCGAACTATGTGACAGACACCAAGGGGGCGAACTGCCCGTTCGACTGCGGAATGTGCGAGCGCCACAAGTCACACACAGGGCTTGCGAACGTCGTCGTAACGAACAGATGCCATCTCAGCTGCTGGTACTGCTTCTTCTACGCGAAGGAAGGAGAGTCGATATACGAGCCGAGCCTTGCCGAGATAGATAAGATATTCTATAACCTGAGGAGCCAGAAACCCATACCTGCCAATGCTATACAGATAACGGGCGGGGAGCCGATGATGCATCCAAAGATAATGGAGATTATAGACCATGCGAAGCGTGCAGGCTTCGACCAGATACAGCTCAACACGACCGGTATAATACTCGGGCACAACCCGGATCTCGCGCTAAAGGCTAAGTATGCCGGAGCAAGCGTGCTCTACATGAGCTGCGACGGTGTCAGCAAGCGCGCCAATCCAAAGAATCACTGGGAGGTACCTCTTGCGTTCGATGCCGCCAGGAAGGCAGGTCTTGGAATAGTCCTGGTGCCGACAGTCATAAGGACGGTCAACGAGCACGAGATGGGCGCCCTGATAAACCTGGCGCTGAACAACAGCGATGTGGTCCATGCGGTGAACTTCCAGCCGGTATCTCTTGTAGGGCGAATGCCATCAAGGCTTAGGGAGAAGCAGCGCATATCCATACCGGGAGCCATAAAGCTCATAGAAAACCAGACGAACGGAGTGATAACAAAGGACGACTGGTTCTCCGTGCCGTACATAGGTGGGATAAACAAGTTCATAGAGGCGCTGACGGGCGAGTACAAGTACGACATGTCGATACACTTCGCATGCGGCGCAGGAAGCTACATCTTTGTGGATGGTGACAAAAAGATAGTGCCTCTAACGAGGTTCGTCGACGCAGCAGGGCTCGTAGAGCATCTGCAGACCGCCATATACGAGATGGAGGGTAAGAACAGCATCACAAGGAAGGCCATAGCTATAAAGGCGCTGCTCGGATTCAGGAGGTTTATAGACAAGAGCAAGCAGCCGAAGTCGATAAACTTCTCAAAGCTGCTGATGAGCCTGATACTCAAGCATGACTTCTCTGCTATGGGCAAGTTCCAGCTCAAGTCCCTGTTCTTGGGTATGATGCACTTCCAGGACGAGTACACATATGATATACACAGGGTCGAAAAGTGTGACATACACTATGCCATGCCTGATGGAGAGGTATTGCCGTTCTGCACGTTCAACGTGTTCCCAGAAGTCTACAGGGACAAGGTACAGAGGCAGTACAGCATACCTGCGAAGGAGTGGCAGTCTACGCACAATGACTGGAGCTATCCGAAAGACAAATACATAAGGGACGTCAAGGACCTTGAGTCAAGGCCCGAATACCTGAAGACCTACAAGCAGATGACGGACTACTTCGCGCTGCCTGTGAATGGTGGCGTGCCTGTAGCGAATCTCGCACAGGCTGTAGCATAAAGGTTGGTAGCATGGACAAGAGCAGCACAGCACCGAAAAAGAGCGCGTATCAGGAGGACCTCCAAAACACTGCCAGTCTCACAGAGGAGCAGATAAAGAGCCAGTACATCATGGAGAACGGCAATCTGATAAGGGTGCCGTACAGGATGGTACGGCAGGCGGTGTTCACTGACGTGATACACACCGGGGAGTTCTCGGATCAGGAGCATGCCGCCCGTCTGCAATACAGGCTCATGCTGAACGATGCGATACTCAAGGCAAGGGTATTCTACATACGCAACAGAATAACTGTTATATACAACCCAAAGGATGCCAAGAACCTGAAGGAGAAGATAGACCTAAAGGAGATAGCGGCCTTATTGAAGAGCCAGGGCGTGGACGTGGGCAGCAGCCAGGTAACGGATGAGCCGTACGATTACTACAAGGATTTCTACACATATGCGTTCTCCCCTGCAGAGATAAGGGAGCACCCTCCATACGGCTATACAATACAAGAATGGAGGAGGATGAAGCCAGCGTGGGAGAAAAAGAAGAAAACGTACGAGCAGAGGAAGGTGGCAAAGCAGGAGGAGTTCCGCCAGAGCTACCTGCAGGAGCATCCCGAGCTGGCGAAGGAGCTGGGCATCGAGGTAAGGCAGGAGAAAGGCAGAGGGAAGAGGTCAGACAAGGGCAAGGGCTTCTGGTTCCATGGAGTCTGATTCTAGTTCTGGAACGTTCAGCCAGCACTTGTCACAGTTGTGCTGGGACTACCGTTGATTACAGAGCCGCGCCGGAATGTATGAGAAAGAGTATAGGTCGGCTGCAGAGGTCAACGGCAAATCTTATGCATGCACTGTATAATCTCAAAGTGAATCAGGCCGGTAAAGCAACCTTTTTATCTGTTTGTAGACAAAGACAATCGATACACATGAAGTCGCAGTCGGCAATGGAGTACCTTATGACGTACGGATGG
>CAYPBZ010000013.1:0-18940 GCA_964409135.1 Microcaldota archaeon
CTTTCAGGCCATCCATCACAGAGGCTGCTACCTCAGATGCTGAGACTGACCAGTCTGTTTTGTTAATTGGCCTGCCTTTCAGCTCCGTGTCGTGGACCGTCGGTGGAATCACCTCGAACACACTTATTCGCGTCTCTTTGAGCTGGTGCCTGAGAGACATGCTGAACGAGTGCATCGCCGCTTTTGTGGCACAGTAGATTGGAAACCTTGACATAGGCACGAACGCGAGCCCGGACGACACATTGATTATTGCTGATTCATTATGCTCCTTGAGCATAGGTATGAAGAGCGCCGAGAGGTATATCTGTGCCTTCAGGTTTATCTCTATCTCGTCATCGTTCTTGAGAAGGTCTTCATCGCCCCTGCTTAGGTCTATGCTGCGCTGTATTCCTGCATTATTGACAAGGACATTTATCCCTTCAGACTTTGCCAACTCATACAGTTCGTTTCTATTCTTTCCTTTAGATATGTCGCATCGCATTGTGTGCAGAGCTGGCAGCCTCTCTTTCGCACTTCGCAACTTTTCTTCCCTTCTCCCGCATATCAGGATATCATTGCCTGCGTTTGAGAATGCCTCTGCGAGGGCGAATCCTATCCCTGTAGCTCCGCCTGTTATCAGGATATTGTTTCCGGATGTATTCATGTAATCACGATTAACGCCAGGGTAGGGATTTGAACCCTAAAGCCCTCTCGGGCACTGGTTTGCTTGCAGCATCACTCATCAGCTCTTGACATTCTGCGAATTCAAGACCAGCGCAATACCAGTTTCTGCCACCCTGGCACGTTATGTTATTGGTGATATTATGGTTGTGAATGTTATAAAAGAGTTTCTCGGGACTGTTGGATCTGCCTTTAGGGGAAAGGTGGGGACTGGAGAGATGTTTATCGGGGACACACTTTACACACTTGAGAAGGTGCGAAATGTCTACATAGGCGACTTTGGCTCTGGGGCGAAGGTATCGTTCGAGTATAAATGGAGGAAGAAGCGCGGCAGGTTCTCTTTGGATTCCGAGAAGGAATCGAACCCGCATGTGATAATAGTCGGAATGAGCGGGTTCGGCAAGAGCACACTCCTTAAATCGCTCATGATAGAGATGCACAGGATAGGCAGGCACATCATAGTGTTTGACGCCCATGACGAGCATTCCGGGATAATAAAGTCGGTAGGAGGCAGGGTTTATAACTCAAGGTACAGCGGTATAAACATACTCTCGCTTGACGGAATGACTGTTGGGGAGCGCATATCTGAGCTTGTCGGTGTGTTCAAGTCGATGTACGGCCTCGGGCACATACAAACCACAAAGCTCAGTAGCTGCATGTGGTACTGCTACAGGAACAGGGGCGCGAGAAGCAGGAACTCCATATCGGTGAACGAGCCGGACATGTCAGACCTTATCAGGGAGCTAGACATATTCATAAGGAATTCGAAGACTGTTGGGGAGCGTAACACCCTCATGCACCTGAGGTACAGATTGGATGTCTTCGACTCCGAGACATTCAGGAAGAACAACGTCGACATAAAATGTAGGGAGGATGTGATGCTGTTCCTTACGGGCAGCCTGCCCAACAATGAGTCCAGATACCTGTACATGCATGAGCTCCTGCAGAGGCTGTACCACAACATGCATGCATCTGATAAAGAGACGGGGGTCAATACTTACCTTATCATAGACGAGGCGCAGTTCCTCATAGACGAGTCTTCTGGAGAGAGTGGGATAATAAGGAAGCTGATAGAAGAAGGCAGGAAGTACGGGTTCGGGGTCATAATGGCCACACACATGCCCACTAAAATCCCCAGGGCTGCGATCGCGAACGCCTCGACATTCATGACCTTCTATCTAAGGGAGCCTTCCGATATCTCGTATGCCTCGAACATAATAGGAGGGGGCAACCCGGGCAAGGCATACGCTGTGAGAAGCATGATAGAGAAGCTTAAGAGGAACGAGGCGATACTTATCTCTACCGCTTCCAGAAGGCCAGTGGTGATAAGAACGCGGAGAGTGAATGCTGATGGGGTGTACAGTCATGTATTGCCTGAGTCTGCCGAACTCCAGAATACTGGCGAGCCAGTGAGGGATTTCGAGATACGCAGAAGAATAGGCAGAATCCCGAAGTCTGAAGGAGTGGAGAGCATCGAGGTAGAGAGCATGGGCTCAAAAGAGAGGTGGTTCATGAGGAAGAAGGGCAATGTCAGCATAGAGCACGAGGTATGTATTAGAAAGCTGTCTGACATACTTTCCAGTAAAGGTATAACGCATAAGATTGTGGATGTACCGAGCGGACCGGACATAGAGGCATACAGAAAGGGCAGGAAGGTAGCGATAGAGTATGAGACAGGAAAGAAGCGGGTCTATAAAACAGTCGACATGATAAGAAGAAGAGGGCGTGCCTACAATCACATAATCGTTGTCGTGAAGGACTCCAGCTTCGATGAGTTCAGCAACAGAATCAGAGGCATGGCGATAGTGATACCATACAGTCAGGCGGACCGCATAGTGGAGCACATAGACAGTATGCTTTCCTGATAAGATTGTCGGGCAGATGCGCAGCGCGCTGCCCGGCATAGAAAGTGGTTGTATAACAACATTTATAACTCTTGTTTGTGATAGTATCATGGTTGATTATATGCTCGGAAAGATTGCCAGGGGCAAAGGCAGGCCGACTGCCGCATTTGCAGTCACGCTTATTGGCGGTATCGTAATACTGTCTGGAGGAATAGTAACAGGAATACTCGGGCTTGCGGTAAGCTCGGTGTTCGGATTCGGGAGCGTGCCTATACTTGTCGGGGCATATGCGAGCAGCGTAATAGGGCTGGTCTGCGGGGTAATAGTCATAATATCATCGGTTATGCTGGACACGAAAGACAAGGCAAGGATAACTGAATGGTCCACTGTTGGACTTATATTCTCGGTTCTGAGCCTGTTCGACCTCGGAGGCTTTGGAGTCGGATTCATCCTTGGCCTGATTGGGAGCCTTCTTGGGCTCAGCAAGGGAGAGTAGGCCCAGGATGGTCGAATGGCACTGAGGGGGGCTGATGCGACCACCATCATCCGCATAGTCCTTATTATAATGGCAGCATACCTTATAGTCGCGAGATTAGACATAGTGGCGGTCGTACTGCTTCTCGCGCTTTCCCTATTCCTTGACAGCATAGACGGCTTTTTGGCATTGAGGGAGGAGAGCAGGGGGAGGGTCGGATTCTCTGAATACGTAAGGTACCTCTTGGGCGGAAGGTCGTCACGCATCTCCAAGCTGAAGGCAGCCATGGCAAAGCATGTTAGGTGGGGGCCCAGGATAGATGTGGCTGGGGACCGGATAACAGAATATGTGATGTGGGTTGTGTTCACCTTCCTGGGAGTCATACCGCTCTTCATCATAATAATAGTAATCATAAGGCATTCGTTCGCGGACGCGTTCATGGGCGCGAGAGGCACCTCGTCCGGAGCGTTCTCATGGTTCTCCAGAGTGTTTTATACATCGAATTGGAGTAGGGCTGTGATAAATGTGCTTAAGTTCGTCGCGTTCGCATATCTGGCTGCTGTGTATATCCTCACATATCCGCTTTACATAGGGTATATACTCGTCGGAATCCTTGTCGCATTCATCTTGTTGAGAGGCGGTGCGGAGGTATATGATTCGGTGTCTGGGAGCGGAGCAAAGGTGAGGGCATGATAAACATAGGTTTGTATTACAAGGTGATCGAAGGTCATGAAGATGAGTTCGAGAGGGCATTCGAAGAGGTATCCAAACTCCTCAAAGGTTCTGGGGTAGTGACAGACGCGAGGCTGTACCGCGAGGTCGGAAGCAGCAAATACATGATATACAGTGAATGGGAGAGCATGGAAGCGTTCTCAGAGTTCGTGAGAAGCAAGAGCTTCAAGAAGGTCACGGAGTTTGGCAAAACTATAATAGATGGGCAGCCGAGGCACAGAATCTTCGCCGAGATGAAGGGCGGACATTCGGGCTAGTACTTAAGTAAGGAATATAAAGATACTCGGAAACTAATTTATCAACAAAACGAATAATAAATCAACAAAAGAAGAATCAATCAACAAAGCTTAAGTAATGATATTATCTCTACGTCGGGAAGGTTCTCACGGCCCTTGAGGTCTGTGAGCTCTATCACAAAAGCGAGAGCCGATACATTGCCATTGAGCCGTCTTATTAGGGAGGAGGCAGCCCTTGCTGTGCCTCCGGTAGCAAGCAGGTCATCCACTATGAGCACATTATCCCCTTTCGCCAGAGAGTCGGTGTGTATCTCGATGGATTCGCTCCCATATTCAAGGTCGTAGTCCTCACTTATCTTCTCGAATGGCAGCTTACCCTTCTTTCTTATAGGTATGACGCCCACTCCGAGCTTGTACGCTAGGGCCCCTGCGAATATGAAGCCACGGGCCTCTATCCCTGCGACATGATCGACAGGCGCTTTTATCCTACCGGCTAGCTCGTCCACTACAGCGTTGAACGCCTCGCTGTCGTTTATCAGAGGCGTTATGTCCCTGAATATTATCCCCTTCTTTGGATAATCAGGTATGTCGCGCACCCGTTCCCTTATCGTTTCAATGTCCATGTAATCGCATAGTATTGTGTTATGAACAGATAAAATGGTTTGCTTCTTTAGCTTAGATGTGTTATTGGAGGGCGTGCTCTGCCCGTTTGGCCGCACCATAGCCCTTATTAAAGCCTCCGTTGCCTTTCTATCTAAGAATTGGAGATGGTTGTATGAAAGGAGGAGCCAAAAAGAATAAAGGTATGGACTTTTTAGGGTATCTTAGGTTTGCATGGGACAGGATGTTGCATCCTGGCAAGAACACAGAAAGCCGCAGCACATCAGAATCTCTGAAGTTGTATTATAAGGTAATGATAATACCGATGATTGCTGCCATAATAGTTGCGCTGATCGTAAACTTCACAGTAGGGTTGGGTCCTCTGGCAAGCTCAGGCACTCTCGGATTGCTCCCAAGCGGCGCTGGGATTGCCGCGGCGATACTCGGACCTCTGCTCGCATTCGTGGTTCTGATACCTATCGGTATAATAGTAGACGCGGCGATATTGCAGTTCTTCTCCAAGTTCCTGTTCAAGATATGGAGAGGAGACTTCTCTAAAACAACTGCTGCGATGACATTCGGAACATTCCCGATCGTCCTATTCTACTGGCTGGAATCAATACCGGTAATTGGGTACATCATCCTGGCCTTCAGTATATGGAGCATAGTGGTTGAGGTAATATCACTCTCGAGGCAACACAAGATAAGTGCAGGGAGGGCGTTCCTTGGATGGGTCCTGCCTATGATAATTGTCGTTGTGGTAGCCATAGTGGTAGTTTCCTTAGGCATGGTTCTCTAATTACCCATTATGTACTGATTCGCTTCGGCGGCTCCTCGCCGATGCGCTTTATGGAGCTTAGCCATTAGCAGGTATTTCACTAGAGAGACGGCGTAAGATTTGTAGAGGGAGTCCGGCCTATACAGGTGAAACGATGCGCGCATCTTATATTGTGCATGGAATCGTGCAGGGAGTGGGGTACCGCGCCCTTGTCAGGAGTACTGCCATGTCCCTCGGACTGAGAGGCTTCGTGAGGAACGTCCCGGACGGAAGCGTTGAGATATTCGTTGTGGGCCGCGCCGAGGCAATAGAGTCCATGCTGAAAAGGATTGACGTGAGCGAGAGATACGGTCCGCAGGTGCACTCCATAGAGAAGGTAGGTGCAAAATACAAACTTGAGCCAGATGACTTCACTGTAGAGAGTACAGAACCGTCATATTAAGTAGGGCCTGCGCCGCCTTGCATGTCAGCCTGTTCGCATAGGAGTTGGGCTGACATCTCTATCCTATCAGATATCGTACCGTCCTCACCGTACATGTACGCAGTTATCTTTACTAAGTAGCTGCTCTGGAAATTCGTATAATCCGAATAGATGTTGACCCTTTTGGATACCGAGGCACTCGGCTTTATTATACCTATCCTTTGGCGGCCCTTTGTGAGTTCCTTATGCGGCGCTAGAGACAATGGCTGCTCCACCTCTATGTCGCATTCGCACCAGTAGTAGCTGCTTGCTGATGACTTCAGAACCAGGTTCATCAAGACACTTGTGGATGTATGGGCCTTTATCGTTGCGGGATCAAAGCTGGCTGCTATGGTTATATCTGACATGGTCGCACCGGAACTATTCATAAATGTATATTAATATTGTTGCAAAAGGTTTTAATATAGTAATGCGATATCTTGTGGTTCATTCACAGCTTATCGCTGTTTGATTTTGTAGGGTATGACATGCTTGTAAACGAATCTGTGCTCATAGAGAGAGAGATACACCTGAGGAACCTCAGCATAACGAACGAGGTAGTCGAGACCAGGCGCTCCATGATAAGGTGGCTCGCACTGTCACTCGGTGTGATAAACCCAGGAGAATCGAGGCTCAGTGCCCTGGCTGTTCTTGACTCCATGCTCTATTTCCAATTCGATAAGCGGGCGGAGCCCACGGTGGCAGACATATCTGAGTATATAGACAACAAGTGGGACAGGATGAACGAGAAGACCTTGCGCTACCATCTTCTGCAGTTAAAGAACATGGGGATAGTAAAACACGCGAGAGGAAGGTACTCGATGGTCGGACCGAGCGAAGGCGATAAGTACGACGAGGTAGCATGGGTAAACAGCTACTTCCAGAGTGAGATAAAGTCCGTTCAGGATAAGGTAGCTACAATAATGAAGGAGCTTAGAGGCAGATAGTATGGCAATAGAGAAAAATACCATCATTTACATAGTCATAGGTATAGTGGTGCTGGCTGGCGTTCTTGTGCTTGCAGGTTCATTGTCGAACAGCCAGTATTCGGTTGAGGTGGTCATGGTCCCGAATGGTGCCGGAGGCGCTCCAGTATATAATGGATTGTATCCGTATAACACCACATTCTTTAAGATACTGGTGAACAACACTGGCACTGCAGAGATAAAGAACCTCCCGATTGTAGTGTACCTGAACGGGTCCATATACCAGTCATACAATGTGACGGTCCCGAAGGGCGAGGGCGCCAGTATATCTATGAACTACACCTACAGGGATTATGGCAACTTCACATTCAAGGCAGAGGCCGATCCGGCAGGCCTTATGAACATCAAGAACAGGAGCGGCGCGGCATCCACAGTGACGATCCATATAAACATGCCGGAGAACGCGTCGCCATATCTTACGCTACCTCAATATAACACGACCGACATACAAGCCACAGTTCTGCAGTCTCAGGGGCTCGCGGTGGCATATCTCTTTGGCAGAACATACAACTCTAGCATTATCATGAACATGTTCGGACCGAAGCTGTCAGGCATATTACTTAACTTCATCGCACCGTATACGAGCAAGGTATATTCAGCATATGCGGAGTATGCGAACGGCAGCACGGCATACACTGCATGGCTACAGGGCACTATAAGCCCGTATGTTGTGGAAGGACTCATCAAGAGCAGGAATATAACCATGAATGACACATACATAGGCAATACGCTCGTGAGGCATGGAAGCATAGACAATAACACAACACTGTGCGCGGACGGACAGGAAGGCTGGACCAAGCTCACATTCTACACGGGATTTGAAAACCAGACGTGCGCCGGATTCGCAGACAACACGGACCAGACCCTCTCTGTCATTGTAGCCAACACCCTTAACAACAGCAACACGATCCTGGCGTATGGGAACATGTTTATGTACAATGGCTCCGCGCCGCTGGGCTCGTCGGTGCTGGTCAACGGCACAAATGTTTCGATACTGAACCTGTTCTATAATAATTACGGATGGTTCGGAACCATCATAAGCAAGGCGAACCAGACAGGCATGAACTCGTCTCCTGTATGCTATGGCATATTGTACAATTCTACACCAAACACCAGCATCTGCAGCAGCAGTATCATCGGGGTAGACAACCTTACAGGGAAGGCCGTGGTGAACACCACAGAGATACTCAAGGACTACCGGCTTAGCGTATACTCCTTGGTCAACAGCTCCGGCATAAAGGACGCGGTTCTGAGCTCTACAGCACTTATAAACTCGTTGGGAATCAATGAGACGCCAATATACTTCACGTCATTCCTGAAGAATACGTGCAGCATGCAGGGTAAGGGTCTGACATGCGGGCTGAACTCGTTCAACTATACTTCTGACGTGGCAGACCTTAGGGTGACAAATGCAGGAAACTCCAGCATCGAACTCGACAGCGGAATCTGCTACTTCGTGTTTGAGAATGGGCAGGACATAAACGCGACAATCGGGGCGCATGCCTCTACGAACGTTAGTCTGTCGTGTGGGAGTGTGGGCTTTGGAGTGTTCGGGGTCTCGACAAGCTACCATCTGAGATTCAACTACACACAAGGAGGCATTACAAACATGGTGAACGGAACCCTGAACGTCACAAGCCTGATTGGTTAGCCTACCCTATAAGAAAGTCTTTGGCCCCCTTTCCCTCTGGGAAGGCATACGCGTTCTTTGTGTGCACAGGTATCATTAGCTCGTTCGATACCCGCTTGGCCTCGCTCACATCCAGGACTTTGTCAAGAAAAAGCTCGACAGTGTATGAGCTCCCGAAAGGCACCTTCCTTGCTGTAAATATCTGGAACTGGTGCATTCCCGACCTCTTCACCTTTATCCTCAGCTTTCCCCGTTTCAGAAGGGCTAATGCATCCTTGTTAATCATCACATATCCTTGTTTGCCATCGTTTATAATTGTTGCGTGGCATTAGAAAGCGTGGTATATGTGCAGGTCGGGTCGGAGTTCGTAGGCAAGTATTATCAGTACTTCCAATCAGCACTGTCGCATTTCGTGCCGAACGCTGCATCGCAGTGGGCGGCCCTGATAATCATTCTTCTCGTAGTATCGATCATACTGCTAGTGCTTGCGGCACTTGCCACTGTGATAATCGGATGGGCAGAGCGCAAGGTGATAGCGAGGGCGCAGTCCAGGCACGGACCGGTCTATGTCGGGAAGTTCGGGCTCCTCCAGAACATCGCTGATGCGATAAAGCTGATAACCAAGGAGAACATCGTACCAGACAGTGCTGACAAACCGCTATTCAGCATGATACTGCCGGCTGTGTATGCGCTTTACTTCATAGTACTGGCATTCATACCTCTGACCAGCACGTTCGTAGGGATAGGCACGAGCTTGGGGCTAATCGTGGTATTCATGGCACTCTCCTTCGTGCCTGTGCTCCTCTTCCTTGCTGGATGGACGAGCGGAAACAAGTTCGCCTCAATAAGCTCGCAGAGGTCCATAGTGATGATGGTAAGCTATGAGATACCTATGATACTCGTGTTAGTAGCAGTAGTGGTCCTGTCCCACACATATAGCCTTACATCCATAGTGGCGGCGCAGTCGCGCGTTTGGTATGCTGTTATGATGCCAATAGGCTTCGCGATATTCTTCATATTGATGCTTGCTGAGGATGAGAGGCCCCCATTCGACCTTAGGGAGGCGGACAACGAGATCATCGCCGGATGGCTTACAGATGTGAGCGCACCGTATTACGCCCTCGCGCTCCTGCTCGACTATACAAGAATGTTCGTAGGTGCGGTGCTGATATCCATATTGTTCCTAGGAGGGTGGTCAGGGCCTATGCTGCCTCCTTTCGCCTGGCTCATGATAAAGGTATCGGTGATAACGTTTGCATTCATCCTCATAAGGGCTACGACAGTCAGGCTCAGGATAGACAGGCTTCTTAAGATAGGGTGGCTGTATCTGCTGCCCGCTTCAGTAATTAATTTATTTATTACATTCCTATTGTTTGCGAGGTGATTGGATGATAAAGCCATTCGGGAAGGTCGTGAAGAACATGCTGGAGACGCCGAGCACTGTGATGTTCCCTGAAGAGAGGGAGAACCTCACTGACAATTACAGGGGCATACACAAGCTCGACATGGAGACATGCATAAGCTGCGGGGCCTGTGCTAGGATATGCCCGAACAGCACTATAGATATGGTTGACACGGAAACAGACAAGGGCACCAAGAAGATGCCGCAGGTGAATCTGGAGAGGTGCCTGTTCTGCGTGCTGTGCGAGGAGGTATGCCCCACAGACTGCCTAGTACTTACAAAGAATTACGATTTCGAGGCTTATGACAGAAGAGAATATGTGAAGAGGCCAGAGGACCTTGATTGATGTTGTGGTGGTTTTATCATTCCAGTATATGAGGCACTTCTGATAATAGTCGGGCTTTTTGAGGTCGTTTCCGCATCCATGATATTCATGCTGCGCGACATCTTGCATGTAGGTGTTGCCCTTTCCATTCTCTTCTTCTTCAACTCCCTGATATTCCTGGCTGCCGATCAGCCTCTTCTGGCGATAGTGCAGCTTTTTGTTATGGTCGGTGGCATCTCAACATACCTCATAATAGGGGTGGCGTCTATACCGGTTTCTAAGTTCAGGCACGCAAGAGTCTCGTACATAGTGGCGTTTGGCATAATGATATTCATCGCTATGCTGTACCCGATGCTTTCTGGTATGTCATTCTCTCCGGCAACGCCAATCCAGCTGTCTGCTTCCGCACTTGAGTCGGAGATGGGAAGCCATATAGGCGTATTTTATGTATTGACACTGCTGGTGTTCGCTGCGGGAACAGGTTCCATAGCACTTTTCAAGAGGATACGTGGTAGGAGATGATAGCTTACTTTCTTGTGCTGAGCATAGCGCTCTTCGCTATAGGGTTGGCTGGCGCGCTCGGCAGCAGGCACGTTATACTTATAATAATATCGGCAGAGATCGTGCTGGTGTCGGTAACCTTGCTTGCCATAGGGATGTTCAGCTCGTACGGAGGCGAGATAGTCCCGTTGCTGTTTTCAGTATGGGGAGTTGCGGCGAGCGAGATAATCGTGCTCGTTGTGTTCTACCTGTACCTCTCTAAATACGAGGACAGCATGGACGTGACGAGGCTCTCGAGATTCAGGGGATGATATGCTATTCGAATTGCTCGTAGTCGTTCCGATACTTGCCGCTTCTGTATTATCTCTTATTATAGGCAGGAGAAGCAGGAGCGCGGCAGCGTATACCTCCATAGCTGCGAGCGTGGCCTCTATGCTTATGGTGGTGTATCTCGTCATGCATTCACTGCCTTCCATTCATACATTCGAGTGGTTCCAGATAGGTAGTTACTCGGTAAACTTGGCAGTGACAACCGCTCACATAAACATGCTGTTGCTGCTGCTTGTCTCCATCATTGCTCCGCTGATAATGTGGTACTCCCTCGGGTTCATGGACAAGAGGGACGAGCAGGGCAGGTTCTTCTTTGAGATGAATCTGTTCACAGCGTCGATGATGCTGTTCGCCATATCAGCCAACTTCATACTGATGTTCATAGCTTGGGGTGCCCTAGGCATAACCAGTTACCTGCTCATAGGGTTCTGGTACAGCAAGAAGCTTGCGCCTAAAGCCGCTAGAAAATCCATAACCACAATAATCATAGGGGATATAGCGATGCTCTCCGCCATTATAATATTATGGAACACATACGGAACGTTCAGCTTTGCGCAGATATTGGGGGCGGCGGCGGCGCCCGGGCTGTACGTGGCCGCACTCCTTTTGATAGTGGCACTTTTCACCAAGTCCGCGCAGTTTCCGTTCACCGAATGGCTAGCCGATGCGATGGAAGGGCCTACGCCAGTGTCGGCATTCCTCCATTCCTCTACGATGGTAAAAGCAGGCGCGTTCCTTGGAATGGTCTTGCTCCCCATATTCGCAAAGGCCGGGGTCCTGCCTGTGTTCCTTGTATTCGGAGCCATAAGCGCCATACTCGGGGTGATGAACGCGGTATCAGAGCGGCACATTAAGAGGATACTGGCATACTCGACGATAGAAGATATAGGCCTTATGTTCGTAGCCATCGGGCTCGGCTCCATACCGGCAGCCATTATGCTGTTTGTGGTACAGACATTCTACAAGGCACTGTTGTTCATGAGCGCTGGGTCTATAATGCGCGGGAACAACGAGAAGGAGAACATATTCGCGCTATCTGGAACCTCGAGCAACAAGCTGCTCTTCGGGATTACTATTGTAGGTGTGCTGTCGATCGCGGGAATCTTCCCGTTCAGCGGATTCTTTGGAAAGATAGGATTAAGCATTTCGGCGCCCGGTGTGTTCATATACTTAGTACTGGCTACGATAGAGTTCGGCAGCTCTATATACATATTCAGGTGGCTTTTGGTCCCGATGAGGAAGCCTGCCGCCCCTGTCACTGTAAGCAGGCTCCGGTCTCTCCCGAAAAGCATGATAGCCCCTGGGATAGTGCTTGCTGCGCTGGTATTCGCTGCAGATGCTGCATACTTCATGCTGCCGCCTTACCTTGGCATCAGCCATGTCAGCATAGGAATTATCGGCCCTGTGATAGAGACAGCCATAGTCGTTTTAGGTTTTGTAGTTGCGTATACGTTGTATAGGAAAGCAAGCAGGTTTGTGGTACACAAGAGCCCCAGTTCTGCATTGTACAACAGTGTGTGGGTAAACTCGGCGTACAGCGGGATATCAATTTTATTCTTATGGGTAGCCTCTGCATTATCGTACGTCGATAGAGCGATATTCTTTGCCGTTTATGCTGCGGGGCGCTTCGTTCTGTGGATCGGCAGAGAATTAAGAAAGATAGTCAGCGGAAACGTGAGTGTATATGTTGCGGGAATGGTGATAGGGATGATATTCCTCGTGATATTCGTGGTGTTTTTGCAATGATTTATATAATAGCCATTATTGGGGTCATAATAGCCGGAATCGTTGCGGAGTCGGTAGCCGGAGGACGTATGTCAAGGGCCATGGGGTGCCTGGCCTCCGGGTCCGTGGTTGCTGTGGTTGCGTACTGGCTGTCCGTTTCGCTTTACACCGGAGTGCATAGTGCTGTCGAGACCATCCCATACATAGGCTCGCTAGGCATAACATTGGGATTCGACATAAGCCAGACCTCGCTAGTGTTGGTGACACTTGCGGCCATAGTCACATTCGCTGCGGTTATAGGTGGAAACCCGGAAAATTACAGAAGGAAGGCTTCAAACATACTTCTGCTCTTGTTCGAGCTTTCTGCAATTGGAATATTCACATCAGCGAACCTGTTTATGTTCTTTATATTCTGGGATGTGGGAGTCATCGCAGCATTCTTCATGATAAGCCATCTAGGGAGCGGCGGCCACAAGAGCTCTGCGAAGAACTATCTAATATATTCTCTGTTTGCAAGCGCTATGTTGCTTTTCTCGATAATACTCGTCTATACATATGTGTCTCCGCATTCGTTCAGCATACAGGCGATAGAATCTGCAGGAGCGACAATACCAGTACATATCCAGCAGCTCATATTCATCTCTATGTTGATAGCATTTATGGTAAAGATGCCGATATTCCCCCTCCACTCGTGGATGGCTGACGCGTATTCCGATGCTTCTACCCAGGGGTCCATGGCGATTGCAGGCATATTATCAAAGTTCGGGGCTTATGGCATGCTACTATTGTTTTTGATGATACCGATATCACATAAATACATACTATATGTATTGGTATTGGCAATGATATCTGCGTTCTACGCTGTATTCAATGCGATGAGAAACAGTGACATGAAGAGAATGGCCGCCTACACGAGCATGGTAGAGAGTGCGCTCATACTCGTAGGCATAGTGTCTATCAACATCATCGGAAACGACGGAGCTGTATACGCTATGCTAGGATATGGGAGTATAATGGCATTGATGTTCCTTAGCATAGGGTCCTTGGACTTTGCGTTCGGCACGAGGGATCTGAACGAGCTGAAAGGTGCGGTGCGCAATGCTGCATCAAGCGTATACTCATTCCTGATAAGCGTGTTTTCCGCTACAGGAGTGCCGCTGACAGCAGGATTCATAGCAGACATACTCATATTCCTCGGGGCTTACAGGACTTTTGGGCTGTTAGGGCTTGTTCCGATATCAACCATAGTGATAATGGGCGGTTATCTTTACTATGCGGTGAACAGGTCGCTGCTATCAACAACAATAACATCTAAGGTTATTAGGCTCAGGGAGGGCCATTGGAATCCAGCATATGTGGTGCTTATAACAGCAATATTTCTTTTCGGAGTATTCCCGTCGATATTATTGGGATTTGGGGTGATTTGATGCTTGCCGATATTGGTTATGTTTTTGCTGGAATCATGTCGTTGCTCGTAATTTCAGGAGCGCTCGGGATGTTCCACAGGAAGAGAAGACTGTCTTCCGTGTTGACCATAGTTCTTGTACTGGCAATGTTTGCCACTTCAGTATACATAATTGTCTCTGGTGATACAGGGGGCATGTTCGGTATATTGAACATATCGGCATTGTCGTCTCTGTTCGTGGCTCTCTTCTCTGCAGGATTAGTTCTGGTCGAGATACTGGCGTACAGCAACTCCTCAGATATAGCTCCATTCAATATGCTTCTGGGATTCTCTGCGGTGGGAATGTTTCTCGTGAGCATGGCCGGCTCAGTCCTAATCATATTTCTTGCCATCGAGCTCGTCTCGGTACCTACAGCCCTTATGATACTTATCGGAGGGAAGAGGCATCTGGAGGCAGCTACGAAGCTGTTCGTCATGAGTGCAGTG
Source organism: Microcaldota archaeon (assembly GCA_964409135.1). GTDB lineage: Archaea > Micrarchaeota > Micrarchaeia > Micrarchaeales > Micrarchaeaceae > JAJYXL01. The sequence continues at coordinate 14,576 of CAYPBZ010000013.1, forward strand.
TCCATAGCTGTGTTCGCATTTGCGATGGCCTTGATTATGCCATTCGACCCATCATTATCATTGACATTGCTCGTATCGAACCCAGGGATACATGGCAGTTATATGACCTTGCTGGCAATGGCGCTGTTCATAGCCTCACTCGGTATAGAGGGCGCGCTGTTCCCGTTCAACCTATGGATACCAGATGTGTATGAGGGCGCGCAGGGGCACATAACCGCGCTTCTTTCAGGGATAAACAAGAAAGTGATGTTCGTCGCACTCATGTACATTCTCTTTGTAGTATTCCTGCAGTACAAAGCCGAATTTTCAATAGTTCTTGAGGTTCTTGCGGTGTTGACAATGCTTTTCGGCAACATAATCGCAATGGTGCAGAACAATGTGAAGCGTATGCTCGCATACTCGTCGATATCGCAGGCAGGGTACATACTCATAGGGTTTGCGGTAGCTACGCATTACGGCCTCCAAGCCTCGGTATTCCAGATATTCGTGCATGTATTCATGACGATAGGCGCCTTTTCCGTAGTTATGTGGATGGAATCGAAGAGCGCGAGAACCATTGGAGAGTATAGAGGATTGGTACAAAGGAGCCCGTTCCTGGCGATATCCTTATCTGTGCTGATGCTGTCGATGGCAGGGATTCCTCCCCTCGGCGGGTTTATGGGCAAGTTCATGCTATTCTCAAGCGCGATAGACTCTGGAATGATACTGCTGGCATTCATCGGGATAATAAACAGCTTCATATCGATATATTACTACGGGAAGGTGATCAGCTCAATGTTCCAGAGCTCAGAGAAGCAGTACATCCATGTAGAAAGGAGTGTTGCGTTTGTGATATTGGTGTGCCTCATACTGGTAGTTATGCTGGGACTGTATCCACAGCCGCTTATAGCGGCCATATCAAATGCATTGCCAGGAATAGTCGGAGTTCCGCACATATTAATATCTTCACTGACGTAATAGGTTAGGGGGTCGTACGCTAACCTGGTAGACTACCGCGTTCGGGTCGCGGCAATCCGAGTTCAAATCTCGGCGACCCCATTCAAATCTAGGGGTTATATATAGAGCCTCGAAATGTTACATTTTTCTAACAATATCTTAGCCTCGCCACCGCCAGATCGGCGTTATCAGAAAGAGAGGGGGTGCATTTTAGAACGCAACATTTATTAAGCTCTTACATCCGAAAAACCTTAGCGGAGGGCTATAATTGCTTATTCTATTGATTTTTCCAATTCAAAATACATTTCTTGTACTGGATAGGTCTTGCAAAAAAATAGCTCTGTAAGTTGTGGATGTCGATTATATAATGGAGAAAGCAGTTTTGATAAAAAAGTTGTGTAGCTTTTTGGTAGTGGTGGTTCACTCGGTAATATATATTTTCTTTTTATTAGTTTGAACCTAACAGTTGTAGACCATGACATATTTGTTTGCGTGTAATTATTATCAAAATATTGCTCCAAAGAACTCCAACAATAGAATGTTTTGTGATCTGGCTGGTATGCAGAATAGTGTGACCAGTGCGGCACTCTTATTATTAAATGACCCTTTGGTTTTAATATACGATGTATCTCAGTTATTGTAAAATCATAATTACTTACATGTTCAAGAGAATTATCCATATAAACTTCATCAATTGAATTAGCTTTAAAGGGAAACTTTTTATCCATATCAACTTTGATTATGTTAGAAGAAGTTGGAAACTTGTCACAACCAACGTAACCCTCTCGAACTTTCATACCACATCCTAAGTCCAGTTTCATATATCCACTATTAGTTACTCAAGATCACTTGAGCTTATTCAACTTTTAGAAAGCTAGAATATATAAAACTTATATAATCTGGTATGTCATCAGACGAACTTCCCCTTATCCATCTCCCTCACAATCCATCGCACCTTCCTAAGATTCAGTTTCCTCATGATTTCTTTATCTCTGAGAGCACCTATTTCTTTTGTCGTGAGGAACTTATTTCGAGACAATACAGGAGCTTGGTAATACTGCAAAATTTGCCAGCCAAATACATAAATACAGCAGATGATTTACCAAATATTTTAGTGTACTTATCGTCGGCACCAGTCCCGAAGGCGTAGCCTTCAACCCCAGCGGCACACTGGCATACGTGGTCAACAACGGCGGGGCCTCGGTCAGCGTAATCGGGAAACTGCCGGAAACCGCTGTGCAGAGCCTGCCATCAGGACTCCTGCAGCTTTCGTTGAATGCAATATCATCTAACACGCTTGTAATGACGTTCAACGGGGTAGAGTACACAGAGAGCGCCGGAAGCGGCAACGTCTTCGGCGCGTGGTCGCTTTCTGGCTTCGCGGAGGACAGCAACGGCTACTACGAAGGCAGCAGCACGCCGATAAGCATAGGCAACACGATACTGCTCTCTAACTCGCTCACGATAGACCCAGCTCCGGCCGCAGCATCGCTTACCCCAAGCAACGCGATTCTATACATTGGGCAGCACGAGACCTATAATGTCATACTAAGCGGGGGTACAGGTACCTTCACAGCAAACCTCATCTATGTAAGCGGCCCATCCGGCGCAACAGTTAACAGCATCACAGCAGGCAACGTCATCCAGTCATTGACTGGTCAGAGTGCAGGCACAGTTACATTCTCAAGCTTCAACAGCTTTTCCACAAACGGCATATACACCTTCAATGTTGTTGCCACCGACACAGGGACATCAACCCCATTCGTATTCAACTCCATATCAAATACGATAACTGTCTCGAACACCCCGACAGGCACGACAACAACCCCAGCAACAGACACCCTTGACATTGGCCAGAACGTGATAATATCCACTACACTGTCAGGAGGGTTTGGTCCGTTTACAGCAAACCTTGTCTATTCGAACAACGGGGTCGTCGCCAACACCATCACCGGCATCTCTTCCGGCGGCACTGCAAACCTCAACTTCGTATCCTCGTATGTAGGTTCCTTCACGTTCAATGTGGTGGTAACCGATACTGGCACGCCGACTCCATACATTTTCAATGCGCCAGGCAGCTCGGTGATAACTGTCAGCCAGCCCACCACTACCACGATCAGCTCGGGCGGTGGGGGAGGCCCTCCCATCACGTACAACATTAGCATATCAGACAATGTAAACAGCTTCTCGCATTCCAATGTGCCTGTGCTGACAGTGTACATAACATCAGGTACATCAGTATCGAGCCAAAGCTCATACAATCAGGACCAGTTGCCTGCATTTGTATCGCACAATGGTAATCGCCAGGCGCAACTGAACTTCGCGTGCTCCTTCGTGCTTAGCAACGGCACTGAATACACGTATGACCACTTCATCTTTGGCCTCGGATACAATTACGCTTGCAATCAGAATGCAACCGTATACGGAGTGGGCAATTTCACCGCATATTACAGAGTGACCGGTAGGAATGCGATAACCACCACTGTAACAACGACCACTGTAACAACGACCACTGTAACAACAACCACAGTACCCTCCAGCATAATCGCGACGTCTAATGCAACCGTAAGCGTCTCAAGGACGCAAAGCCAGAGCCTCAACTTCATACATTATAACATCCAGATTATGGTCTACTCGAACTTCTCTTCAAGCAGGAATGTAACAGTACATGTCAGCAATTCCACATCAACCGCTCCAAACGCGCCTGCAAATTACACCATAATAAACGCATACAACATAACAGCCAGGAACACAACACTAACAGTGACGGTGCACTATCCATGCAGCTTGCCGTCAGGCAGGATCGCCCAATACATATACCTGAACGGTGCATGGACAAAGATAACGCCCTTTACTGTCAATGCTGCCGCATGCACGGTTATGTTCAGCATGCCCGGAGACCATGTTGTAGGCGTATTTGAGGCGCCGTCGCCTGCAACAACACTACCTACTACTGTTGCGCCCACAACTGTGGCAACCACAACAATACCATACGCACCGCACCAATCAAGCATATACATCTACGCTGCGATCATAATCGTCATAATAATAATCGCGCTTGGCGTGGCCTACGCCTTATCAAGGCCTAGGCGGCGTAGGTAGTCCAGGCCGCGCTATTGGCGCCGGCCGGTTTTTCCAGTGGCTTGACGCACGGCGCACCAAGCCCATGCGCCCTTTGGGGCGCATTTTGCCGCAGTCTTCTATTTCCTCCGCACTTAGAGGCCATTTGCTGTGTATCCGCAACTTTTGCAGGTATATTTTTTCGTCGTTCCCATAAAATTCATCTCACTGAAGACGATGAATTTTTGGAACGACCGCAATATACCGAGATTGCGGACACGTATCCGTTTGATTGTTGCGGCCTCGGTCTGAGCCTTGGGCGAAGCCGTGCCGGCCGCAACCGCGCTTATTGTTCGGTCACTTTAGAAA
>CAYPBZ010000014.1:0-15729 GCA_964409135.1 Microcaldota archaeon
TATCAAAGATATATAACTCTTCCACTGTCGAAGTGGACGCACTTACAGATGTATCTTTCTCGTTGAAGCAGGGAGAGTTCACCGCCATCGTAGGGCCTTCTGGAAGCGGGAAATCCACACTCATGCACATACTGGGCACAATAGACAAACCCACTAAAGGCGAGGTTTACATAGACGGCATACCTACATCTGCCATGGACGGAAACAAATTATCCGAGTTCAGGAACAAAAAACTAGGATTCGTCTTTCAGGCATTCAATCTTGTTGGAGGAATCAGTGCAGAAAAGAATGTGGAGCTACCACTGATGGTCAATCCCGGAACTGCGGCAGAGAGGAGAAAAATAGCCGAAAGTCTTCTGATAGAATTCGGACTGGAAAACAGGCTCAATCTAAAACCCACGCAGCTGTCCGGAGGAGAACAGCAAAGGGTCGCCATAGCAAGATCCCTTGTGAATAACCCATCATTGATACTCGCAGACGAGCCGACCGGAGATCTCGACACAAAAGCCGGTGCCCAGGTAATTAAGGTGCTAAGCAACGTGTGCAAGCACAGGAATGTAACAACTGTGATCGTCACCCACAATCTAGATATAATAAAACACTTTGACCACGTGATATACATAAAGGACGGCAGGATGGAGAAGGAGACATGGAGGAGAAAATGAAAACAAAAATGTTATTAGTGTTCGTAGCATTTCTCATAATACTGCAGGTGGTGGGAACAGCAGGAGCCGCATCATGCAATCCGTCGGGAGCTGACTTTAAGGTTCTGAGCGCAGTGTGGGGCAATTCCACACATCCAGTTTCCGCAGGCCCGGGAAACATGGGCGTGCCACTCACAGTTACCCTGCAAGGATATGGTACAAACTGCGATATTATAGGAGTCAATGGTACACTTCGCATGCCAGTCGGATACACCAACCCTTACAACGGCTCAACGTCAGTGTCGTACCATATAGACCAGATCGCCCCAGAATCTATATCCACCATGGTATTCTACGTCAACATAGCCAAAACTGTCTCGGCAAGCCCCACAACAGTATATGGATTCACCCTTGATGTATACTTCAACTACACAAACAACACCAACCGGAACTCGCAGGCCCTTGGAATAACCATGCCTATGCGCGGATCAGTGGCAATATCATACGGAATAAGCAACAGGAACATAATAGCCGGCGAGATAAACAATGTAACAGTACAGGTAATGAATTCCGGTAGTGGATACGTCGATGACTTCATAACCTCCGTCCCATCATCGTCATCGCTGAACATTCTTGGTCAGCCTTCTGAAATAGTGTCGCTGCCACCATATTCAACAAGAAACGTAACCATGCAGATATACATACCTCCAAGTTCGTCCGGGGGCACGGTCCCTCTCAGCCTTAAATCGTACTACACAAATCCTTACGGTTACAATACATCGGCAAATTACACTCTCGACCTTTATGCGGTATCTCCATCACAGGGTACGGTCTCGGCACTATTGTCACCCCTTACACTGAATATAACGCCAACAACCATAGTGCCAGGGCAGATAACCATGCTAACATTCAGCTTTACGAACAGGGGCAACGCGACTCTGAACAATCTGTCTGTGCAGACGCCTACGCTTGGAAGCGAGAGAGGTACTCAATTCGTGGGATACACACCAATAAAAATAGATTATATAAAACCACATAGCACGGTCAATATAACAGAAAACATATACACAAACAGCACCACTATTCTTCCGCTCAATGTGACGGTCAAATTCTTAAATGGAACGAGATTGGAGCAGGTCGTAGAAAACATCTCTCTTCTGTCTGGAGGGATAATATACCTGGCTCCATCCAGCATAAGCACAATACCAGCAACCGTGTCTCCCGGCGGAATATTTTCTGTGTCGTTCATAATAACTGATACAGGGACTACTGGAATCTCTAATGCTAGCGCCTCTGCGGTGCTGCCTCTTGGATTCAGTTCGTATGGCACAACATCATCAGATTACGTGGGAAGCATACAAACAGAAACCCCAACCCCGTTTAGCCTGACATTGAAGACCAACGAGTCATTGAAAAGCGGCATCTACACGATACCGGTGAAGGTCAACTATCTTGGAAACTTCAGGCAGAGCTTAAGCACTACAGTAAACGTCTCGGTTGTGGTGGCCGAATCTGCGCTCCAGACTCCATACAATTCGTCTCTGGTAATCAGGAGCAGCGCAACCAATTCCAAAAAACATTCCTCACTATACGTCCTAATTGGAACGCTAGTTCTGGTGCTTGCGGCGATATTCACAATCTTGTACCGGAGGCGGCGCAGGCTGAAGAGCTCCAAAAAGGTCAGGTAGTAAGATGGACATAAGGGACACAATCAGCATCGTCATAACATACCTTGTAGAAAAGAAGGTCAGGACGTCTCTTACTGTGCTGATGGTAGTAGTGGGAATTGCTTCCATAGTGGCGCTGACCTCAATAACAGCCGGAGTCAGTAGCAGTGTCCAGCAATCTCTCCAAACCCTCGGTCCGACATCGATATTCATAATACCTGCGGGAAAGACAATCCTGACAAGCACGGACGTAGCAAATTTAGAAACCCTTCAGAACGTAAGCAGCGTGACCCCAATAGTGACTGGCGGTGCCGTTCTTAACATCAATGGCCAGAATCTCTCAACAACTATTATAGGAATAACCACTAATGGGATTGAAACGCTCCTTAGTAATCCAATCGATCTATACCAAGGGTCTCTTTACTCTGATGGGCTTACCCCAGCAGTAATAATCGGCCATGATATAGCCTATTCCTCGTCATTCAATCCCAACATCCAAACCGTATCAACAGGCCAGTCCGGAACACTGGAGATTCAGGAGCCTGGGTCGCGCATCCCCTCGAAGATATCTACCCAAGTTACTGGAATATTGAATTCCTATGGATCATCACTGATTCCAATCGACAGCGGGATTTTCATGTCGCTCCCATATGCAGAGTTGCTGCTGCACAAGAATTCCTACAGTGAGATTGTAGTAAAGGCCAACAACGCTAGAAATGTGAGTAGCCTCACATCTCTTCTGGAGATTATCTACGGAGGAAATGCCAGGATAATAAATACCCAACAGCTAGCCAACACCATATCGTCCGTGGTGGGCCAGATAAGCCTACTCTTCATAATAATCGGGGGGGTGTCCCTGCTTGTGGCTTCGATAGGCATCATGAATATAATGCTCATGGCAGTGTCTGACAAGGTTCACGATATAGGAATATTGAAATCAGTAGGCTTCAAGAACAGGGAGGTTCTGCGCATATTCCTGTTCCAGGCTTTGGCTATAGGGCTTCTCGGCGGGCTGATAGGTATTGCGGCAGGGATGGGCGCAGCCTATGCAATATCCTATGTGAGCACGGGCGCCCTGAGATCAGGCTCTCCTAACTCATCTCCCACATCGGCCCAATTATCTCCCGGAGGCGGCGTGATATACACTTCAAGCTCAAGGAGCCCTGCCAAATTATCAGATTTTGGTCCCGCACCATCATCCACGCCCGGCACCACACCTTCGTCGCTAGCAAGCATACACCCTATCTTTACCGCATATGTGATACTGGAAGCCATAATCATAGCAGTCGTGATAAGCGCCATGGCTGGAATATATCCGGCATGGAAGGCATCGAAAATGGAACCTATAGACGCGCTTCGTACGCTATAGTCATACCAACAAGGCATATGCAATGCGTATCATACCCTACCATTCGGATTTAGGCAGAGAATAAGAGCCATACAATTGCACATCTATACATTCATTTAAGGGGTGCGTATCGTATTCTCTCATTCAACTCATCACACCGGTATAAAAAGCATTAAATAGATGACCAACTCATATTGTTATATCGGTCAGTTCGGGGGTATTCATTATGGATGTTTCGGGCAGAAACCCAGAAAGCTTCGGGCCCTATGTCTTGGAAGTGAGGAAACGCATAAACGCAGCTCTAGATGACGCCTTATCTGAGATATCTACTCTTGATATATACCCATTGGTAAGGTACGCTGTAATGTCAAACGGGAAAAGACTCCGTTCTATACTCTCTTTGGTCGCAGCCCAGAGTCTCGGTGCAGAGATGGACTCTATCATCAACCTCGCGCTGGCGTTCGAGATGCTGCATAACGCCACACTCGTACACGATGACATAATAGACGAGGATACGAAGCGCAGGGACGTTCTATCAGTAAGCGAGAAATGGGGTCCAGATGCCGCCATACTCGTAGGCGACGCTCTGATATCGTTAGCGATAAAGATGGCGGCAGACTATGGAAGCGAGGTGATGAAGACTGTTGCCGAACACGGTCTTCAGCTCTGCGATGGCGAATACCTGGACATTTCGTCCAGTGTGGGGAACACCAACGAGGAATCGTACATTAAAAAGATAAAGGAGAAGTCCGCGTCATTGTTCAGGGCAGTCGCGCAATGCGGAGCTATGGCCGCACACGCCTCATCCTCTTTGGTATCGGCCCTTTCCGAATATGGCGAAAGCTTTGGCCTGGCCTACCAAATAATGGACGATCTTAACGATATGGTGCTTGAAAATGGCTCGGTTCCGAAGGACCTGGTAAAGGGCAGGGTTACCCTCCCGCTTCTGCATGCCTACAACGTCTCTCCTCCAGAAAAGAGAGAGAAGCTGAAAAAGACGCTCATTTATATACAGAGGAACGGGGCACACAGCCTCAATGTCCAGGACAGGTCAGAGATAATCGAAGAGATAAACTCCAACGGTACCGCAAAGTATTGCAGGGACACGGCGTCAAACTACGTTGAGAAGGGTCTCCGGGCCCTATCTGGCCTAAGGGAAAGCCCATACAAGAGCTATCTGATGCTCATGATAAGCTCCATAACTACAGATAACGTTTATCCAATATAATATTATTCGGTGTTCAGATGCTCGACAAGACATCCGAGCAGTTCGCAAAGGATCTGTTCGGCTCCTACTATTCTAAGTTCAAGCCAGACATAAAGGACATAAAGAAGAGGGAGTTCGGTTTCGGAAACTTCGAAAAAAAGATACTGTACAGGCACATGTCCTTCAGCAGCGCAGAAAGCCTGTCTAGGTATATGAAAGAGAGCACCCCTCCTTTCATGTCGTATTCTCCATCGCTTTACGACAGGCCCGATGCGCGACCCATGGAAAAGAAGGGCTGGATAGAGTCACCGCTGATCTTCGACATAGACGCCACAGACCTGAGGCTGGAGTGCCAGGCCAACCATGGAAGCTCATGGGTATGCCAGAACTGTCATGAGCAGGTCAAGAATGAGACGACAAAACTGATAGAGGAGTTTCTCATCCCCGATTTCGGCTTCTCGAGCAGTGAGATAAGGATAAACTTCAGCGGAAACCGCGGCTACCACGTCTATGTCAATTCAGACGATGTGCTGCACCTGGATTCCAAGGCGAGGAGGGAGATAAGCAATTACATAACCGCATCCAACATATCTGTAAACTCAATGTTCCCTACAATAAGCAGGAAAGGCACAAAGCTGGAGGGGCCGAAGCCCGCGGATTACGGATGGAGGGGTAGAATCGCGAGAGGGATGATAACCGCCCTCAATGGGGGTCAGACCGCCTTAATGAGGCTCGGAATGTCAAAGTCTGACGCCTCCCTTCTACAGAGGAACCGAGCGAAAGTGATACTCGGCATAACAACAGGCAACTGGGACAAGGTAAGCATAAAGAAGAAGGGAGAGTTCTGGTCCAATGTGATAAACACGATGACGATAAAGCAGGGCGATTCTATAGATGGGAACGTGACCAGCAGCATATACCACCTCTTAAGGGTGCCGAAGACCCTGCACGGCGATACCGGCCTGGTGTCCAGAGAGATAAGCTCGCTTTCCAGGCTCGAGGAGTTCGACCCGATGAGGCACTCGGTAGTATTCAAGAGAGGGGAAAGGGCCGTCAGGATACTAAGGGCCGTGCCAGAATTTATTATGGATGGGATGCCATTCGGTCCATTTGCTGAAAAGGACGAGAGGGCGCTCCCGACATACGCAGCTTTGTATCTGGTGCTCAAGAGATATGCTGCGGTCACCTGACGCTTCTGCACCTAAGAAGGCGCGAATTCACCTCTTCCAAACCCGCCCTTGCAATGTCCTCATCTGCGCCTATCAGCTTTGCCAGCTCTATCATCTGAATAGCTGAGCACATCTGCCCCGCCGTCTCTGCGAACGTGATGAACCCCACGTCTATCCTCCTCTGCCTCGCATATCTGAACGCTCTCCGTGCGAGGTATATGCCTCTTGACCTGCGAAGCCCATAGGTATTTGTTATCCTGCCCAGGGCGAGGTAGAGCGCAGTGCCATTCTCCTTCATCTCTGCCATGAGCTTCCCATCTATAGAGTAGTCGTCGGATATGACGCCTATGCCTCCCGACCTTACTTTCTGTAGTATGCCGGCATCTGATGCCATGCCTACTCTGGATGATTCTCTCATAGACTCGTCAAATACCAGTATCTCCTCAAAACCCAGCCTATCTGCGAGCCCTGACTCCGGATCAGTCCTCACAAGGTCGAAAGCCCTCACACGATCACCTCACTTGCTGTGCTCGAGACCGAATATGCTCTTCTCCACCACTTCCTGCGTCTTCTCCGCCGGATAAAGGAGCTTCACGAGCTTTGTATGGCCGCGTATCCCCTTGCCGGAATCGAAGGTCTTTATTATTCCCTGCATCTCGAGCTCGGAGATGTAGTTGCGGTACCACCTCTCGCTCTTCGGAGCCCTGTGTATACTCTCTGATATGGATTTATAGCGCCTGTAGACCTCTCCGCTGAATATGTAGGTATCTATCCCGTCTGTGAGCAGCTTCTTGTAGGATCCACCGCTCTTCGACAGTATGGATATTGCGTACAGCACAACCTTCTGCTGTTCGGGCAGTGTGGCTATAACGTCGTACACTATATCCCTCTCAGCCATCCGCACCGCCTCCTCGGCATTCTCCATACCTATGTGCCCCTCTCCTTTCTCCTCTGCTATCTCTCCAACTCTGGACACTATCTTCAGGGAGAACCTCGCGTCGCCGCCATTTCTCGCGGCTGTGGCCGCGACGAAGTGCACCACGTCCTCATCTATCACGTTCTTCTTGAAGCCACTGTCAGTCCTGTCCTTGAGTATCGCATACAACTCATTCGCATCATACGGCGGAAAAACCAGCTCGCTCTCGTACAGCGCCGAGAGGCTCCTCGGGTCCAGGTTCTCCTTAAACGAGATGTTGTTTGATATCCCTACTATGGTAAGGCCGCCTGCCCTCATGTCGCTGTTTATCCTTGTCAGTGTGTATATGAGGTCGTCAAGGTCCTTTACTACGTCTATCTCGTCAAGCACGACAACGAGAATCTTGCTATCCTCCTCTATCCAATTCGTAAGCTTCTCATACAGGTCTATCGCACCGTAGCCTCTTTTCGCGTATGTCGGAAGATGGTCATTCACTATCCTATTGAGCACCTTGTACCTGGAGTTGTAGAGCCTGCAGTTGACGTATGAAATCTTCGCAGTTGTGTTTGGTATGTCCTCGACCTCTTTTACAACATACTTGGTGCAGCTAGTCTTTCCTGTGCCTGTCTTTCCATATATGAAGAGGTTGCGGCCGCGCTCTCCTTTCAGGGATGGGGCTATTGCGCGCTCTATGCCGTTTATCTCACGTTCCCTGAATATCAGGGTGCCTGGCATATAGTGCGGCGAGAGGACCTCACGGTTTGCGAATATTCGTGACTCACCTAAAAGATCGCTAAGTTTCTGCATCTGTCTCCCCTGGATGTGATACTTTCAAAGAGAATATATTTATCGGTTGTGTTTCTCATCCGCCATAAAAGGCATCGGTCCTATTCAAGAATGCCTCTGTCTTTCAGCTTGCTTGAATCTGATATGCTGTATCTCCACACCACGTCTCCACGCTCGTGCGCCTGCACGCTCCATGGCTCTACGAGCACTATATCATTCTCCCTTATCCAGAACCTTCTCTTGTACTTTTTCGGTATGCTGCACAACCTGTCATTTCCATCCATGCAGTGCACCAGGAACCTCGACGCTCCTTGGGGCTTTATGACGCGCCCAACTACCTCTCCATCGCGCGGGACCCTCAATGCATGCTCTACCTCCTCGCCTCCGGATCCGCGCCTTCCACCCCTTCCTCTGTTATTATGCTTTTTCCCGCCGAATATAGAAACACCTAATTCTTTACACCATAATGTGCACCGCACGCCTCGCATATCACGTACGACATGCCTCTCCCATGTGGCTCGGTGTGCGTATCGGGCTTATGACACTCCCTGCATATTACGAATACCTCGAAATACCTCTTTATGTGCTTGTTTATCTCCTCATCGGAGAATCTTCCGCTTATGATGAGCTGCTGCCCGTCGCTACTTATGGGGACACCGAGCTCCCTCGTGAGATACCTGGATATCTCTTCTATCTGCCTCCTAGCGGTATTCGCGATACCGGATATGTTCTTAAGCATTGTCTTGTTGCCCTGTATGAATGTCTCAGCAGAAGGTATGACAAAGTCAGACCTCTCCAGAGACAGCTCAGGGATCTTCTCCAAGGCCCTGTCAAGCAGCTTCATATATTCATTGTCGTTCAATCGCATCACTCAGAATTCATTCATGTTGTCAAGCAAGGTATATATTGGTTTGTGGAAAACCGCCGAGGTGCATCCAAACCTATAAATTATGAAGAGTGGATTATAAGATTGGCAGATAAGCGGGAAGTCAGGGGTTTCCCATACCACAAACCCCCTTCATGGTGGGCGAATGCCGGATGAGTGTGCGGCGAGATGTGGCGGTCCGCAACGAAGCCGTGATGTCTCGCCCCGGATGATGGTTGTGCACGTGAACCAGGCCAGGCCGAAAGGAGCAACCTTAAGTGTGCTATGGCCATGCTTTCGGGATACGGGCTTGAGTGGAGTTGCGATCAACTGTCATCTCTTTCTTCATGCGACTCCGGCCTCTGCCATATGCGGATATGCACAACATTTAAGAGCAGATGTGCGGTATTCTATGTGTGCCGGGGTCGCCTAATGGTAGGGCGGCAGCCCGCTAAGCTGTTTGGCCGTTCGGCCTACGTGGGTTCGATTCCCACTCCCGGCGCTTGAATATCTACGCGCGCACGTATGCGCTTTGTATACATGCGGTTCATGGATGATAGGCAAATACCCGCCCTGTAGAAATCCCCCCACCTGGTTGTCTTATAACATAATCTTTAAATATTTTATACTCTTAATTTTCTACCGTGGTCATAATGGCAGTACCGATACAGAGAATGGTGACGTATCCGCAAGCAGCTGACAGAACGCCTGAGGTATTTGTTACAAAGAATGCTGTAATAGCCAGAAAGGCCAGATCGCAAGTCCCAAAAGGCTTTAGGCTGGCCAGTCCGGAAGAGATTGCTTCAAGGTACGCCGCGGATACGAAATTTCAGGAGATGTTAGACGATTCAGACCTATGGGTATGGTCGAACCAGGTCGGACTCGCATCTACAGGTCCGCATAAAATAGATGAGGGCGGGAACTTCATAAAGATAACGACCTATCAGTATATGAGATCCGACCCTAACGATAGAAGCTGGCATTATCCAGGCGGGTCACGCGTCGCTTTCGCAGCCTACAACTATGGCAAGAACGGGGTCCTGTACGTAGATGCGACACTGCGGCCTAGTTTTACTGCATGCGCAGCCTATGTTGCCGTCGGAGGTGGCACGCAGAAGCATGTCCGCCCTTCCGCAAAGCTGGAGATTCTTGCCAGAATGGCTGAGCAGGATGGTTCAAGGCCTGAACGAACGGCAGTAGATTCACAACAAGGCCGGCTGCTAAGGACGACATAAATATATGAATCTGCGTTCGGATTTCCCCTACAAACATATATATAACTAATCCGGGGGATTATATTGGTGCTTAATATGGATGAACAGATGGTACATATACAGCAGGACACATCCGTGTGCCCTATATGCAATAGACAGCTCACAAGGAATGAGTCGGCACAATTCAAGGATGAGGGCAAATTCCATTGCGAAGACTGCGGAGCTACGGTAGCTCCGTCAACACACTCCCAGCAACATGGCGAGAGCCACGATGGCGGCTGCGGCTGCGGAGGGAGCTGCGGCTGCGGAGGCCACTGAGCACGCATACTGACACGTCGCACACACCACTTTTTAAAGTGTGATGAACATTCTAATGTGAATGCGATCGTAGTCTAGTCTGGTTAGGACTCTGGCCCTCCAAGCCAATGACCCGGGTTCAAATCCCGGCGATCGCAAATGGGATTGCGAGAATAAAGTACAGAGCCATATTTTGTCCAAACCTCAGTATGACGATAAGCATATATATCACCTAAACCATATATAATATAGTGATTATATGACATATTGTGACACATCACAAATGGACAAATTAGTCTCCATACCTGTCTCTCAGAGAAGGACGCTTAGCAAGGTGGACAACTTAGGAGCATTTCCGAATTTTCCGAATAATACAAAGCCCACCCAGAAAATTCTTTTCAACGAAGATGCAATCAGAATCATAAATAAGGCAAAGGCAGAGGGCAGAAATTTTATTCTAGCTGCAGCGATCACCAACAGTCGCTATTATGATACCTCAATTTATGTAGGTTCTAATTTTTCTAACGGCGTTGCATTGATGATAGTAGATGGAGGAGAGCATGGCCGCAAGGCGGGCCCTACCACGAGCTCCATAAAGGAGGCTATTGAATTAGTCAAGAAAGGAGGCATACGTCTATCAGATGCCTCTGTGCTCTTAGACACTGAGTTCTTGGACAGATACACAGAAAAAATCATATTATTCAGCTCTAAAAATGTGTCTCATCTATGCAAAGAGGAGCTCAAATCCAACACAGGGTATCTTGTCGGACCGGCAAAGGAGACACAGACCCCGAAGGCCGGCGCAAAAACGACACAGATAGATGCTGAATTAAAAACTGTTCTTGACCGCGAGGTAGAGATAATGGCCGAATTAAAACAGCTTGCGAACATGAAGAGGGAGCTTATTGAGCTTAGGTCAAAGGCCGAACAGGCGGACAGGGCAGACGAACGTACAGCAGCACTTCTAAGGTTGGCATCACATGACAAAGAAACCATAGCAGACTCCAGCACATAATAAGAGCATGCAACGCTTAACGGGATACTGAAGATGTGGCGCTACAAACCTCAGAACCAGGTAAATCCGCTCCACAGATAAGCATAAATACGGGCGGTTCAAGACATACTGGGGGATACGATGGACTGGCTTGCCAACATAAAAGAATCTGATCCTGAGATATACAAAGCGATGAGGGGAGAGCTCATCAGGCAGAGGCAGGGTCTGGAGATGATACCATCGGAGAACTTCACCAGCCCTGCAGTAATGGAGGCCATGGGCTCGATACTGACGAACAAGTACTCTGAGGGATATCCAGGAAAGAGGTATTACGGTGGTAACAAGTTCATAGACTCCATAGAGTCAATAGCTGTGGAACGCGCCAAGTCGCTCTTCGATGTGCCGCACGCCAATGTGCAGCCATATTCCGGTTCACCAGCCAATCTGGCTGTGTACATGTCTGTGTGCAGGCCCGGAGACACTGTAATGGGCCAGAACCTTACTGACGGAGGCCATCTGACGCACGGATGGAAGACAAGCGTGACAGGCCAGCTGTATAAGAGCGTCCCATACCATGTAAAGGCCGATGGAATCATAGACATGGAAGAGGCAACAAAGCTCGCCTCCGAGAACAGCCCTGTCCTGATATGGGTTGGTGCAACGGCATACACACGCGAGCTCCCTTTCGAGGGGTTCTCACGCATAGCCGAGAGCTGCGGAGCATATCTGGCGGCAGATATATCCCATATATCGGGACTCATAGCTGGAGGGGTCCACAAGAGCCCGGTCGAATATGCTGACATAGTCACCACTACGCTCCACAAGACGCTAAGGGGCCCGAGAGGCGCGATGATAATGGTCACAAGGAAGGGGCTCTCCAAGGACCCAGAGCTTGCGGATAAGATAGACAGGACAATATTCCCGGGCATTCAGGGCGGTCCGCACGACCATATAACCGCAGGGATAGCCGTAGCTCTGAAAGAGGCATCAAAGCCTGAATTCAGAGAATATGCGAGGCAGATAGTGGCAAACTCCAGGGCACTGGCGGATCGGCTGACCAAGGAGGGCATAGACCTTGTCACGGGAGGTACGGACAACCACATGATACTGGTTGACCTAAAGGGATTCGGAAACGGATTCGGAGTGTTCGCACAGGACGCGCTGGACGAGGCAGGAATAACAGTGAACAAGAACTCTATACCGAACGAGCCCTCATCCCCATTCTACCCAAGCGGGATAAGGATGGGAACACCGGCTCTGACAACGAGAGGTATGAGAGAGTCAGAGATGGGAGTCATCGGCTCGCTCATAGCAAGAGTGCTGCGCGAGGCAAAGGACTACTCGCTTCCGATAGTGAGGGAAGAGAGGAAAGATTACCTGAAAAGGTTCAGGAGCGAGATAGAATACAACCAGAATATAAGGGCCATACGAAAGGAGGTGTCTGACCTCTGCGAAAGATTCCCCCTGTATCCAGAGATAAACCTCTGATGTCTCAGGGGCCTGTCCAATAAATACCGGAAAAATGATTTAGTACCTCTGGACCTTCTTTTCTGACATGATGAGCTCAGGGAGGTCATCTCTTGCTTTTTTATACTTCTAAGAACGCAGCAGCACGACCTTTAAAACCTATCCAGACAAGCATGGTTGGTGAGTAGTATGTCAGGAAACGGACATTAATCGTGCTTTCTGGACTGCATGAATAGTGCATTCCTTATATCTTCTTCTGTCATATTGTAATCTCTTTTCAGTAGCTCTGTTATGCCAATCTTCATAACATCAAGCTTATTCATACAGACCATCCCGAAGAGGCTTCCGGTTATGACTGATGTTTCTATTTTCTCGTCCCCGAACATCCCTTTAAGGTCGCTGATTACCTCTTCAAGCTCTCCGTCCTTATAGATTGGCACTATGCAAAATATACCCCTGGGAGAGCCCATGTCTCCCACGAGTATAACTCTGTTGGACCATACCTCGTCACTGCATACATATAACAACCACACCGAAATCACAGAATTGCTCCTCAATAACAATGCAAACCCTAACGCAGTGGACAACGAGGGATGGACGCCGCTACATTATGCAGCATACCACTGCCATCCTGAAATCATAAAACTCATCAGAAAGTAGGTCACAAATCAGGCAGGTGCACGCTTCCTCTTCTGTGCTATCCTTATCTCTGAGCTCAGCCTTCCGAGCTGCTTCTCGCCAAGGTCGACGAACCCCATGTGCTCAGTCACTGTAGGGTGTATGCCCTTCACCTGCAGATACATGTCTCTGACAAGCTTCCTGTAGTCGGGATGGCCGGCAGGCTGCGTCCTCAATTCGCACAGGTGGAAGAGCTGCCTTGCATTGAGCCTGTAATACCATCTGGTATCGAACCCGAACGCCACTACATACTGCGCCTGGTACGGGAGCGAGTGCTCAAGCTTGCCGTACAGCTCCTCGACATCCTGCATCTTTGACCTGTAGTCATCCTCTATCCCTATATTAGTATACTCGCTTCTTGTGTTGTATCCGAGCTTGACAGTGAACCTCGGCCTCTCCTGCGTGCCTATCCTGTGCCTCTGGAGGTCCCGGTATATACCTATCCTGCCTCTCAGGTCAAACAGGTACTCGACATTCTCGAACGCCCGACCAGGCCTGTCCCTCCTGTTCCTCCTCTCCCCGACGTACCCACTTATGAGGCTCATCCGCCCACCAGCCCCCACCGATTCAGCAACACTTCTAGTCTGGCGCATCGAATGCCCTTCTCCGAACCGGTACAGTATCGCAGAGGCTATATTGTTCTGGGCCTGCTCATCCGGATGACCGCTGCCCATCCCAGTGTACTGCACAAGGTTCACCGAGCTGTCGCCCTTCTCAGGTTTCAGCCCCGAAAGCAACGATCTCGCATTGTCTATGGATCTCATCTCCACCTCGGAAAGAAGGCGCCTCTGCTCCTCTCCGTGCTTATCCATGGTCCTCCTCACCAAAGAGGGCACCATCTTATCAAGCTCCTCGAAGATGCGCCGACCAATCCATCTCGTCTCTGCAAGCTGTGAGGACATTGTCTTATTCATCACATTATCGTAAGACCTAGCGTTCATGCTTATCCCGACATGCGTGAGTGTAGACATGGGGAGGTAGTCGCGCATGAAGTCTAGGGCATTTGCCTTTATGGAGTTGTCGTAAGACTTGCGTATGTCTACCTCGGTGACTCCCAACCTCTCCTCCTTCTCACGTGTGAGTTCTGAAGGCTTCAGTGTCTCGTCACCTATCCTGAAGCTCTGCGAATCGAACGGATTTCTTTCTTCTATGTACCTAGACATGGCATCCACGTGCTTAATATACGAGCCGAAGAGCCCGCGCATGAGCCCCATGTATTCATCTCCATATCTGGATTCAAGTATGTCCGGATCCCTGTAAAACATGAACTCCCCATCCCGAAGCCTTTTGTCGAAGAACACATATCTTGTAGACTTTTCTATGTACGAACCCATCCTGGAGTCCTCTATGCCTTTCGCCGCGAGATTGGAGACATACTCGCAGCATACTGGTATGCCCCCGGCCATCTCCTGTATGGAATCATCTCCAAAATCAACAAGCCATGCCTCGAAGAACTCTCTACCCCTGTCCCTGTTCGGAAGGAACTCCTTCAGAAAGAGCCTTCTGCCTGTGAATGAGGTCCTACTGTATCTTGAGAGCAGCGCCCCGACCTGCTCATGGTCAAGCTCATTGCTGATCTTGTATGCGAACACATTGCCGTCGATATTCGTCACATATCTGTTCAGGACCGCTGCCTCATCATCGCTGAACTCATCTACTACTATACCTTTGCCGCCCTCTGAGAAGTATAAGTTACTGTTTACTGCCATGTAAACCCCAGCTGCTTTTACAGTGAAGGAATAAATACACCCTACAAAAGAGCGTTTATTGCCGTAAAACAAGATTCTGCGCCGCAGCCTAAAAAGGTTTCATATGGACATTCAACCCGAACAGGAGGCTTAAGGATGGGAGGATGTCACCGATATCCGGAGCTCCACAGCCTGTCAAAGTGCCTTTTTATCCCCTTTATCTTTTCAGCATCATTTATAATCTCTATATGTTCCACGTTTTTGTGGGTTCCTGCATAAGTAAGGTTCGCGCTTCCAGTTATGATAAGATTCTCTGTTATATACAGCTTTTCATGCACGAACCCTGTGCCTATTATTCTGACATCCAATCTCTTTCTCTTGGAAAGCACAGCGGCAAGAGCCGCGGCAGCCAGAGGCAGATATGCAATCAGGTTGCCCGCAGTGCCGCCCAGCACGATAAGCCAGCCCAGCATAACAACGAGGTATACAAGAAAGAATTCTATGGCAAATCTCCTAACCCTGTTTGCCATGAATCTCCGTATCCTTTTCTCGGATGCCTTGGATGAGACAAGCATCACCCTCTTCCTTTTCGCGACACCGTTAAGAACCCCCAGGTAATAGTCATCTATGTACGGCGTTGACACCATAAGATATTTTGATTTCGACTTGATGAGCCTGTCTATCTGCCTGTGCGAGGAGGGCCCACTATACCAGTCGCGCTGTTTTTTCATATGTGCTATTGGAAATCAAAACATAAAAAGATTCTCAGGCAGTCGTGCCCAATGCAGA
>CAYPBZ010000014.1:15829-17940 GCA_964409135.1 Microcaldota archaeon
TGCTATTGGAAATCAAAACATAAAAAGATTCTCAGGCAGTCGTGCCCAATGCAGATAAAACTTAATAAATGTGACGGACAAATTACCACTATCTGCTTCGAGTGTTACTGATGATAGACATAAATGATAGGGAGAAATACGTCCTGGATTACTGGGAGAGAGAGAAACCCGGCCGCAAGCTCAAGAGAAGGAATCGGTCTGGAGAAAAGTTCTTCTTTCTTGACGGGCCTCCATACGCTACGGGAGACCTTGCAGGCCACCATGTCTGGGTCGAAACAACAAAAGACATAGTCTTGCGCTACAAACGGTACAGGAAATACAATGTCCATGACAGGGCCGGGTTCGACGTGCATGGCTTACCTATAGAGAACAAGGTAGAGAAGCTGCTTGGTGTAAAGAACAAGAACGATATAGAGAGCAAGATAGGTATAGAGAGATTCGTGAAGGAGTGCAAAAAGTACGCAGACCAACAGATAAACACAGCAATCCCTACATTCAAGGAATTCGGAAGTTCTCTAAATTTCGATTCGGTATATCTCCCCTACACTAATGAGTATATGGAAAAGGGATGGGCGATACTAAAGAAGTTGCATTCGCAGCGTATGAGGCTGCTCTACAAGGGCAAGAGGGTGCTTGGATATTGCCCTCATTGCGAGACTGTGCTGTCTGCCCAAGGCGTAGAGATAGAGTACGAAGATATTGAGGACCCATCGATATTCGTAGAGTACAGGCTCATAAAGGATCAGGAATCTGGAATCGAGATCGATGACAACACGTATCTTGTTATATGGACCACGACCCCCTGGACACTAGTATCCAACATGGCCATAGCCGTGAATCCGGATGCAGTATATGTGATTGCAGAATTCGGCGACAAAAGGTACATAATAGCAAAGGACAGGCTCGAGGAGTTCTCGGATAACATCAAGAAAAGCGCTGTGATACTGGCCGAGGTTTACGGTAGTGAGATGAAGGGCCTGAAGTACGAGACTCCCCTCGCCAAAAAGATACCGGCGCAGAAGTTGTTCTCCAAATACCACAAAGTAATAACAAGCCGGGACTTTGTCACAACAGAGGAAGGTACAGGAATACTACATGTCGCTCCTGCCCACGGTCCAGAAGACTTTAAGCTCTGCAGGGAGAACAAGATACCGGTGTTCTCCCCTATTGATGACCACGCAAGATACACAGATGATGCAGGAGAATACTCTGGCATATTGGTTCCTGACGAGGCGAACTCACGCATAATAAAAGATTTAGACGAGCTTGGCAGTCTTGTGTATTCGAAGCGTATAAAGCATAGCTATCCGCACTGCTGGAGATGTGGGAGCAAACTGATATACAGGGCCACCACACAGTGGTTCATAAACGTCCAGAAGATTAAGGACAAGATGCTAAGGGAGAACGGTAATGTGGTCTGGCATCCGAAGAAGGCAGCTGAATGGATGCACGAGACAATCGAAGGCTCCCCAGATTGGTGCATCTCCAGGCAGAGATACTGGGGTATTCCGATACCGATATGGGTGTGTGAAGACTGCCTTAATGTAGAGGTTATCGGAAGCATAAAAGAGCTTAAGGGAAGGATGCTCGAACACAAAGATCTCAAGGGACATATGCTCAAACCACCGGATCTTACAGATATACATCGCCCTTTTGTAGATGGCGTGGAGATAAGGTGCCGGAAGTGCGGGGGAATCTCGAAAAGGATAAGCGATGTATTCGATGTATGGTACGATTCCGGAATAGCTCATACGGCCAGCCTGTCCGCAGAAGAGTTCAAGACCCTATATCCGGCTGACTGGATAAGCGAGTCGCGCGACCAACTCAGAGGCTGGTTCTCTACATTGATGAGAACTGCGGTCTCTCTTTACGACAGGTCACCATTCAAGGAGGTCACCATAGGGGGCATAATATTCGACGAGCTTGGGAGGGAGATGCACAGACACCTAGGCAATTCTGTCGACGCTAAGGAGATACGCGAGCTGGCATCTGGCGACGGGTTCAGAATATGGTGCTCCAGCAGGCCCAGATGGCAGGACCTGAAGCTCAAGAAGAAGGAGCTCATGGAGGGGAAAAACAATGTCATCACGCCATACAACATTGCAGAGCTG
>CAYPBZ010000015.1:0-17231 GCA_964409135.1 Microcaldota archaeon
ACAGCGACCAAGACTGTCTTCACATCCAACTGGGAGAGCGGCTACACTACTCCATAAGTATATTATACTTACTTTCTAATCAGGCTTTGGTATTATGGCAAAGATTATAGTCACTTCGGCTCTACCTTACATAAACGGCATACCGCACCTGGGAAACCTCGCTGGATCCATACTCCCGGCCGACATATATTACAAGTACCTTCTAATGAAGGGAAGCGACGCGATATTCATATGCGGCTCTGACCAGCATGGCACTCCAACAGAGCTGAGTGCGATAAGGGTAGGGATCCCTACAGAGAGATATGCGGACGAGATGCACGAGCGTACGAAGAGGGCCCTCGACAGATTCGGCTGCACGTTCACGCTCTATGGAAAGACCCACACCGACCAGAACAAAAAGGTAGTCTATGAGATATTCTCTGCCCTCCAGAAGAATGGTTACATACTGGAAGTTGAGGATACGCAGGCCTACTGCGATTTTGACAAGCGCTTCATACCCGACCGGATGGTGGAGGGCACATGCCCGTTTTGCAATGGCAGCCATGCCAGAGGGGACCAGTGCGACGACTGCGGACGCCTGCTGGACCCGCAGGATATTATAGACCCGCACTGCACAATATGCGGCAGGCACAACATCAGTTTCAAAAAGACGAAGAACCTTGCAATAGACCTTGCATCACTATCGGGTAAGATACTAGAATTCGTAAAGGGATTCGGCAATAACATAAGCAAGAACGCCCTGAACAAGACACTGACATTCATAGAGGGGGGGCTCAAGCCTAGGGATATAACAAGGGACATCAAATGGGGATTCACGGTCCCTGTCAAAGGATATGGGGAAAAGGTATTCTATGTGTGGTTCGACGACCTTATTGGTTATATCGGCATCACTAAGGAGTGGTCGGAAGAGAAGGCCGATATGTATTGGAAAGACAAGAGTACCGAGCTCGTGCAGTTCATGGGCAAAGACAACATAGAGTTCCACACCGTGATGTGGCCGGCTTACCTGATAGGCTCCAACCTCGGGTATGTAATGCCGACAAGAATAATGGTATATGAGTATCTGAACCTGGGATCGCTCAAGTTCTCCAAGAGCAGAGGCCTTGGCCTTAATATAGAGAACGCGTTGGATGTTATGTCTGCTGATTACTGGAGGTTCGTCCTTGCGTACCTGCTGCCAGAAACATCCGACGCCGAGTTCTCAAAAGAGCTCGTCTTCGAGATAGTGAACAAGATAATGAACGACAAGATAGGCAACCTTGCCCATAGAGCCATAACAATATCGAAAAGGAACCCTGGATTGATAAAAGGCATTGGGATAGGGAGCCGCTATTCTGAGCATGTAGGATCCATAGTGCATAGCTATATGAGCAACTTCGATTCCCTCAGGATGCGTGAGGCCCTTAGGAACATCGGGGAGCTGGCCGATATAGGTAATTGGATAATGAGCAATGGAAAACCATGGGAGCTGGCCAAGAGCGATGGTGGGGCATTTGCCGATGTTATTGGTACAACTCTCGGGATATGCAGGCTCATAGGCATACTCCTGTGGCCGTTCTGCCCTTCTGCGAGCGAGAACATCCTCAAGCACTTTGGAGTACACGGAAGGCCGTCTTTTGAGATGGTGGGGCACAGTGGTAGCTTTGACCCGGATGCCGATGAGACACAGATATTCTCCAAGATCGGTGATATTGAGGATGAGAAGCTGTCAGGATTCGGCACTAAGCCGGATTAGGCAGGATTATAGCTCTTTCTGGCTCATTATATCTGATGAAGAACGAGGAGAAGATAGAAGATGTTAGAGATAGGTTGAACCAGCTTTATCTCTCCATCATAATGAGATACAGGAGTTACATAGAAGGGAGGGAGAACCTCTCTGTCGCAGAGCTTCCCAGGCTCGTCACGCCGTCCAGCGATGGTGTCTCCAGAAAGGCGGCAGAGCTAAAGGGCGACAACTATATCTATGAATCGGGGTTCTACGATGCGAGCAATGCCGCTGTGGAGTTCATAAAGAGCGGGATAGATGATGTGATGCTGCCTGTGCAGTTCTGGATAATGCCTGACGAGGCGCTGAGGTTCAGGATGGGAGACCAGGTAGACAAGAGCATACTACTATGCAGCATCCTTATAGGGCTCGGCAACCCCTCCGCAAAGGTCCTCATAATCATAAAGGAGGACGTCAGGAAGGCGTTCGTATACTATGAGTTCAACAGCAGCATATACATTTTCGACATAGAGGGGGAGGCGAAGGTTTTCTCAGGCAGGGATGAGATGATCAAATCTCTTGATATAGACGAGGACTCCACTGTCTACGAATTCAACGACAAGATGTTCGTTGACATATCCTAGCACGTTCCCGGAAATCAGCTCCTCCTTACCCTGGCAAGCCTCTTCCTGTGCTCTTTCTTGAGCCTGTGCACCTTTCTCTTATTGCGGTAGGTCTTCCCTTTCTGCCTACTCGATTTTCTTATCTTTTTTTGCATCCTTACCATCCATCTTTATCTTTGTCCTGCTTCTTGTGTATCCTTTCGGGAGATTGACCTCCAGCACGTTGTTGTTGAAGCTAGCACTGGCCTTCGAGGCGTTTATGCGCTTGGGCAGCCTGACAGACGAGGTCGTGTCCCCAACGCTTATGAACAGGGTTGATACAGACCCTTCCAGGTTTATATCGTTGTGCGTTATCATGCTCGGCAGCTGTGCCAGCACTGTCACCATATCGCCCTTATCTATCGTGTCGACTATTATGTCCTCATACAGCTCCGGCTTGGTAGAGACCTTTGCCATGTACCTGTAGCTGGGGCCGCTGTCCCCAAACTCGATCTTCAGCTTGAACCTCATCGGATCCTTGAGCCTGTGCATCTGCGACAGGGTTTTCATGGAGCTGTTCACAAGCTCCTCAAAGTGTTTGTTCAGCGCCGCTTCGGCGTTGACGTTTGAAGAAGGTCTCCTCTCTGCCATTAAATCCCCCTTACGGTTATGCGTTCGTTTATTTAAAGCTTTTGCCTGAACATGGCGCTTTGATGTGCTGTGCGTCACATCCATCTGCTTATTCCTGACTGGCTTGATGCGCCGCTCTCCTTTGCGAGGCGCTTGGCGAACTTTTCTATCCTCTCACGGTCGAAGTCATGGAGGCCGCACATGAACTCTATTATTGACGGGACGTCTGGTCTCGCAGATATCAGGCCCTGCATCTCCTCATCGTCTATGCGCCTGACTTCGGGCTCGAGGAACAGCTCCTCTACCTCATGCACGTCCACGTCGAACTCTGCCTTGTGCTTCTTCTTTATATATGACAGCATCTCACTTATGGAACTCACACTCTTGGATATCTTCAGGGCAGTCTTGGGCCCTATGCCCTTTATGCCTGTGTTGAAGTCCGTTCCCAGCATTATCCCTATCCAAATCAGCCTGTTCAGGTCTATACCAAGAGACGAGAGGGTCTCCTCGAGGTTTACCATCTCGGTCGAGATGTTTATATATATGTTCTTATTGGGCAGCTTCCTCTTTCCGGAGAGGGTCAGGTTCCTTATTACTCTCTTGGAGCCGAACAGCAAGGTATCGTAATCCTGGCTTCCAGCGGCATAGACAAGGCCGTCCCTGCACATATAGCTGGCCTGCGCCTCTCCTTCCCCTGGCGCGTTTATGTATGGTATACCCATGTAATCAAGAAGCGATTTCGAGCTGTCGACTATCGCCTTGTCGACTCTCGAGCTCTGTTCTGCATAGCTTCTGGCGCGCTCTGTGATGCCCTCTGCCTTTGCCTTCTGCCATTCCTCATATGCACGGTCTCTCCTCTTCATCCTCGCGGATATGGTGCGGGCCTTGAGCTTTGACGGTATGCCGTCGAACACATACACCGGCCGTATCCCATACTCTACCATCTCTATGGTCCTGTAGAATATCCCCGAGAGATGGCTTGTCACCTCACCGTGCGAGTCGTGCAGGGGAGTGCCATCAGGCTGCCTTATTATTGAGAGGAACTGGTATAGGACGTTGTAAGCGTCTATTGCTATGGTCTTGCCGCTAAGCTCGTCTATCCCTATCTTGTTCCTGACAGCCAGCTTGCTCAGATCGACAGCCATTCCCGCACCGATGTTCAGCTCTCCTCCAGCAGGGTTATGTCGAGAGCCCTCTCTATCTTCTTTGCCAGATTGTCGGGCGGAACCGTCTTTTGCGCCTCTACTCTTGCAAGGAAGTGCTCCTTCTCGTTCAGCATCTCTGCCAGCACCTTGAGTGGCAGCCTGAGCCTCTCCCTTGCCTTCCTTATTCTAGTGCCGTAGTCCGCGACCAGCTCCACAGAGTCATCATCCGGCTTTCTCACAGGCGCCTGCCTGCCCTTTTGTGCATCGGATTGGCTCTCTGTGCGCAGCACCTTCTTCCCGGTAGCGCATTTGGCGCATACGCGCAGCTCTACCCCCTCAACATTTACAGTGTGTATAATACTCATGCTTCTTCCGCAAAGTTCGCATTCCTCCATGCTGCTCACCCATAGTCACATTGGGCATAAAGATATTTAGATTAGGCTATGGGGAAAATATATATTTGTGTAGAGCTGATCGGCTTGCAGTTTATACCACTTGCGGCATCCCCACAGCTAAAGCGTGCGGGCATCGCTCCCACACGTATAAATTACTTTCTATTGCAATAGAGGATTGTTTTTTGATGGCGCGCGGATATAAAAGAAGCAGTGGTAGAGATAGAGTAACCATATGGAGGCACGCTGCAGCTGCGGCGGTTGTAGTGTTTTCGTTCGTCTACCTCTACCTCTTGTACACTGCAGATTCTGTGAACCCGTGGATAAGGCTGGCAGTAGGCATAGTATCGATGGCCCTTATAGGAGCCCTGATAGGCAGGCTTGAGATGTTGGGTGATAGTTTCGGAGTGTATATGATTGGGGGCAGATACGGCATCGGAACCATAAACTATCTTGCGAAGCGCAACAGCGGGCTGTGGAAAGATATGGCTGATTGGGGCATTATTCTGGGATTCGGAGTCTTCTCGTATCTCATACTCAGGGACAGGACGAGCAAACACGTATACGCCCTGGGATTCCTCACAATCATTGTTATGATGTTGTTTGTGGTGCCATATACTTCCATAGGCCTCCAGTTCGTAAAGCTCCCTCAGCTGCAGGCTCTTGGGTATTCCGGCGTGCCACTGCTCCACATGAATCTCATGCAGATCGTCTATGAGATGGTTAATCTTTCGGTCACGATAGTGTTCGGGCTGAGCGGCTACATATTCTATGCACTGCTTCTGGGATCATTCAGTGTGCTTCAGAGCGTAGCTGCGGTAATAGAGAGTGTGTTGCGCGGAGCGGCAACTACGGCTCCTCTTTCGAACCAGATACCAGGAGTGCTGCCTGTCATTCCAGGAATAACCATACCGTTGGTATCTGGCATAATCGCGTTTATCATAATACTCGTGATCCATGAGTTCTCGCATGGAGTGTTGTCGGTCATAGCGAAAGTCAAGATAAAGAAGGTCGGGCTTCTCGTGTTCGGAGTCATACCTCTTGGAGCGTTCGTAGAGCCGGACGAGAAGAGGATCGCCAAGCTCGACAGGACATCCCAGAACAGGATATACTCCGCAGGCGTGTCTGCGAACTTCATAGGCATGTTTGTGTTCTTCGTGCTTCTCATGGCGATGCTGCCGTACATAAACAACAACGTGATAAAGGTGATTGTGGCCGGCACAACCCCTGGATATCCTGCCAGTAATGTGATAGCTGCTGGCAGCATCATACAATACTGGAACGGCCACCGTATCACGAATTTGGCGAGCCTTGATTCTGCCGCTGCGAACGACACTCCGGGGAAGGTCGTTAATGTAGTCACAGACAGAGGCAGCTACTCATTAGTCGCAGAGAGAGCGAACGGCACCTCTGAGGGGCAGATAGGCGTATTGCTTTCTGAGACCCCGATTCTCGATAGATTCTGGAACGGGGCGGCCTATTTCGCATACAGCGTATTCGCCATAACACTCATGCTGAACTTCCTTATCGGAGCGATAAACCTTCTGCCGCTTCCTGTACTGGACGGATGGAGGATATACAAGACCAGCACGAAGCGCACATGGATGATCAACGCGTTGACCGTGCTGCTCGTGGCGGCCCTTATTATAATATCCCTGCCGTGGATCGGCGGGCTGCATCCCTGAGCTGGCGCACGGTCCCGAAGTCCATGGTCGAGCCGTATCCTATAACTATTGCACGCATCTTATCCACATCGGTCTTCCTGAATATCGGTGAGAGGAGCGAGCTGGGCGGCACTACATTTACAGCTGTGCCTCCGGCGAAGTAGTTCATGGCAGGCAGTACGATTATGCTCTTTCGCTTATACGTACCGAGCAGGAAGCATCTCAGTCTCTCTTTCACTCCGGAA
This sequence comes from Microcaldota archaeon, assembly GCA_964409135.1. Lineage (GTDB taxonomy): Archaea > Micrarchaeota > Micrarchaeia > Micrarchaeales > Micrarchaeaceae > JAJYXL01. The sequence goes on from CAYPBZ010000015.1 coordinate 6,384, forward strand.
TCGCTCACTATAGATATTGCTGGGTGCTCGTGGCCCATGACAAGCATCTTGGCTGTGGTTGGCATATCAGGCAGCTCCTCTCCATGGAAGAATAGATAATCTTCTATGAGTGCGCTCTGGCTGTGTATCTCTATGTCGAATGGCTCTCTGTACCTGTCGACGAAGTTGTCGTGGTTCCCTTTTATCAGTATGAGCTTGGCGTGCACCCCCTTAGCGAACCTCGCGAGCTCTGCGAGCTCGTTGAACTCGTCGGTAGTCACATCCGAGAAATCGTTCTTGATGTCACCATTTACTATTATGCTCTTCGCGCCTGTCTCTCTTACCGCCCCATCCAGCACCTTTAGTATGGAAGTTATATTTACCTTCGGCATCAGTATGCCTTTCTTTGCCATCGCACCCTCATACCCGAGGTGTATGTCAGACACCACCAGCGCGTTGAGGCTTTTTATGTAGGCTAACGGCAATCCTTCCATGAGCTCTATATCCGCATTAAGGTTCATCTTGAGCGCCTCGCATTCTTTATCCCTAGACGCCCCATGACCAGCCCATGCAGGTATCTCAGATAATCGTTGCGGTCCTTCATCAGGGCTACGTCCGAATGGCCGAACGTGAGTATGTTGTGTGCGAACGGCGATGGCGATTTTGTCTCGACAAACAGGTATTTTATCTTTCCTGAGCCTATCTGCCTGACAATTTCCATGGTTCTGGGGAGGTCCATCACGTCCTCTAATATTTCGCGGTACGTCTCCTTGAGCACCGGAAAGTCCGGGTCTATCTCTTCCACAGCCTTGAGCAGCACCCTTGAATTGAACTGCTGACGGTTCACTGACATCCTTCTACCTTTGTAGTTCCTTAATATCATGAAGCTTCTTGACGCAACGTGCCTGAACCTCCTCTTCATTATCTCCGTGTTGCGTATGTTGTTGCGCAGCAGCATCTCCACGTCTGTAGATATCAGCCTCTTCATCAGCTTTGCGATTATGTCCTTATTTATCATTGTAGGCTCTTCCGTGTTCATGACGAACCCGTTGTCGTTTATGGTTATGGATATGTCCTGCCCGATGATGGCGCCGAGGCTTATGGCGACGGCCCTTGACAGAGCGTCGTTGACCCTCCTCCCAAATAGCGAGTGGAATATTATGTAATTCGTCTCAGTCATCTTGTCCCGTGTGTATTCCACGACAATCAGGTGGTTGTTCGGCACTATTCCTGAGAAGAGTACCTGTTCCATGAAGTATTTGAATAGGGCTGTCCTTGCGTTGCTGTCTATTGGAAGCGCATCGAGGATAGCACTGGCGCTCTCCGGCATACCTCTTAGATTGGGCGCGGAGAGAAGCCCCTTCGCCTTCTTCGAGTCTATCGATGAGAGGACCTTGGAGAATTCAGAGCGGAACTCGCCTATCCGTTCGGCAAGCTCGAAGCTCAGAGGCAGCTGCTCGGAGAACCACGGAGGTATTGTTGGGGACCTGCTATTTGCCTCGCTCACATAGCAACGCGTGTCCCTCGCATAATTGAACTTGTACAGCTTGCCACCGAGCGCGAATATGTCTTCTGGCTCTAACCTTGAGAGGAATTCCTCCTCTATGCTGCCTATCCATTTCTTTGTCTTCAGGTCAAATACGCCTATCGCGACCTCGTCCGGTATCGTTCCAAGATTCAACATATATATCGGGCGTATGTACATCCCCCTCCTTCCTATCATCCCTGTGGACTTGTCGTACCATATCTTGCCGTACACTCTCCTGCTCTCCAGCCCGACATAGTTTCCTGCTAAATAGTTTATCAGGTCTGTGAAGTCACCCTTCTGCAGTGTTGAATACGGATACGCGCGCCTCACCACTGTGAATGCCTCATCGACATCCCACTTCCTGTCTATAGCCATACCCACTATGTGCTGCGCGAGCACATCCAGGGCATTTTTGGGCACGTTGAACGAATCCAGATGGTGCTTCATCGCCGCATCCATCATCACCGTGCATTCCACAAGGTCGTCCCTGTTCAGCACTATCATCTCCCCTTTCGCCACAGCCTCGTATGTATGTCCAGCCCTTCCTATCCTTTGCAGGGCGCGCGTTACACTCTTCGGGGATCCGATCTGTATCACATTGTCTATCGTCCCTATGTCCACACCTAGCTCTAGACTAGTGGACGACACCACGCACCTTAGCGCGCCTCCCTTCAGCAGGCCTTCCACCTCCAGCCTGGACTCTCTCGATAGAGAGCTGTGGTGCGCTGCTATGTCTTCCGGCTTGAATTTCAGGCGCCTCTTCATATTGAATACTACGCGTTCCGTCCCGCTCCTTGTATTTGTGAATATTAGAGTGGTTTTGGAATTCTTGACAATCCTGTTTATCTCCTTGTACAGCGCATCTTCTATCTTTGGCTCCGGCGTGTATATCATGTCCTTTACCGGGCTTGCCACCATCACCTCCATCTTTTTCACCATAGACACATCCACTATGGTGCAATCGCGCGGCTTCGACCTCTTGCACCCCACAAGGAACCTTGCTGCCTCTTCCAGCGGGTGCATCGTAGCGCCCAGTCCGATTCTCACAATCTCGTTTTTGACTATGTCCTGCAATCGCTCGATCGAGAGTGAGAGGTGCACGCCGCGCTTGTTGTTCGCCAGCTCGTGGATCTCGTCTATTACTATGTATTCAACGCCCTTCAGGTTCTCTACGAATCTTGATGAGCTTATAAGTATGGCAAGGCTCTCTGGCGTTGTTACAAGTATGTTCGGGGGCTTTGACACCATGCGCCTCCTCTCATTCTGGGGAGTATCGCCTGTCCTCACAGCTATCGTTACCTTACGTATGTTGTTTTTGAGTATGTCCACTCCCTTGTCCTTCTTTATCAGCTCGTATATCCCCTCAAGAGGCACGGTGAGGTTCTTGTAGATGTCGTTGTTGAGCGATCTGAGCGGCGACACATACACGCAGTATACCTTGTCATCGAGCTCGTTGCTTAAGGACTTGTTGAACAATGCGCTGAGTATGGAGAGGAACCCCGATACCGTCTTGCCGCTTCCCGTAGGGCTTGATATCAGAGAGCTCTTCCCATCCCCTATGAGTTTGAAGGCATACCTTTGTGGAGGTGTGAGCTCCTTGAAGTTCTGGGTGAACCAGTCCCTGACATACCTGTTGAGCACTGAGAGACTCTCCTCGTCACTGAACGGCTCTTTTATTCTCCTTATCATCAAATGCACCGACCGGTCTGCACTTCGAGGCAGGCATCCGTACGGGCAGGCATTGCCAGCCCGCATTAGTAGAATCAGCTGTATATAGACTTGTATTCAGTGCCTGTGTCGTCTATTATGTATATGCATTCTCCCTCGCACTGTATCAGGCAGGCCTGGCACATTATGCACGCCTCGCCGTTCACTCCGACAGATATGCCTCCGCTTGTGCCGTCGTTCTTATCGGCGTAATGTTTGTGGCCGTCCTGAACGTCCTTCCATTTGTCCATCGTATCCTTGTCAGGATTGTTTTTCCACTCCATCTTAGGGGGCGCCCCGTCGGCGTTGACATTCGCCACATCTGATCTGTCCCTAAGCTCGAACACCGCCACAGGGCACACGTCTTTGCAGTGCTGGCAGCCTGTGCAGAGCGGTTTGTTTATGTATACTTTCATCTAATCACGCCATTATACAGCATCACATTCTAAAAGTATATAATTATTGTTGTTATTAATGCTTACCTACCTTACAATTGCTGCCCGGATGTGCTTGTGAGATTCTTCATCTCCTGTATGTTCGTGAGGGCGCGCATCACAGCCAGCAGTGTGTTGTAGCGTGTGGCAGTCTGTCCTCTTGAGAAGCTCCATACATCCTTGACGCCTGCGAGCTGGAGCAGCAGCCTTGTTGATTTTCCTGCCACTATGCCCAATCCTCTCGGCCCAGGCTTGAGCAGGACCTCGACGCTCCCGCACTTCCCTCTGGTCGTGAGAGGCAGGCTGTGCTTCTGGCCGCATGTGCATTGCCATGAGCCGCACCCCAGGATTACAGGGATCACATTGGATTTCGCGTTCCTTATGGCTCCGTCTATGCATGCTTTGACCTCTATGTCCTTCGACGAACCCACGCCCACATGCCCATTCATATCGCCGACTATGGCGGTTACCCTGAACTTCATCTTGCGGTTGTTCTTCGTCATCCTCTGTACGCGCTTGACCTCTACGACCTCGCTCTTTATGTCAGGGATGAGCGCATCTATTATCTCTACCTCCTGTATCTTTTTGCCTGTCCTGAATATCTCTTCTACGGATGTTACGGTTCCGGCCTTCACTGCCTTCCCCAGCTCTGTGACCGGGTTCCACTCGTCTATGTTGAACGTTGGTTTGTCGCGCCTGTCGCGCTTATCACGCCTGTTATCGTATGCCAAATTAACCATCTCTTGCTATCATCTCCCTTGCCTCAGCAAACCTCTTTGCCATCGTCGACAGCCCATCCTCCTTATATTTCGAGAACTGGTTTTTGTATCTTTCCGGAGATTCTTTCACCTTTGCTGCGAACCCAGATATGTGGCTGCCCGACAGCCTTGACTCGTCGAACTCTATGCTGCCCCTGAGCTTCATGCCTGAATCTATGCAGCCCTTCGCGGCTGCGAATATCAGGCTGTTCTTCACAGGTTTATAAAGACCGGTGTCAAGCACGAGTTCGGCGTCCTTGTTCGGGGCTCTCTTCGAAAGAAGCACTCCGGTGAGATATGCAGTAGGTATGTTACGCCTCGGGCTCCACCCGTATTTTACCAGCTCCTTGGAGTTCACAGACTTGAGTATTACGTCGCCATCTTCCCTGTATTCGACTATCTGCATTATGACGCACCTATTTGTCTTTCTGACGACGAGCCTATTCATGCCCCCCTTGAGCAGGGCTATCCTCCGCTTGTAGTCCGTCAGCGACCTCGCCCTTCTGCTTCTATAAACTCTCATCTTATCACGCGTGCTTGAGCTTGTTGTAACGCTCGTCATCTATCTTGACGCCCTTGTTTATCATGTGGTTTATCAGCTGCGCCTTGTTCGAGAACGTGCCTCCCTTCACCAGGGCATAGAACGTTTTGAACTGCTCGTTGTTTATCGTGCTGTCGGCCTTCAGTGCCTTGATGACCCTTCTCTGCGCCCTCACCCGCTTCGGGTACGTCCTGCCTATCCTTGCCTTGTATGTTCCCCTTTTGCGCCCCGTGCCTCTTGACCTTCCCTTATGCCTCTTGCTCTTGAGCTCCTTCCCCCGTATGCTGAGGTTCTTCCTCTTCTGCACAGCATACACATTGCCATTCCCTATGAGCACACGCACGTCCTCAGCCGTTATCGCCTTCGCCGCATCGGAGTGCGCACTCTCCTTTATGCGTACGGCGTTCTCGCCCCTCTTCAGCAGCTTTGCTGCAATCCTTCTGGTAAGCTGTATACTCATCGCACTGCACCGTTTCTTACCCTTATTCCGTGCTTCTCTGCGATCCCTGCTATCGCGATGCGCTTTCTCCTGCCTACACTCTTGGCTATGACAACGTCAAACTGGACGGTATCGGGGTTTTCGAGCAGTCTGTTCAGCTCTTCGGCATTGTGCACAACCATGCTGTACTTCCCGTTCTTCAGGAGATGCCTCACATTTTCAGGGTTCTTATACCCTATAGTAGGTATGGCGCCCATGAAGGCCCTCTTCTCGCGCTTCTTGCTGTCTATACCGCGCGGGCTCCTCCATCTATCTTTAATCCTCGAACGGCCCTTAGTGCCGTAATTGGGCACATTGAACTTCGGATGTCCTTTCTTCTTTATAACCACAAAATCAACCTATTGAGTAATATATACCGTCCTGGAATATCCGTTCGTCGCGCCCCCTGACCTTGCACGCCTTCCTCACATTGGCTGCGGTCTGCGACACGTCCTCGCGCTTCGGCCCGTGTATGTGCACCTCTTTGCCCTTGACCTCCACCTTGGTGTCGCCCGCTATGTCTGCGGTCCTCGGGAACCTCTCCCCGAGCATGTTCTTTATATTGATTGTGCGGCCGCTTACTTCTACAGTTATCGGGAAGTGTGAGAACACTACCTCCATGTCTATCATGTATGGTTCGGCGACACCTTTGATGTCGTTCCTCACCTCGCTTGCGAATGCTATGGCTGCCATGTTCGCCCTCTTCGCGATGTGCTTCTTCTCGTTGGGCTCAATCCTCACGGACGCCCGCTCTACTCCGACTGAGATGAGCTTCTGGTTGAACTCGCGCGTGTTGGAGCCGAGCTTGCCTGACACTATGAGTACTCCTGACTCGAGCTTCACGGTTATTCCCTCTGGAATGTTTATAGATATCATAGAAACACTCAATATACGTATGCTATGAGGCGGCCTCCCGTCCCTTTGGAGCGCGCGTCCCGGTTTGTCATGACCCCCGAAGGCGTCGATATTATCAGTATGCCGAAATCCCGGCTCGGTATGTATCTCTGCTCGTATGCCGTTATGTCGGAGTGGCCAGTTGCGTGCCTGGGCTTTATGACGCCTATGCTATTTATCCTTTTCGAGAGCTTCACCCTCAGCTTCTTCGCATACCTCTCGCTGAACTCCTCGTATCCGATTATGTAATTGTAATCCTTCATCACGTCCAGCACGCGCTTGAGCAGCTTTGTGGAGTATACCACGCACTCCTCCCTTCCTACGTACTCATACGTCTTTATCGTGTTTATAGCATCTGCGAACCTGTCTACCATGCAACTACCCGTATTTCTTGAAATTTATCTTAGGTGCGACCTCCCTGAAGCATCTCCTGCATATGTAGAGGCCGTGAGAGCGTATGAGGCCGCGCCTGCCGCCGCATATCCTGCAGAGCCGCTTGCCCCTTCCTTTAAACCTGTATTCGTATGACACCATCACTCCACACCTTCCATCTTTACTCCGAATCTCTCTTCCAGGTGTTTTGACAGCCCTTCCCTGGTTATAAGCATGTGCCTCATCCTGATACCGGACCTCATGCGCTTTCTGGCAGACACTCTCGCGCCCGCCCTTCTAAACGATACGTTCACATTCATCCCAAGAATCCCTATCGTAGGATCGTATTTGATTCCAGGTATGTCTATGTACTCCTTTATGCCGAAGTTGACCGTGTTGCCCGATATGGCACGCCTTCCGATGGTGTTGTCCACTGTTTTGAAGAGCCGCTCGGAGAGCTCGTATGCTGGCTTTCCCCTCACAGTGACAAACACGCCTATCTTTGTGCCTTTGGTTATCTTGAATGTCGGCAACCTCCTCTTTGATATCGAGTCGGCAGGCTTCCTTCCGGTGATTGTGGTGAGAAGCTTCTTGGCATTCTCCTGATTGGACTTTTCGCTGCCTGTCCCCATATTCACCACGACCTTGTCCAGCACGATATCCTGCATCATGTTCATCGCATCACCCTGTAACTATTATGTTCTTTGCTATGGTCTCAAACGTCTGCTTGTCGGCGCCCTCGACGCCCACCAGCATGTCTGACCTCTTGGTTCCGGGGATTATGGAGACTATGGTCCCTTCGGTGCCGACGTGAACACCATCTATCACGAAGCATTTCCTGCCCTTCCCTATCTCGATCGTGTTCGTTATCTGTTTGCCTTCTATCGTCACCGAGTCGTTTATCTTGATAGGGGTTATAGCCTCGAGTATGGAGTTGTCATGCAGCCTTACCATTATCTTACCATTCTTCGTCTTGTATTTTCCTATTACCTTGAGCACCCTCGGGATGCCTTCAGCATATTCTACCGGCCTTACCTTAGCACGTCTGTCTATGCCTATGATGTAGGCACTCTCGTCCTTGAGCTTTACAATATCGTTGAAGCCTATTGGATAATGCACGTCCCTGATTGCCTTGCCGTTCACTGACATCTTTCCATCTCTTATCACTCTGTTCGCCTCCGCAGTGGTATTGGCGAACCCGAGAATCTTTATGAGAAGGTTGGCCGACACCGACTTATCCATGGTGTGCCTTCCTGGGCTGGGCTTCGCTGAGTACACATAGCCCTTCCTTCTTATGCCGAAGTATTTCGGCGCGGAGAGGCTCTTCACATGCCGGCTATTGCCCTTCTTTCCCATTGTTACCGCCTGGTACGGACCTTGAAGAGGGCGAGAGTTTCGCGCTCCTTCTCTTGTCCGAGAGGTTTAGTTCAGTTATATATAAATTGCTTGCCCTTATCGGTATGCGCGATTCCCTTCCGCGCGCGTTCTTCCTTGTGAGTCCGTCTATGTATACAAAGCCCTTCTTCGTGTCCACTCTTGAGACCTTGCCGGACGCTCCCTTCTTTGAGCCGGTCATCACCTTCACTGTGTCGCCCTTTGATACTTGGACGGTGCGGAAGCGTGTGTTGAGCTTGGACCTCGCCTCCTTCGATATGTGCACCCTTACGAAGTGCTGCCGTAAATGCAGGGGGGCATTGTACCTGAATCTTCTCTGCGATCTCGGCTGCGACGATTTTATCATCATATCACCCTGGACGCGACGCCAGCCAGCTTGACGTAGCGCTCTATTACCTCCCTTGCCATCACACCCTTCACCTCGGTACCCACAGCAAGGTTGTTCTCTGTTATTATTATGGCGGCGTTGTCCTCGAACTTCACCCGCATGCCGTCCCTCCTCCTTATAGGCTGGCGCTGCCTTATTATTATGGCGCGCACCTTCTTCTTGATGTACTGCGGGGAGCCCTTCCTCACGCTTGCGATTATTATGTCGCCTACTCCTGCGCTCTTCAGCTTTTTATGCGCACCGCCTTGACCCAGCTTCATTATTATTCTCAGAGTCTTGGCTCCGGTATTGTCGGCGCACGTCAGCACGCTCCCTGGTATGAGGGTCTTTGACACTCTTGATGATATCTGCTTCATGAATGTGCACCTTTCTCTATTATCGAGGTTATGACGAAGCTCTTCGTCTTGCTTAGCCTCCTTGTCTCTTCTATCCTTACTCTATCGCCCCTGTGCGCCCCGATGCATTGAGGATTGTGGGCAGGTATCCTCGAGCGTCTCCTTAGATAACGCTCGTACTTCCTGAGCGGGGTTATGTAGTCGCGCGAGACTATCACGGTGCGCTGGTTCTTGTCCGACACTACCAGCCCCTCGAATGTGCTGCCGCGCGTCTTCAGATTCCCGTGCACCGGGCATTTCACATCATTGCATTCCAATTAATCACGCCTCTTGTAAAACTTAATTCCTTTCTTGAGCCTTTCGTGGGGGCGGAAGGCGATCTCACTGCCTTCGACAGTAAAGCTCTTATCTCCGACATCAAATATGAATGTGGATTCCCGCTTGGGCACCCTTTCCGTCCCGTGTTTTGTGTCTACTACTAGTGTGTTTTTGGTTTCATTTACAACAGTGCCGGCGACACCAATCCTTGAGGCGTCATGGCTAAATGAAATTCTTACACGAAGCCCTATAAGCTCGTGCAGGACTATGTTCTTATTGTTGTAATAAGAGCCGGTATTAGTATCATCAAGCATAAATAAAAACCTTTGTTTTGTGGAATGAAGAGGCATGCAGGTCAGCGTATGACTATCCAGTCAGCCATCTTGCTTATCCTGTCTATATCGAAGCTTATGACGTTGCCGTGCTCGGTCCTCACATTCACAAGGCCGCTTTTGGCATCCACTCCGGTAACTTTCCCTATGTATGAGCCTATATCGTTTATCACAGTCTTATTCTTCAGCCTCGAGTGCCTTATCACCCTCCTCTTGAGTATGGCGCTGAACATTGATATGCCATACCCGAACACAAGGGATAACGCACCGAATAGCAGGAACTCCCAGAAGTATATCTGGCCTATGAACCATCCGCTCAGCAGATAGATCAGGAGAAGCACTATTATGGAGTAGCCTATATATACGCCCTGGTTGAGCAGCTGGTAGCGCATCTTACGTCCTTCAAGGTCTATTATGCGGCCTATCAGATATGAGATAAGGCTTATGGTGGTTGGAATTATGAATCCCTGTATGCCGTATGAGTAGAGGGTGAGCAGGTTCGTTATAGAGGTAGAATGCTGCACATAGCTGCTGTACCCCACCGCGATGCCTACAAAGAAGAAGATTATGGAGACCGTATAGAAAACAAAGCTCATGCGGCCTATACTGAATCCGAAGTCCTTGAACGACTCTATGAAGCGCTCCTCGATGCCGAACCCCTTCGCCACGAGATATATGCCGACGAGCGCCACTGGGAGCTGCCAGCCATAGTTGAAGTAGTAGCTTACCGCGAACAGTATCAGAAGCACAGCGGGTATGCCGAATATTATGCGGGCGTAGTGCGGATCCCTTATCTTCTCCAGTATCGCGAAGTATGTGTTTTCGAGGGATGCAGCCTGCTTCATATGCACCACGTCCACGCTCGTGATCTTTATCCTGGTCTTTAGAAGGGGCAGGGCACGCTCATCGCTGGCACCATCAGTCACAAACAGGCAGGAATCGGGTTTTACAGTGTCCAGGACCTTCTCTATCTGCCTTGTAAGCTCCCTGTCAGCTATGTAGCCCTCCTTGTCAGAGCCTGTGACTGTAGCGACCTCCACATCTAATTTGTCTCTCTTGAGCTCGTCATAGCGCCGCACGGCCTCGAATATGGTATTTGAATCCGTGTCTGTAGGGTCTGCGAGAGCCAGCTTGGACGCTGCCTTAAGGTTAGACTCTCTGCCTATGACAGGCCCGTGTATCCTCGCTTTTTTGTACAGGTCGTTGTCTATATCGACGACAAGCACTAAAACTCTCTCACTCATTTACAATCTTTACTATTACTTTAGGCATCTTTAAAAACATATTGAGCACATTCAGGTTTGCGGAATATATGTACGATTTAGCCGGGCCGTATTCAGGCAATAGAAAAAGTTTGGGAGAGTGACAAAGGTTTTTATCTGTTCGTAC
>CAYPBZ010000016.1:0-16863 GCA_964409135.1 Microcaldota archaeon
CTGAAAATGTCAGACTGCTGTTGTACCAATCAGGGTTGGCTGGTATGGTAATACCACCCGTGCCATTGAACTGCGCGACACTCTGCGGAATCTCGTTTGTGCACGACCCTTGGAGCGATGGGAATGAGGCGCCGATTATATTGGGTCGGATTACCTGGCAGTTTCCAGGGCTTGCCTTCGGCGCGAATGTGTAAGGATTGAATAGCCCCAGCCCGAAGAATGCCGCTATGACTATCGCGATTATGAGTATGGCCCACCCGTACGTAGTGAGGTACTCCAATGCCGACTGTGACCTTAACTTCATCTTATCCATTAAGTTGATTACCTTTTCTTTATAAACATTTTGGATTGAGCTGCCTGCCGTGTCACTCTAGGCTGAAACGGCTCAGTGTGTGCTTGCGCTCGTTCTGGAACGGCTTGAACTCTGTGGCGTTGCCCAAAAGGAACTTTGAGAAGAATTCCACGTATATGAGCCTCGCGCCCTGTATGCCTGGCTCGAACACTGCTATGACAATGTTGAACAACTGCCCCACTACGAGTATAATGGTTCCTGCGACGGCAAAGATTACAGAGTGGTGCAGGCCGCTCATGAATACCAGGTCTATGACCTTGGCTAGTATCACTGAGGCTAAGAGTATGCCTACAAGCCTAGTGTACGACAGCATATGGCTTATTATGGAAGGGATCTCCATGAGGGACTGGACGCCCTCGCCTATCGTGAATATTAGTATACCTGCCAGTATTATGGATATGTACAGGATGGACGCTTGGCTCAACATCCCGATCGGCTGCCCGTGGAGTACTGTGAGACCTATCAGCACTATTCCCCATGCTGTCACAAGCCACCCTATCTTTCCTATCGCGCGCCTTACTCTTCCCACCAACATATTGTTCACGAATCCCAGCACAAGGCCGAACGAGACCATCGCCACGCCTATCCATCCCGATATGACGATGAGCTTGCTGAGCCCTGCCTCTATGGCAAATATAGGAGTGTATGGCAGGCTGAACCCGAAGTAGTTATTGAACAGGACTCCCAGCACCATGGAGAATATCGCTCCCGGCATTATCGCCCTAGCTATGAACGACAGACCTTGATTGCTTATTATCGTGTTTACGAATGATGAGATCCTCTTAGGTATTCTACTCTTCTTTGGAGGGTGCTTTATCCTGTGCACCAGCCAGAGCGAGAATGCCAACATCACGGCACCGTAGCCGGTGTCTCCCACCATGAGACCGAAGAATATCGGGAATACTATAGCGAATATCAGCGTCGGGTCTATCTCATTGCTCTTTGGGAGGGAGTAGAACCTTATAAAGAACTCGAACAGCCTCGATGGGCGTGGATTCTCCAGCTTTGTAGGAGGCAGCTCCTTTGTCTTGAGCACCTCGAACGCCACAGTGTCTGATGTGGAGCGCTTCAGCAGCTCCTCAGTCTTCCTCATTGTATTCATAGGGGTCCATCCCTCTATTACCATTATGCGCTCGTCCTGCCCTATCCTAGTTGTTATCTCCTGCTTCCTCAGCTCTATGCCGAGCTGTTCGCTCACTGCACTCACTATCGGATAATACCTGTCCGAAAGGCCGGCGACCCTCTTCTTCGTTCTGGACGACTCCTTCTCGAGTTCATTTATGCTATTCCTCATACGCGCGCACGCTAAGCGGACACTTCCATGCAATTCCGGCACGGCATCCATCGCTATGTATCTTGTATCCACCAGGTTAGCCAGCTCCGGCTCCTTCCCTCTCACTACACTCACTATCATATAGCCTTTCCCCTCTATGAGTATTGAATCCCTTATATGCGCCCTTACCTCGCTCTTCAGGGCGTGCAGCATGTCGCTCTTCGTAGAGTTCCTTACTATGTACGATACCACGTTTTTCGTGCTCAGTATGGACAGATCCTTTGTGAAGCCTTTCAGTGCAGATATGATCGAGAGTTGGTGCCGGAGCGCATTGAGCGCCGATTCATTCCCAGACAGCTTTCTCGTTGCGCCTATGAGCTCGTCGTCTATATCTATCGAATCCGCTGTGCTCAGCAGGTCGTTCATGCTCTTGAACGTGTATCTGGACTGACCGGACTCGCTGAGCATGGTTTCCAGGCTCCTGAATCTCTGCGCATATGCACTTATGTTTCCGTATGATATGCTCTCTCCGCTCCTCGGCCCTTTGATGTCTCCTACTTGCTCTATCTGGACCGTGCCAGTGTCGTGCAACGCCGAGAGTATGACCTCATAATACCTCTTCAACGCTATTATGCGTATCCTGGACATCTTTGCGCTAGTCAGCACCTCATACACCGAACACCTTCCTTATTGCTGATTCAAATGCGTCCATCGCGCGCCTCTTCGTCACACTTCCCATCGATGATATCGAAGCGTTATGCTCCGCCTCAAGCTTTGACGATTCCTCCCTTATCTTTGACATGCTCTCAGACATTATCCTGTCGTATTCCACCTGCTCCCTCATCTTGGACCTCTCGAGGATGGCATCTGCCTCTTTTCTTGCGGCATCTAAGGCCTTTTTGTAGTCCTCCTCTGCCTTTGCGACCGCTAGGTCCGCCTCCTCCTCTGCCCTCTTTATCCTCTCTAGTGTGTCTACTCCGCTCATCCGAACAACCATAACAGTATGATGACTACGATGGCTATCGAGATAACCACGTTGAACGTGAGGATTCCAATCCTCACTCTCTTGAACGACCTTGCCTTATCCTCTTTCACCTATCTTACCCTTTATGAATTTCAAGGATACGAGCTGGTCGCGCTCTATACCTTCCAGGCCCTGGTTTATCGTCCTTACGTTGGACTGCATCCTTGGTATGATTACATTCTCTATAGAATTTGACCGCCTGTTGAGCTTGTCTATCTCCTTGAGAATCCTCCTTAGCGATTCTTCCTTCTCGGCTATCTCCACCAGCATCTTGAACGCCTCTGTGAAGTTGTGCTTCGCGTCATGCACGGGCGCAGGTATGGATACCAACTGGTAAGGTATGTTAGTATCATCCTTCAATGTGGTTTCTACACTGGGTATTTTTACTCCCATTATGTTCTGCACCTCGACTGACGCGCCCACCCTGCTCTGCTCTGAAGCTATCCTCTCTATCTGTATCCTGCCGGAGTATATCTCGGCGATCTTCACACTCTCCTCGGCATATTCCACGATGTCTAGGAGGTTACCCATCATGGACCTTATCTCCTTGGCGAGGCTGAAGAACGCTAGGACGAGGCTTGCCCTCTTTATCCTTAGGAGCTCGAGCCCGCGCGAGGCCATCTTTATGTTGGACCTGTTCCTCATCAGCTCCAGCCTTGTCATCCTTAACTCATTCCTTGGCACCTTTCCACCTCCCGTATTTTTCTATCTGCTCGGGGCTTAGCCTTCTCATCTCATCCTTGTCGAGCATGCTTAGAAGCTCCCAGCCCAGGTTCAGGGTGTCTTCTATGCCCCTGTCCTCATAGTAGGCCTGGTTTACGAACCTGCTCTCAAACTCGTTTGAGAACTTTAGGTATTGCTTGTCGTTCTTGGTGAGCGCCTCATCTCCCACAATCTCCATCAGATTGCCTACATCCCTGCCGTGCGCATACGCAGCATACAGCTGGTCCGCTACGCCTCTGTGATCCTCCCTTGTGGAGTTCTTCCCTATTCCGCGGTTCATGAGCCTCGAGAGAGAAGGAAGCACGCTTATGTCTGGATATATGCCCTTCCTGTGTATGTCGCGGCCCAAGACTATCTGCCCCTCTGTTATGTATCCGGTGAGATCTGGTATTGGGTGCGTTATGTCATCTCCCGGCATCGTCAGTATCGGGATCTGGGTTATGGAGCCCTTTCTTCCCTTTATCCTGCCTGCGCGCTCGTACACGGTCGAGAGGTCGGTGTACATGTAGCCCGGGAATCCTCTCCTCCCGGGTACCTCCTCGCGCGCTGCCGAAACCTCCTTCAGTGATTCACAGTAGTTCGTCATATCTGTCAGTATAACGAGGACATGCATGTTCTCGTTGTACGCAAGGTGCTCTGCCGCGGTAAGGGCCATCCTTGGGAGCGTTATCCTCTCCATCGAGGGTTCTGACGAGAGGTTGAGGAACATGACAGCACGCTCCATCGCCCCTGTGCTCTCCAGCTCCCTCTTGAAGAAGTTGGCCTCCTCGCTGTTTATACCCATCCCGCCGAATACCACAGCGAAGTCCTCTGACGAGCCAGGCAGCTTTGCCTGCCTGGCTATCTGCGCGGCAAGCTGGTTGTGCGGCAGTCCTGCCCCAGAGAATATCGGTAGCTTCTGGCCCCTCACCAATGTATTCATGCAGTCTATCGCAGATATGCCGGTCTCTATGAACTCCGAGGGCTCCTCCCTCGAATACGGGTTTATCGCACTGCCGCTTATGGGGAGCTCCTGCCCTCCGTGAATTTTTGGGCCGCCGTCTCTCGGATTGCCCATTCCATCGAATATCCTTCCTAGCATGTCAGTGCTCACCCTGAGCTTGGCTGGGCTGCCACTGAATCTCACGCGCGTGGTCCCGAGATTCATGCTGCGTGTATCGGAGAATGACTGTATTATCGAGAGGCCTGACCTGCTGTCCAGCACCTGCCCTGGAACAACATCGCCGTTCTCCAGGCGTATGTCGACCATCTCCCCATAGGCCGCATCCTTTATCTCCTCGACAAAAAGCAGTATGCTCGTTATCTGGTTTATCGTTTTGTAGTATATGTCCTCCATGGCCTCACCCCTTCTCCGGCTTTGCCTGCCTTACCTCCTTTATATCTTTCATCACGTCGTCATAGTATCCATCTATCTTATCCTCTTTTATAAATCTCATCCTCGATATCCCACGCCTCGCCTTGAGCCACCTCAGCTGCTCTGCCGTTATTCCGCGCTTGGATGCGTCAGTGCATTCATCCCCTAACGACAGTATTGATTTCAGCATGAGATACTGCTTGTGCACCGACGTGAATGTATCGATTTCGTCGAACGCGTCCTGCTGCAGGAAGTCCTCCCTTATCGAGCGTGCCGTCTCCAGAACCAGCTTGTCAGATTCCGGCACTGCATCGTACCCGACAAGCTGTACGATGTCGTTTATCTCTGACTCCCTCTGGAGCACACCCATAGCCTTTGAGTGAAGGTCCTTCCAGTCCTTGCCGACATTCTCCTCAAACCAGCCCGTCAGGTCACCCATATAAAGAGAATAGCTGTTGAGCCAGTTTACTGATGGGAAGTGGCGGCTGTTTGCCAACAATGAGTCTAAGCTCCAGAAGACACGTGTGGCGCGGAGCGTGTTCTGCGATACCGGCTCGGAGAGGTCTCCGCCCGCCGGGGACACAGCACCTACAACAGTTATCGAGCCTGTCTTGCCGTTGAGCAGCTTTGACATTCCTGCTCGTTCATAGAATTCTGCTATCTTCTTTCCGAGGTATGCAGGATATCCTTCCTCTCCTGGCATCTCCTCTAATCTTCCAGATATCTCTCTAAGAGCCTCTGCCCATCTGGATGTACTGTCCGCCATGAGAGCCACACTGTAGCCCATGTCGCGGTAGTATTCGGCGATAGTTATGCCGGTGTATATGCTGGCCTCTCTCGCTGCGACCGGCATGTTTGACGTGTTGGCTATCAGTATTGTGCGGTCCATGAGCGGCTTCATTGTCTTTGGGTCCTTGAGCTTGGGGAATGATGTCAGTATGTCGGCCATCTCGTTTCCGCGCTCCCCGCATCCCACATAAACTATGATGTCAGCATCAGACCACATCGACAGGCTGTGCATAAGTACCGTCTTGCCGGTTCCGAAGCCCCCTGGAACCGACGCTGTGCCGCCCTTTGCTACAGGGAACATAGAATCGACAACGCGCTGACCGGTTATCAGCGGCACATTCGGGGCAAGCTTCTCCAACACCGGCCTATGCACCCTTACGTTCCACCTCTGTGAAAGCGTTATCTCTTTATCTGCGCCTTCTCCGCCGATTCTCGCGATCACATCGTTGATTGTACATTCCTTGTCCTCCAGCCCGGATATCTTTCCGTGCATGCCTGCCGGAACCATAACCCTGTGTTTTATCAGGCTCGTCTCATCGACCCCTCCGATTATGTCGCCTTGCGATACATTGTCCCCGTTCTTTACAGTTGGGATGAAATGCCATTTTCTCGACGCATCGAGCGCATCGGCAGATGCACCGCGCACTATGAAGTCTCCTGCCGACTCCTTTATCCTGTCGAGGGGTCTCTGTATCCCGTCGTATATTGAGCCTAGAAGACCCGGACCCAGGTTTACAGACAGCTGCGAATGTGTATTCTCTGCCTGATCGCCCGGCCTTATCCCGGTAGTGTCCTCGTACACCTGTATTATCGCATTGCCCTTGTCCAGCTTTATTATCTCGCCAATGAGACCTGCGGCCCCCACCCTGACCACGTCGTACATGTTGGGATTTAGCAGCCCTTGCACGACAACTACCGGTCCGGAGATTCTGTAGATCGTTCCCATCATCCTACACCCTTTATGTCTACACCAAGGACCCGTTTTGCCAGGGTCTCTACTGACTCCAGCGGCACCGCCGAACCCGGCGACGGTATGAATACCACAAGCGGGTCTATCGAGGCCTTGACAGACCTGAGCATGGAGCCGCTCATGCGCTTCTGTATCCTGTCCTCAACCATGACTAGGTTGAACTCCTTCTTGTCCATGAATTCGGAGAGCAGGGACACTGCGGAATCTCCCTCTTCTATGAATACATCGGCTACTCCTATGAGCTTGAATCCGAGCGCCACATATCTTTCAGCTATAACAGCTATCCTGTTGAATTCCATGTGCATCAGTTGTCTATGTGCTTCAGCATCATCATGTCCTCCATCCTGTCTACCTTTATCCCATAGTACTTGTTGAACCATATAGTCCTCAGCTCGTCACGCTCTATCTCGCACCTGAGTATGAACCACATTATGTAGGCGAGCGAAACCGATGAGGAGTTGAAAATCTTGAGGTACTTGGAGTATATGCTTCTCTTTAGAGCGGAATCGAAATATGTCACTGCATGGTTGCCCTTATGCATCTCGAACGCCCAGTCTATGTCAAATGGTATGTATGGCTTCAGCAGCTCGACGCTCTTCCTGGACATCATTTCGTTTAGTTTGTCCTCTTTTATATTGCCGCCCTTTATTGCGAACCCCGCGGTGTTCTTGTAGCCGAAGCTTATCGCCTTTATGACAGAGAGTATGTTCTGTGCGTCTATTTTGTCTCTTACGAAGTTTATGATGGGCCCCTCATCGCCATTGTAGAACCTGAAGGCCTTTAGGAGGTTTTCGTAGTAGTGCATGTCAAGGGAGAGCATCATGCCTGATATGTCGCCCGTCTTGTGGAATTCATCCATGCTCCTCATGAGTATGGCTCCGTATCCGAACTTCATCAGCGAGTTGACGACGTCTCCAACTGTTTTCTGCCATGTTATGTCCCTGTACTCTCCAGAAGTTATGGTTCCGCCGAGCATCGAGACCGGAATGCTCTTCCGCAGGACGAGGAAGACTTCTACCTCCTCCACATCGTAGTTGAGCAACTTGGATGACAGAATGACCTTTATGTTCTCTATGTCCCACTTGCTCATATACGCATATATGAAATTCCTGGCTGTTGGGGGCACTGCCAGATACGCCTGCGATAGCATCTCTATCATATGCGTATTGATTATTATCTCTATCGAATCAGGGACCTTGTACATCTTCACCATCCTGTCTATCTCGCTCCGGTAGTCTGTCTGGCTGAGCATTGGAAGAAACTCATCCATGCCTCTCTGGCTGAGGCGGTCTATGAAGCCACTGTCCAGCAGGCCAAGGCTCGCAGCTTTCAGGTTGCCGTACTTTCCAACATATGTTGTGTCCATGAATACTTATCTCTTCTTCATTATTATTCCAGATATCGCAGCTGTGAACTCATCATCGATTATGCGCATTATGTTGTTCAGAGAGTAGTCTACCTCCCGGAAACCATCTCTCGACTCACCGACAACGCCGCCCTTCAGCTCCGAGGCCGCTATCGTGGCACTGCCGGACCTCCCGACCAGGGCGATGTCATCCTTACAGACAGAGATTGTGCATCCATCCCCTAGAGCGTCCAATACCTTACTGTAAAGCGTACTCATAAGCCGGCTGTACGTTTCGGTCTTCCTGAACTCATCGGTGCTTGAATCTACTATCGCCTTGGCGTCCGATATCCTCTTGTTGAACTCCTTATAGTATTCCGCCTTCAGCCCCATCCTTTTCTTTGAGACCTCTCTTAGTTCCATGACCTTGGCGTCTGACTCTGCCATGCGTACCGCAGCCTTGACCTTGGAGCTCGCATCAGCCGCGGCCTTTTTCTTCATAGATTCAGATTCTTCTGCGGCGCGGTTTCCAAGCTCTTCTATCCTCTTACTTGTATCATTCTCTATGCCTTTCAGTATGTCCTCCAATGCCATGGAATGCACTCAATCAAAGTATCTGCAGCAGGAGTATTAGCCCCAATACAAAACCGATTATCCATAGTGTCTCGGGAATCACGAAGAAGAACAATACCTGCCCGAATTTCTCTGGCTTTTCGGCTATTATCCCCATTCCTGCTGCGCCTATCCCTTGCTGGGCCATTCCCGTACCTATCAGGCCGCCGGCGATAGCTATAGAGGCCGCGACAGCATACAAAGGATCTGCAACTACCATATCTTTCGCCTCATCCGT
Organism: Microcaldota archaeon; assembly: GCA_964409135.1. Lineage (GTDB taxonomy): Archaea > Micrarchaeota > Micrarchaeia > Micrarchaeales > Micrarchaeaceae > JAJYXL01. Next base: position 8,681 of record CAYPBZ010000016.1, read on the forward strand.
ATAAGTTTGTGTATTCATTCGTGTATCTCGTCCACGCACAAATCAAAAATATCAGTTTTAATATACAAGGCAAGTAATTTATATCTTGGCTCGGCTCAGCTCAAAGCCACGAGCAGTACCCCTCCTGCTATTATCACGACCCCGACCAATCTCATTGCTGGAACGCTCTCGATGAAGAGCGCTGCGAGAAGCACTGCGAATATGTAGCTTAGCCCGCCCACCCCGTATGCCCAACTCAGCTGCGCCTGTGATATTACGTAGAAGTAGACAAGTGCAGATATGATGTACGCCGCAAGGGCTATCACGAACATGTATACCACGCTGTTGGACAGGGAGAGCTTGAACAGCAGCTGCCCGACTGCGCCCAGGAACGTCGAACCGACAAGAAGCAGTATGTTGTTTCTCTTAATGGCCATATATGCACCTAATATGATAACGCCACGACCACTATCCCCATGAATATCAGCGCTATGCCTATGGCCCTGTGCGCTGAGAGCCTCTCTTTCAGGAAGAGCGTCGAGAGAAGCGCTACGAATATGAAGCTGCTGGCGAATATCGGGTACACTACCGAGAGCGGGGCACGCCCTAGGGCGAACAGATACACGTACAGGCTTATGAGATACCCTATGACACCAACCATCACTGCCTTCGACCTGAACAGTGTGGGTATCAGATTTTTCGGCTTTATCTCCTTGCCTCCTATTCCGTGTTTGAACAGTATTTGAGATACAGCCACGATTAATGCCGCAACAAGTGTTATAAATATTATAGTGTATATACCCAACTATATCACGTGGTAGTAGTATGAAGGACAGATATCTAGAACTTCTGCTCTCTTTTATAACCCTGGCTCTGATAGTAATTGCCATAATAATATTTATATATACAGGAGGGAGTGTGGCTTTCTACGCTGTCACTGTCGTGGCAATCATAGTAGGATTCATAAACGCACTGCTTATATCCAGAATCGGATCCGAAGAAGGCAGGCGGCCGCGGCGCGGAAGCGCTGTGCGAATACGCAGAGCAGCGGGGCGCACAGCCAGAAGAAAAGAGAGGACAAAAGGCAGAAAGAGCAGGTAGATTGATTTGAATACCCTTATCGTTGCAGAGAAGCCGAGCGTCGCGCTGAGATTGGCGATAGCGCTGGGCAATGGCAAACAGAGGAGGGTATCAGACGGCAGGGTGGGATATTACCAGATAGACAGCGAGGGCTCATGCACATATGTAGTTGCGGCTGTCGGTCACCTGTTCACTATAAGGCAGATCGACAAATCCAGGGATTATCCTGTATTCGACGTGGAGTGGGCACCTTCGTATGAGGTAGGCAAGGGCTCTGCCTTCACGAAATTGTACCTTGACGTGATAAGGTCCGTAGCCAAGAAGTGTGACAGGTTTGTCAATGCGTGCGACTTCGATACCGAGGGCACTGTGATAGGCACCAATATAATAAGAGATGTTGCCGGTGTGAAAGTGGGCGAGCTCGGAGAGAAGGCAAAAAGGATGAAGTTCTCCACGACCACCATACCAGACCTTGTGAATTCGTTCTCCAATATGATGGACCTCGATATAAACAACTTTTATGCAGGAGAGGCCAGGCACATGATAGATTGGCTGTGGGGGATAAACCTCAGCCGCGCGCTTACGAGCGCACTGAGGAAGTATGGAACAGGAAAGCAGCTAAGCATCGGCAGAGTGCAGGGCCCGACTCTCGGTGTGCTTGCCGAGCGTGAGAAGAGTATATCAGATTTCAATCCCAAACCTTACTGGAAGATCACAATAAGCGTGAAGAGCACAGAGTTCACCAACGACAGGGGCGACATATTTGACAAGAGCATTGCCGATGCGGCGCTCAGAGAGACAGAGGACAACGCTTCTGATACGCGCATAACAGAAGTAGAGAAGAAGCAGATGAGGAGGTGGCCGTACCCTCCGTTCGACCTCACCGGGCTGCAGCTCGAATCTAGTAGGGTTTTCAAGATAGATCCATCCACCACTCTGTCAATCGCGCAGTCCCTGTATGAACGCTCCTATATATCTTATCCAAGGACGTCGTCGCAGAAGCTCCCTCCGACCCTCGGACTGCCGAAGATAATAGAAGACATAGCAAAGAATCTCAAGTATAAGGAGATGGCGGAGGGCATAATAAGCAGCAGGAGATTCAGGCCGGTGCAGGGTGCAAAGAGCGACGAGGCGCATCCGGCCATATTCCCGACAGGAATAGAACCGAATAAGCTGTCTGACGGCGAGAAGAGAATCTATGACATGATAGTGAGGAGATTCCTTTCCTGTTTCTCTGAGCCGGCAGAGCTTCTTAGTATGAGGGTCAGCGCATCCATAGGCAAGGAGAGCTACTCGGCCTCGGGATCAAAGATTACCAAGAAAGGATGGCTGGACATATATAGATTTGCCAGGATAGACGAGAAAGAGGTAGACGGATTCGAGAACGGCGAGAGATGCGCCGCACATTCCCCGAACATGGAGAGCCTGCAGACCAAACCGCCCAAGAGGTTCAGCAAGGCCGGGCTGATAGCCGAGCTCGAGCGCATCAATTTAGGGACGAAGGCTACAAGAGCCAGCATAATAGATACCTTGTTCAAGAGGAACTATCTCGAAGGATCCGCAATAAAGGTAACGGGGTTCGGCATGACGGTATACAATGCGCTTTCGAAGAACTGCGGCATGATAATGAATGTCGAAACTACGAGGACTCTTGAGGAGGAGATGGAGCAGATATCGAGAGGAAAGAAGAGCGCCCAAGATGTGGTGGACGAGAGCAAGGCCATGCTTGTGAAAGCTATAGAGCTGTTCGACAAGAATAAGGAGAAGATAGGGGAAGAGATGAAGGATAGCTTCAGGGAAGTAGGTGTTATAGGCAAATGCCCCAAGTGCGGCGGAGACCTTATTATAAGAAGGTCCAAGATAGGCAAGCAGTTCGTGGCGTGCACAGAATATCCGAAGTGCACGAATACGTATCCGCTGCCACAGAATGCTAAAATAGTCCCTACTGAAGAGGTGTGCGTGAAGTGCAAGACCCCTGTTATAAAAGTAATAAGGAGAGGCATGCCTCCATTCGAGATAGACCTTGAGCCCTCGTGCATGGAGCACACGTTCTCGTTCAAGAAGAAGGATAAAAAGACAGAGAGCGTGAAAGGCAAGACACAGAAGGATAGGGGTGCGGCCGAACCCGCCAAAAAAGCGAGGAAGACGACGGTGAAGAAGAAGCGCACTGCTACGAAGAAAGCGGCTCGTGGCAGGAAGAAGGACAAGAAAGGGTGAGATGTTGCCGATAGATACCGTATTGCCAAAATTCTACAAGAGGCTGAAGAGAGGTCCGCAGGTAATACTGCCCAAAGACATAGGCACAATGATAAGCTATTCTGGCATTGGGCGTGGGAGTGTATGCGTTGACGCCGGAACCGGGAGCGGGTGGCTTGCCATTGCCCTCGCTAGGATATGCAAGGAGGTATACAGTTATGAGATACGTGACGACTTCATAAGGATTGCAGAGAGGAATAAAGAGATAACCGGGGCGGATAACCTTACCATAGTAAAAAGGGACGTGACGAAAGGGATACGGCAACGAGACGTGGATTTGGTCGTTCTTGACATGCCGAATTCTGAGAAGGCAGTGAGGGCGGCATGCACTGCGCTTGCCAGCGGCGGATGCATAATAGGATATCATCCGCACATGGAGCAGGCGAAGACATTCGTGGCGAAGCTCGGCAAATACAAATTCAAGGACATCTTTACATTAGAGACCATAGTCAGGGACATACTCATAAGAGACAAAGGGACCAGACCCTCTACAAAAGGAGTATGGCATACAGCATACCTGACATTCGCAGAGAAGCCGTGAGCGGTGCACGCATTGACACAGTGAAGGGAGAAAGCGTACGCTCAGGTAGAAATATGTAGAGGCGTATAAAATACGCCTCTGGGTGGATGAGAATAGGGGTGTCGATGCATTGAAAACAATGCAACGACGTAACTACTTCCGTACAAAAACTATTTAAAGCTTTCTGTTATTTGCTTTACTTCTAGCTCCGCTATTTTTTGAGGACTTTGCCTTTTGCGACACAGTCTTGCTTTTCGGACGGCTATTGTACTTTTTCACCAGGTCAACGGCGTGCTGTATGGACCTCTTTACATCTGCTCTCGTCCTAGCGCCAGTGCATATTATTTTGCCGTTCTTGAAGAGGAGGAGCGCAGACTCGGGGTTGTGCACTTTGAATATCGCACCTGGAAACTGCTCCGGTTCGTAGTCTATGTCAAACGACATCTTTCCCAGCACATACAGGTCAAGGTCGGTGGCAAGGTCAGCACTAGCCACTATATTCTCTATCTTGTATGTTGGTTTGAGATCTACCTTTGGTTTATTTGAGGTTCTTTTCTTTGATTTGGCATTTACCGTAAAAGCACCCGGAAGAGTTGACAGATAAATATATGAATTTCCCTGTTCCCGAAGCCTAAAAACCCATGGATTAGCGACGGTGTGAGATGTATGAATAGGGAACGAGAAGGTATATATATGTTTGCGACAAAGTTTCGCTATACGGCCACGCAGCATAGATAATCTACGGTTCTCAGCAATCCAGAGGATGTGTAGGTGCGTTTCTGCGTGGTATCGTTTGCGGTAAACACCAAGTGACATTTATGGGCAGAAATTCGAAGGGCCCCCTCTCAGGAAGGAGCAGGAACCTTGCCAGGCATCACAAACCGTCTGCGCAGAGAGTCAGGGACGTGATTAAGAACCTTAGTGTAGGAGACAGGGTAGCGATAGTGCCGAAGGGCAACCCGAAGAACATACCACACCCGAGATACAGGGGCAAGATAGGGGTAATAAAAGAGAAAAGAGGCAATGGCTACGTGGTCGAATTAAAGATCATGAATGCGAAGAAGCTGCTTGTCGTGCATGCGGCGCACATAGAGAAGATAGGTTAGCTTAAGGTCGGCCGGTCATTCCAATCGGAAGTGTGGACAATCAAAGGTCATAGGTTGAACCTGCTATTGTATCGTATCTTTTGTTATCTCTCGAAATGGTGGTGCGGATGCGGCTGGTAGGGCTTCGTGAACAGATAGAAGCGCTCCCCTCCTTCTAGCTCAAGCATGACCCTCCTCATTATTATCTTCTCCGGGCTCTGGATGAACGACACTCTTCCGGTGATGTCGTCGAAATTCTCAAACTTCTTCGACCTTCTTGCGGTGAGTATGGAATTTAGATTCTTCTTCCCTATGCCAGGGAGCAGCTCAAGGGAGTGTTCGCGTATGTTGAGCGGGCCGGCGGCGTTGAAGAAGTCCGTGAACCTCTTCTCGTGGCTCTTTATTATCTTCAGTATGGAATCCGGAAGCGCGCTCTTGGCGGTCTGCGTAAGATTTGTATAACCGACCCTTGACTTTATCAGCATTATCTTGTCCCTGTCCTCCTTGCCTATGTATACTCGCTCTCCTATCGATATGGCGGCTCCGGGCTGTGGAGAGGCCTCAAGAAGCGTGAAATAGTCCTCTCCAAGTATTTGGACAAGGGACTCTGAGCGTGTGGAGAACGACTTCCCGCTCTGCATGAAATCTAGCACTATGGCATATTCCTCTTTGCGCTCTCCGTACATTTCCAAGACCCGTTAAAACACAAAAATGCATCAAAACACTACGCACTCTCATTTGTCAGTTTAAGCAATTCTGCCGTTTTGTCTTCTGGCATCGTCAGGCGTTCCGCTGCCAGCACCTGCTTCAGGAGCAGCTCATTCTTCGGGAGTATCTCGAGTATCTTGGCCTTCATCGAGTCAGTCAGGTCATCCACCCCTTCCAGCATGGCAATAATCTTAGTGTAATTCCTCTTGTTTATCTTGAACTTCTCGGCATGCTCAAGGGCTATCTGCTGCTCATACTTCATCTCAGAGGCCTTCCTCTTCTTGAGTATTTCGTATACCTCTTCTATCGTCGCATAGCCTATCTCTTCGGCTTCCTTGCCTATCATTACCCTCACATTGCGCCTTTATGCGCATCTTTATACATCAGTGCAGCTATAAATATCTTCCTATCGTTATTCTAAAGAACGGATATTTAGGGCTTTTGTACACATATTCGCAGGTTAGTATATGGATCCGAAAGAGGCGTTTGATAAGGTATTAGAGCAGGTAAAGAGGCGCATCACAGGCAAGGAGGATGTTATAAAACTGATGTTCATAGCCGTTGTGGCGAACGGCCATGCGCTTCTAGAGGGTGTTCCGGGAGTCGCAAAGACCATGATGACGAAATCTGTAGCGGATGCGATAGAGGCGGAGTTCGGAAGAGTACAAGGCACATCAGACCTTGAATTCCGAGATATAGTTGGGTATACTTACATAGACGAGAGCCACAACCTGCAGGTCAAGAGAGGTCCCATATTCACAAACATATTTTTGATAGACGAGCTCAACAGGGCACCGCAGAGGACCGCAAGCGCACTTCTCGAGGCGCTGGAGGAGCGCATGGTGACCTTAGGCAATGATACCATAAAGCTCAAGGAGCCATTCATCTCGTTCGCTACGCAGAACCCGCTCAACATAGAGGGAACGACACCCCTGCCCAAGGTGCTCGCAGACAGGTTCATAATGAGGATAGAGGTCGGGTACCCCACACAAGAGGAGGAGGAGGAGATGCTGCGCCTGAAGGAGAGCCAGAAGACTGCTGAGATAGAGAAAGTCATATCGATCAAAGATATACTAGACATGCAGGGAGGCCTGCACGTCGTCTCAGCTCCTGACGAGGTGCTTGCCTACATAACAAAGATAGTGGACGCTACGAGAAACGACATACATGTAGTTATGGGAGCGAGCCCCAGGGCAGAGATAAGCTTCCTGAACTGCGCCAAGGCCAAGGCGATGATAGAGGGCAGGAACACCATAACGATAGATGACATAAAGTACCTTGCGAGGCCTATTCTCAGCCACAGGATAGTGGTGAGGTCGACAGGAGGTATAGGGGTCAACGGGATAATAAACGGGATAATCGCTACGAGCGACTGACCATCACATGAACCTGGAGCGTCCTTTACCTATCAGGACGTCGTCCTCCATCCTGACCCCGCCAAACCCTTTTATGTAGATACCTGGCTCGTCGCTGAACACCATATTTTCCTTCAGGATAAGCTTATTAGACGATATAACATCTCCATCATGCACATCTATCCCTATGCTGTGCCCGAGCGCATGTATGAACCTTCCCTTATATTTGCCCATATGCGCCTTGTTTATATAGTCGGACGCTACTTTATGGACAGCGTAGGAAATATTGCCAGCGTACATCTGCCTGAGCGCGAGTTCCTGGGCTGCAATGACGGTATCGCACATCTCATTAATCCTCTTGTATCTTGAGGATTTCCTATCCGGCTTATATATGAAGGTACGGGAGATGTCAGAGCAGTAATTCTGATATTTAGCTCCGACATCCATAAGAACGAATGTATTAGGATGTAGTTTTCTCCGACCCGGCATATAATGAGGCATGGAGGCATTGCTGCCGAACGCGACTATCGATGGGAATGAGGTGTGGCAGCCCCTCTCCATTTGGAGGTATTCGAATCTCGCTGCGAGCTGTACCTCTGTCATTCCGTCTTTGAAGTGGTTGGAAATGTCTGACAATACGCTCTTCGTTACTGACACTGCATGGCGCATCCTCTCTAACTCTTTGGGGCTCTTTATCCGGCGGGCGGCAGCAAAGCTGTAGGAGCAGTCCGTCATACTTTTGGGCCTTGCCAGTTTTGCGATGAGCCTCTTGTAGCTAACAGGCAGAAACGACTCATTTATCCCAATACCTTTCCCGTTCAGAGCTTTCATATACTTAGAGATTGAATCTCTGTCTGACACCTTATGTACGGAAAGACCGTGGGGAGCCTCTGCCTCTGCAGTCTCGTATTCGAGGATACTGGTGAGCAACTCTACTCCGTTACGGCGCACGATCAGTATTGACTCTTCGAAGATACCGCTGGTGAACCCAGTTAGATACAGGAAGTTGCTGTCCTGTTTGGACGTATTCATGATTACCATGGCGTCCAGGCCCGAACCGGAAAATACATTCCTTATTTTGTCGGAGAGTTCGGAGATTTTATCACCAGTCATATCTCAAGTTGATACATAGACATATAGAAGTCATGGAGTAGTGTAGCCGCTCTCCCAGTTGGATGTGAAGACAGTCTTGGTCGCTGT
>CAYPBZ010000017.1:0-15683 GCA_964409135.1 Microcaldota archaeon
GTGGCGCAACTTGGATAGCGCGCCTGGCTTCGGACCAGGCGGTTGCGGGTTCAAAATGGTGTTAGGCATTCGCTTGGGCCATGCAAATCCCGCCAGATCCGTTTATCTGTGCAGTGAGCGCAGCTGCTCTATAGATGTAGAGGATGTGGAGAATGTTGAGGTGGAGGAGGTGGAAGAGGTAGATGTGGAGGAGGTAGATGTGGAGGAGGTAGATGTGGAAGAGGTAGATAGCAGGGTTGTGATCGTAGTGGTCTAGACCTTGGCTAGGTTGGCGGTTATAGTGGAGTTAGCTGAGAGCGAGAGGACTGTGGTTTGTGCAGAGTTCGATGAGAGCGACGAGCCCATTATGGACCAGCTGCTGAACGAGTATCCGTTAGACGGAGATGAGTATACTGTGTAGCTCCCGCCCTGCAGGAACACTATTGTGCCATTGTAATACTTGATGCCCTGCAGGTATATGTAACCATCATTAGGAGATGATATAAACGTCAGAGTGTAAAACTTCTTGTTCGGTGGGCTGAGCTGCTGCAAGGCCTGGCCTGATGTGACGTAGTTACCTGTGCATTCCGAATCCTGGCATGTTGAATAATAAAGCGTGAAATATGTCTGCACCTTTGTGCCTATTAGCGGTTCGACCGTTCCTGGTATGCTAACACTGCATATCACTGTGCCGCCTCCCGATACTATCTGCGGCTTGCATGACCCTAAGTAGTTCGACTTGCCATTCGACCCTAGATTGCTTACCGTGAGGTTTATTCCGTTGGACGCGAACTCTATCGGCTGCCCGAGGTCGTTCCTGAACGAGACAGTGAAGTTTATGCTGCTTGATGAATTATATGCCGATACTATGGCCCCCATGCAGGGCAGGCTGGGTTGTATGCTGCACTCTGAGGGCAGGTACGAGTATGTCGGCCTAGAGTTAGTGAATATTGCTATGACCGCAATAGCCACACCTATCAGGAGTATGGCCCACCCGTAGCTCGTAAGGAACTCCAGGGCGGTCTGTCCGCGCCTCTTGTGAGTACTTGCAAGTCCCATCTCTAATCGTGATACCTTATTAATCAACGTTTATTAAGCTTTCGTAGAGATATCTGTTAGGTCGACCATATGAGGAAGCAGAGCATACCTGCATCGGTGATGAAGCTTACCAGGATAGAGCACAGCCTGATACTGGTGATAGCCGTAGTGGCGGCGGAGATAATACTCGGCTTCCACATATCGGCTTATACATTCCTGGTTGCGCTTGTGCCTCCGATATTTGTAAGCATGGGCGCATTCGCGATAAACGACTACTTCGACGTCGACGTCGACAGGAAGAATAGGCATTACGACAGGCCGCTTGTCAATGGTTCGCTGAAGGCGGGCCAGGCAGTGATTATCTCTGCCGTCTCTCTTATCATAGGGATAGTGGCAAGCGCGCTCATAAATATATGGGCATTTGCCATAACCATCATATTCGCAGTGCTGTCCTATCTTTACAGCTACAGGCTGAAGGAGGTGCTGCTGGCAGGTAACATCTTCATATCGCTGACAATGGTCATACCATTCATATACGGGAACTTCGTAGTATCGGAGACCCTGAGCTGGAACATAATACTCATAAGCATAATAGTCTTCCTCAGCGGCATGGCGCGCGAGATACATGGAATGGTGCGCGACATCAGGGGCGACAGGCTGGCAAGGAGGATAAGGAACGTTGTGTACTATATAGGGACTAAGAACTCAAACATCGTTGCGATGATTCTCTACCTTGAGGCTGTGGCAGTGAGTGTGTTCATGTTCTTCTTCCTGCCCCCGTTCGCCGGCAATGCGCTCTACATAGTGCCCATACTCGCGGTCGATGCTGCATTAGTCTATGATTCGCTGGTATACTTCACCAAGGGCTCAAAGGCCATGTACAGGCTGTCTAGGAACATGAGCCTTGCGGCCATGTTCACTGCGGTGCTGGTGTTCATAGCAGCGAGCCTGGTGTACATTCCTGTATGATACAGCAGAGTCAGGATTGGCCGGGGCTCTTGCTCGGCCTCCTCTCGAGCTTGACCTCGAAATCGTCCGGGCTGTACTGGAACTCGCCGTCCGCCTTTATGGTTCCGCGGTTCTTCATTACCTCTCTTGCGAGCAGGTAGTAGGTATAAGCGAGAGACCTCCTTCCGCGGTTGTTGACCGGTATTATCAGATCGAGGAACGTTGTTATGTTGTCTGTGTCATTTAGTGCCACTATCGGCACGTTCACCGAGCTCGCCTCCTTTATCGCCTGCTTCTCGTTCCTGGAGTCGCTTATAACCAGCAGGCTCAGCTCGATGAAGCCCTCCTTGTATGGGTTGGTGAATATTCCGGGAGTCACCCTTCCTGCTATGAACTTCGCGCCTATGATCTCTGCGAACTTCTGCGCTGCGGTTATCGCATAGAGCCTGGAGGCTGTGACTACAACACGCTCCGGCTCGTATCTGGCTATTGTGGCCGCAGCTACCCTTATCCTAGAGTCTATGTCGTGTATGTCAAGAAGGTACAGGCCGTCCTCCCTAACCTTCATGACGAACTTTGCCATTCCCGAGCTCTTTACCTTTGTAGCAATATGTATGCCTGCCTTTAGATAATCGGTCGGATTCATCAACAGCTCTTCTTCCATTTAAATACCTGTATGGGGCCGCCGAGATTTTCAGCGGTTAACCTTTGAATTCCCGTATGGACAACTCGGGTCGCCAGCACCCCAAGCTGGTAGCCTACCAAGCTAGCAGACGGCCCCATTATTAATCCTTATACGGCAAGTCTAATAAACCTTCTATCTTCCGTTCTCAAGGAACTCGTCTATGAGCTCCACATTGCTTATGAACATTCCTCTGCAGCAGTACCTCTTGAAGCCGAGGTCATCGAGAACCTTCGCCGGATCCTCATGCTCCACATTGACACGCCTGTTGTATTCCTCCCATTTGTCGGCTATCAAGGAGCCGCACGTGAAACACCTTACCGGAATCATCATTGTATCACCTATATGATGTCTGAAATCTCGCCCTTGCCTTGGGTCCGAGGAACTTCTTGGGCTCGACCCTTCTCGAATCGTCTATTATGAGGCGCCTGTCGTATTGCACCATCATGCTCTTCACAGGCTCCCCGCCCTTCTCGGCTATGATTCTCGCTATCGAGGCTGCCACAGCCTGCGCCTGCGAGCTTGTGCCTCCGCCATGAACGTTGACATTTATGTCGAGCGTCCTGAATATCTCCTTTGTGGTCTCTGACATGTAAATCCCTTTCAGCATCTCGAACCTTAGCTCGAGGGGGTTTATAGTGTCTATCAGGCGGCCGTTGACTCTTATGGTGCCGCTTCCGGGCCTTCCGGATGCGCGCGCGATGCTGCGCTTCCTCTTGCTCTTCTTGAATATTATGTCTGTAGGCGCGCCCTTCCTCTTTGACGACTTGGGCTCTGGCGCCTTGACAGCTGGTTCTGGCCTCCTTGCCTCTGCGGGCTCTGCCCTCTTTGCCTCGGCTGGCTCGGGCTTCGACTCTGCTGATGCAGGTGCAATGCTCCCTTCTAATTTCTGCTCTATGATCAAATTACCTCGTATATCCTAATAGCTTTGAGACCTCCTCCACAGTGACGTACTTGGAATAGACCTCGTCTAGGCTTTTTATCTCTATCTTTATGGGCTTGACATTCTTTAACCCTTCCGGAACCCCGATGAATACGCGCAGTCTGCCATATGCTGATTTGCCCCTCGCCCTCCTGTACGGGAGCATGCCTCTTATTATCCTTTTTACGAGGAGGTCGGGGCGCCTGGGCCAGTGCGGTGAATGTTCCGGGTTGGCCTTGTCCTGGAGGCCGCGCCTTACCTTGTATCGGCCGACGACTGTGCTTCTTCTGCCAGTGATTATAGCCTTCTCAGCGTTCACCAGGGCTATGGTCCTACCCTCAAGCAGCATCTTGGCTACTGTAGCAGCGAGCCTGCCCAGCACCATCCCGTCTGCATCGAGAACCTCAAAACCATCAAGACCTTCAGCCATGAGCACCACGTTTACCTTATAACCTTTATCCTCTTTCTTGTGAACATCTCATCCAGGGTAAGCATCTTTGAGTTCGACTCCTTCAGCGCCTCGGCGGCCTTCTTGGTGAAGCTCACAGCAGCTATGTTGACACTGTGGTCTATTTTTCCATTGGAGAGGACCTTACCCGGCACTATTATGTTGTCGTCGTTCTTGGAGTATTCGTTTATCTTTCCTATGTTGACTGCGACACGCCTGCGTTTCGCTACGTTGACGTTCCTGTATACGCTCTTCCATAATCTGCCGTACTCCGACTTTTTGGATGACGCCTGCATGAGCTTGGCCAGCCATTCGTTTATGTCTGTTCGCTCCGTTCTTCCTTTCATACAACCACATTGCGGGGGGTGAGATTTGAACTCACGCAGTCACTAAAGACACAGGAGTTCTAAACAGGATGTTCCTCAGTCCTGCGCATTTGGCCAAGCTCTGCCACCCCCGCTTAAAGCTTCTTGACCGTCTTCGCCACATCCTTGAGCTCACCTATCAGGGCATCGCACGCCTTAATTATTATATCTTTGGGTGGCATCTGACCAAAACTCTCAACATAAAAGTTGAATCTGCCTGATTCTCCCTCGAAGGTTGTTATACCGGGCTGGAATTTCGCATGCTTGTACGCATTGCCCATTACGGCCTTGCACTCTATCCTGAGCCTCTGCTCCTTCCCGAGCTTTATTATCGGGATTTTGCCTGATGTGACGCCAACGTCCTTCTCATTTGACTTTAGCTCTTCCGAGTACACTGTGCACGGCCCTGCCGATTCGAGAGAGAACATTATATTGTCACCCTCGTGGAAACCCTTCGGGGTCTTTATCGGGATAAGGCCTATCCTGTGCGCTATGTATTCGTCGAACATGGGGCTCGAGTTCTCATAGAACGTGACTGTGTCTATCGCGAACGTCTTTACTGAATTGATGGAAGCGCGCCTGAGAGCGTTGGCTGATGCTGTAGTCATCCCCTTTATGGAGAACCTGACCGACTTAGGAGTGTCCTCTAAAATCTTTACTTCCAAAAGACCCACTTACGAACGTTAAAAAGCAATCTAGTTTATATATCCTAACATTTAAAAGATATTGTATTGTGTAGAGCAGGTGTGCGGCGTAGCTGCAGATACCGCCGTGCAGGGCGTTTAAGGTGTTTTCTTGAGCTTTGAGGGGTTGCTGAGGAAGGACATGCTTTTGAAGGGATTCGGGAATTCTGCCTATCTGAGGTCGTTTAAGGAGAGGCCGCACATGTCCAAGTCCAGCATGGAGCGGGATGGGCTGGCCAGATATGTCAGCGCGCAAAGCTCATTGTCTGTGGTGTATGACGAGATGGCGAACAGATACATCGCGGCACGGTCCGTCACATACGATCTCATCGTCAGTGTGTACGAGATAAACTCTAGGGCTCTTCTAGTATGCAGGGTCGGCGGCGCTGCCGGTATGAGTAGGCCGCTGGAGCGCTTTCTGGGCTCCCTCAGGGTAAAGGGCAGGAGGAACCTCGAAGCAAGGATGATAGGGTTACAGAGCGGGAAGAGGTTTTCCGGACTTTCGGACATTTTGAAGAGCTTGGATAGGCACAACATACCGATATATGAGATTGATCTCTTCGGTGACCAGATACGCAACATAGCCATAGACTCAAAGCTGGGCCCTTCGTACGATATACTCATGCTTGACAGGATATACAGGCCTGGAGAGTTGAAGAACACTCTAGTGGTTAAGGGTTAGGAGGCTCTCCTGAACGGGCCGTTTTGCAGCAGCTCATACAAATTGTCTTGTATACAGTTTGGTGTACACCATCGGCGAACGCCAGCAGAGGTCAAATACCACTAGCTTTATCCCATACTACCATGAAAGACCTGAATACCGCTAAAAGACAATTGGCAAGAACCCTTTTAATTCTTATCTTCGGAATTCAGTTGGTGGGTGCGACATTCCATCAGACGACCATAACTATAGTGTTTTCATATGAATTTGGGTAGCATAAGGCTTCGCTTCAGTCGTGAGTATGTAGAGTTCGGCAAGGATCTGATTAAGGTAATAGTCAGTTATACTCCAATATCTGGGGTTATGGATACAGTAAACTTCTCGCATAAGTGGTTCGTAAAACGCAAGGTCCATGAGCGGGTAGCCAGTAGGATAAAGGTACAGAATAGGAGATACCAATTCAACAGGAAGCTATCAGCCCGCAGGAACTCATAATCCGGTATGTACCTGCCTACTTTGCAACTGATTGTCTTCCTCCCGAACAACGCTATGATAAGGAATTAGGAGACTCTCCTGAACGGGCCGTTTTGCAGCAGCTCATACAAATTGTCTTGTATACAGTTTGGTGTACACCATACCGGCCTTCCCTTGAACGCTCTTGGTCAGCGACATGCTGCTGCATTTGAATGACACATCAATAGGATGGCTGTTATTCTCGCTTATGTACCTTATCACCTTTGAGTATACGTCCCTGTTCATTCTCGGAACCCTACCAAACGTGAGATGAGGATGCAGCTCCCCGACCTCGACAGCCATGCCTGCCGCTGACATACGCCTTAGCAGCTCGTCATGGATTCGGACTATGCGCGGGGAGCCTTCGATTATATTATTGAACACGACGCGCGGGCGCCGTGGTGAGAATGTATCCAGCCCGCCCACCGAGATCGTGAATTGGGATGCATCTGTCTCTTCCATTACGTGTATAGTGGTTTTGACCTCTGGTTCAAGAAGGTTCCCGAAAAAGAAAAGCGTTATGTGTATCTTCTCTGCGGACCCCCTCCTTATCTCAGGTATTTCAGCATAGTGGTTGTGTATTTCCAACCGGACCTCGTCAGGAACATCCAGTGCTATAAATCCCCTCATACATAGAGGATTAGGATAAGGTATTTTAATCTGTTTGTTCTATATGGAATGTGCGGACTAAATATATCATTGTTCTTGGTTCTTTATTGAGCGGCCTTGGAAAGGGAATAGTCACGGCCTCTGTGTCCAAGATGCTCTCGCTGCACGGCTACCGCACTCTTCCTGTCAAATTCGACGGCTACCTGAACTACGACTGCGGCACCATGAACCCGTACAGGCATGGAGAGGTATTTGTCTTGGATGACAAGAGCGAGGTCGATATGGATTTCGGGACGTACGAGAGATTCCTCGACATACAGGCGACAGGGGAGATGTCCATCACAGGCGGCAAGCTGTTCGGAGAGATAATAAAACAGGAGAGGAACGGAAACTTCCTTGGAAGGGACGTACAGATGATACCGCACCTTACAGACCTCATCATAAAGAAAATAGAGGGCATCTCCAAAAGGAACAGGCTGGACTTCCTTGTTATAGAGGTCGGCGGGACCGTTGGGGACATAGAGAATAGCTATTTCATAGAGGCGATGAGGCAGCTCTCCCTGAAGGAGAGCGCAATGTTCATCAATGTGACCTACCTGCCGACATTAGAGGCCGTAGGAGAGCAGAAGACGAAACCCACGCAGATAGCGAATAGGAACCTGATGCAGATAGGCATAAAACCGGATGTGCTTATATGCAGGGCCGATAGCGGGCTTACGAAGAGCGTCAGGGAGAAGCTGGCGATGTTCAGCAACCTGCCGGTTGAGAACATAATCGAAGACCTGGACGTGCCAAACGTATATGACATGCCTGGCGTATTTATGAAGCAGGGCCTCGACAATATCATACTTAACAGGTTCGGGTTGAGGACAGATGCGGCTTCCAGAAAGAGAGTGGGGGAATGGAATGCATATACGTCACCGGTGCGTGTTAAGGGCAAGACCATAATATCAGTAGTCGGCAAGTATGTCAACCTTCATGATTCATACGCCAGCGTGATAGCTGCTCTGGAGCACAGTGGTAGATTCATCGGAGTGGACCTGGATATAAAATGGGTGGAGTCAGAAAGGCTCGAGGGTGTATCGGACATCGATTCCGTACTCGGGGCGAGCAGTGGGATCATAGTGCCCGGCGGGTTCGGGAGCAGAGGCATAGACGGAATAGTGAGGGCCATACAGTACGCACGCGAGAACAACAAGGCATATCTAGGGTTATGTCTGGGCATGCAGCTGATGGCGATCGAATATGCGAGAAACGTGTGCGGGATGGCGGGCGCGAACTCTTCGGAATTTGATGAGAACACTAAATACAAGATTGTGGACCTTATGGAGAGCCAAAGAGACATAAAGCAGAAGGGAGGCACGATGAGGCTCGGATCATGGCCATTGCATGTGAGGAGAGGCACGGCCGCATGGAAGGCCTATGGAAAGGAGAAAATAGAAGAGAGGCACAGGCATAGGTACGAGTTCAACAACAGATTCAGGGACCGGTTAGAGAGGCATGGCCTCGTAATAAGCGGCACTACCACTGATGACAGGATTGTTGAGATAGTAGAATGGGGGAACGGAATAGGCATAGGAACGCAGGCACACCCAGAATTCAAATCCAGGCCAGGAAGACCGGCGCCGTTGTTCAGAGAGTTCGTCAGGCTGAGCACCGAAATCCGTGAGAACTCACTCTCGCGACACGATACGTGAGTAGGCTAGGAGCCATGAGAGCACCTTGCCTATTATAGGAACGTTCTTCGCGGCATCGTTTATGAACCTGCTGTCCGACATATCCATCCCGCCTACCACGGTCAGCAGCAACGGATACAGGAGTATCGCTGCAGCTACAGCGCTTATAATGAGGTATATGTAATTCTGCTGGAATAGGAACGTCAGCGGATATATTATTATGAAGGTGAGGATGTTCGCTGCGACGACCCTGCTTATCTTGCGGCCGTCGATCCTTATCTTGTACAGATGCACGATCCTCCTTAGGTAGAACAGCGTCTCCAGGATCGGCCCCAGCATGAAAACCAGTATGATTAGACCCAGTCCCTTTAGGAAATACACCAGGAAAAACATCGATGCGATCTGCACTGCGAATATCATTGCGCGGTACCTTAGCACATCCATGGTCTTATTCGCTCCTATAAGGAGCACGCTTGCATACCTTCCGGCTATGACTATTATCATACCAGCGGCAGTTATGGCTATATAGAGGGGCGCAAGACTGTAGCTGCTACCGAATGCCACAAATGATATCGGTGTGGAGAAGAACAGCAGAAAGAACATGAACGGCGCGACTATTACCATCGATACGTATAATACTTTGTTGTAGAACCTTCCGATCGTATCTTTGGTCTTTTTACTGGAGAACATGGTTGAGAATCCAGGTATTAATGACAATGCAATCGACTCCACTATTATGTTGGACAGGTAGCTCGTTTTTGAGGCTATCCCGAAGTTCCCCACTATGGACGATGCTACCAATATCCCTAAGAACAGCACGGAGAAATCGCTCGCCAGGGTCGAAAACACGTTGTTGATGGCTATGGGGTTCGAGAATTTCATGATGCTGCGCATCTCTTTCAGGGAGGGGCGTACGGGCCTGAAGGTGTTCTTCCCATATATCAAGGACAGGGCGAGAAGTATTCCCACAAATTGCCCTATCAGCAGGCCAAAAACAGGGCCCACCGGGCCGAGGCCGTATACTGTAAGGAGTATTGACAGTCCCGATTGTATTGAGATCTGGACCACAGCAGCAAGAGTAACGTGAGGACCTTTTCCGATGCCGATCAGTGCCGAGTACAGCGCTCCGAACATCATCGCGGTTATTATGTCGAGCGATGCGATCTGTATCACATACGTGTATGCGGAACTGTGCAGCACGTAGTTTGCCACCACTCCGCTCAGGAGAAACGTTATTATGGTGAAGATCAGCCCGACTATCAGCAGTATTGCCATTCCGTTCGACAGGACGATGTTGATGCTATCATCTTTCTTCTTGGATCTGTACTCTGATATGAATTTGTTTAGGGCCGTGCCGATTCCAAAATTCCCTACCGATCCGGCGACCCCGGCGACCGCTACGGCGATGACGTATATTCCATATTCTGTTGGGCCAAGCAGCCTGGCGATTACAATCAGAGCGATGGCAGCAAGGATGAATGACACTATCTTACCGACAAGGACGAAGCTGATCATCCTGGCGGTGTTTGTTCCTATCTCTGCAACCGTCTCCTCGTTTGATGAGTCATTTATCTCCATAGCCCTACCTGAAACACGTTCGGATTATATTTATTAGTACCTTTGCGTTTGCTTTTGATATTCCGCGCTTGCGCCTGTGGAACGTCGAGTATCTCACCTCTGCTATTCTTGTGTCTTTTCCCATGAGCTTGAGAGTATCGAGCATCACCTTGTATCCTGGGAGCACGTACCTACCCATATTCTTGGAGCTCACCTCCCTGAACAGCCTTGTTCTTATCCCGAAGAACCCAGACATCATGTCATTGCATGTCCTATAGCGCTTGAGCGTGAAGACAGTAAGCGTGAACAGTGTCACACACACGGTGACGGCCCTTCTATAGAGACCCCAGTTCCTGACTGTGGTGCGCGCCCCTATGACCATATCGTACCTGTCGAGCTTGTCTGCGATCATCCTTACCTTGTTTATCGGATGCTGCAGGTCCCCATCCATCACTATGGTCTTGGCGGTCCTTACTGACCTCAGCCCGTTCAGCACATCGCCGGTTATGCCGTGCGGCGTACTTCTAACGTGCTGCGCCACAGTTACGTTTCTATGGTATCTGTGAATGTTCTTGGCTGTCTTCAGCGTGCCGTCCGTCGAACCTCCTTCGGCTATGACTATGTGAATGCCTGGGTATAATCTTAGAAGGCCGTTGACAAGCGTGGCTATGTTCTCCTTCTCGTTTAGAGTAGGTATTATTACAGTTAGGTCATTGTATGTCTTCATCTGCACATCAGCCTTTGGTCTTCTCCACCACATAATTGCCGGCGAACAGAACGTCCGCTCCGGTGTTCTTCAGCGTCCATACGGCATCCTTTGGGCTCATCACTATCGGGAACCTGTGCCTATTGAGGCTCGTGTTGAGTACTGCTCCAACACCTATGCCGCGCCTGACACGCTTTATAAGCTCCCTGTACATCTTGTTTTCCTGACCGAGAACCTGCGGCCGTGTGGTGTGGTCTATGTGGGATGCTGCACTCAGGTCGTCACGTCGGTCGTCTCTTACAACATTCGCTGAAGTCATGAACCTATTGGTAATCTTGTAATTTTCAAGGAGCTTTGGTGCATCCTCTTCCAATATAGTGCTGGCGAACGGCTGGTAGTATGGCCGCCTTTTTATCGTGCTGTTCAGTATGTTCCTATTCTCTGGATCGTTTGGCAGCATCAGCACGCTCCTGTTCCCTAGAGCGCGCGGACCGTATTCCATGGCTCCCTGAAACCATAGAACAACAGAGTTGCTGTCGATCATCATCTCTGCTGCGCGCCTTGGGGCATCACTGACCCTCTGATATTTTATGCCTGCCTCGCCTTTAAGGGCGTTCAATGTCTCTGCATCGCTGTATGAGGGGCCGAGATAAACGCTGTCTATCCGGGTTTTCCGGAGCTTTGAGTTCAGCATAAAGTCAATGTATGCTGCAGCCCCTAGGGAGAGCCCACCATCCCCCATGTGTGGGAATACGAAAAGGTTTTTTACTTCAGGGAGGTGCTCGATCTGCATGTTTATTATAACGTTTGAGAAGAGCCCTCCGGCAAGAGCGACCCTGTGTATCTTTGTCTCGCGTATCCAGTGCCTGAGGAGCGAGATGACCTGCAGCTCGGCATGCCTCTGCACCGCATATGCGAACGACTCCCTATCGGTCCTGGAGAGTATGTTGTCGCGCATGTGCTCCGCGAGAAGGAACTCGTTGCGCGTCCCTACCTTCGAAACAAATTGCTTTGTCTTGGGGTCGTACACACATATGTCACTTATCCCGTGCACCTTCTTCGGATAGGCATATGCGGCGAGGCTCATTAGCTTGCCCTCGTCCTCTGCAAACCTCAGGTCGCACGCGAGGGCTGCCGCTCCGTACAGTATTCCAAGGCTAGCGCTTGCCCTGAATTCCGCTAACCTTTTTATCTCTCCTTTGTCGCCTATTGACACCGTACCGCTTAGGCCGTCACCGGCTCCATCCAGCGTCAGTATGAGTGCCTCGTCGAATCCAGATGTGTAGTAGGCAGAGGCTGCGTGAGCTAGATGGTGCTCTACAAGATATATGTCCTTGCCGGCAAGTTTTCCCTTTGCATTGCCCCTAAGCCTATTTCTGGTTACATACCTGCTTATCGGCGCGCTAGTTGCGCGCCAGAGCCATCTCGGCCTCTGGTTTTGCGTGGCCCTGTATATTACATTAGCCACATGCATCGACGCCCTGGACTGCTTCGGCAGCTGGCGCTTCCACATCATGAGCCTCTTCCTGTCCCAGCTAGGGATTACTCTTGACACAAGAGCATTGCCCCCTATCCATGCCAAGGCGACAGCATCTACCTCCCCATCAGACCGTCCGGTGGCATATAAGACTGAATGATTAGGGAATCCGACATCATTCTTCCTTTTCGTGAACCTCTCCTCATTCACTGCTGTGACAATCTGGCCGTTGTGCACTAATGCAGCTCCGGAATCATGAGAGTCGTTTATGCCCAGTACTGACACTTTTACACCACATATACATAGAGCAACCGGCGGCAGGAACTCCACTGCTAGTTCGCAATATATGTTTTTATATTGTACCATACAACTTTATTGAGGTTATCGATAGAGCTTCGTGGGGATGCTTTGGGGGCGCAGAAGAGGAGAGCCAGACATGATGTGCAAGGAGAGAGGGGCAAGACCACATTCATTCAGCGCTATAAGCAGTACATAACGATAGTCATTCTTATTGCGATACTCTCGAATGCAGGGTACTATGCCTTCACGCACTACGAGGGCGCAACGCTGTATGGGGACGATGCTGTATATGCCAGCCTTGCATGGGCCGTGCTCCAGGGCACCTTCAGGACAAACAGCTTCATATTCTCAACAAGGCTGATGCAGGTATATCCGATAGCATTCTTCTATTCGATGATGGGAGTCACCCTACTGAGCAGTAGCATGTGGCAGATTATCTCTTATCTTGGGATAATAATTGTGGCGTTCCTGGTTGTGAGGCTCCTGTACGACGACAAGGCCGCGCTTATAACCGCATTTCTTGTGAGCATGTTCCCGCTCGTCACAAAGTTCTCTGTTACAATGGGAGAGGACATACCACTCACATTCATAAGCTCGCTTGCGTTCCTCCTGTTCCTGTACGCGCAGAGGAACAACAGATGGCATTATTTCTTCGCCAGCGGAGCGCTGCTTGCTTCGACATGGCTGATAGGTGTGGAGGGCGCGGTGATAATGGAATTCTTCGTGCTCTACATAATAATAGAGCTTGCAAGGAAGAAGCTTCATGTGGACAGAACCACTTTGTTCTTCGTGTACGGATTCGTGGTCGTGTTTGCGGTGGCGTTCCTGTTCAGCTATCTTAATTCCGGAAACACCTTTAATGTGATAACGACGAATCTCTGCTTCTACAGCAAGGTCGCCGGAACCGCATGCGGCCACTCGACCATACCATCGACTAACTCCAAACTAAGCTTTTACATAGGCTCCATGTTCCAGTATAACATTGTATGGAACCTGCTGGCCCATGACCCAGTAAAGTATGTCTGGAATTACTTACTTGCCTCGCAGCCCTCGGATTTTGGGCTGTACGCCTATTTCGTTGTCCTGTTCGGAATAGCGCTTGCTGCGATGAGGGACAGGCGCGCATACCTCTTCCTATTCTGGTTCCTTGCCATATTCGTGCTTCTTGAGTTCGGACCCATGCATGTGGGGATAAACACACAGACCCATAACATAGTCTACATCCTCGCATACAGACTGAACAGGTTCCTACTGCCACTGTCGATACCTATCTCGGCCATAATAGGCATAGGGCTATCCAGGATGATAGAGTTCAAAGACAGGAGGCTGTATGTATCTATTCCATTGACGGTTGTTGCCGCCATCGTGTTGGCTATAATAGTAGTATCGAGCTTCAACATAACAGAATTCTGGTATTACTGGCAGGCGTATCCTGAGAGCCTGGTCATGCCTGCCGTGTCTTATGTCAAGAACGTGGCTCCGCCCGGGTCCGGCACGCACATATATGTAGAGGGATTGTTCAATGACGGGTCGAACATAGCCTATATAGGCTCAATGTTCGGGATATATTACGGAAACCCGAGCTCCCAATACATAACGAATGTGGAGAGCGATGTCTCGTGCGGCTCTTTGCAGAATGATAGCTACATAGTGTGGTCTGGCGCGCCATCATGCCGGAATTGGGAGAATGTCTATAATGTAACAAGGACAAAGTACATACCGGATTACGTGATAAACGCGGAGCAGGGCGCATTGCCTGACAAGCCCACCAACGTCTATTATGTAGAGGGATGATATGCTGGATAAGCCCAAGATTGTGGTGGACAGGCGTGAGCGGAACAGAGAACTGCTATCGGAGCTTGGGAGGATGTGCGACGTTGTGATGAAAACCATGGATATCGGGGACTACCTCATATCAGACAGGATATGTGTCGAGAGGAAGACGGTCAGGGACTTCGAATCATCTCTTGTAAACGGCCGCCTGTTTGAGCAGATAAGAGCGCTTAGCGAAAACTATGAGCTGCCTATCCTGATAATAGAAGGTGATAGGAACGGCTTCATGATGAACGAGAACTCCATAGAGGGAGCAATCGTCTCGATATACATAAAGTATGGAATTCAGTCAATCCTCTCGGACAGCCCAGAGAAGACTGCACACATACTTTACACTATAACGAGGCAGGAGGAGCGCGAGTACGATACCGAACCATCTCCCAAGATGGGAAGGAAGGCAAGATCCGACAGCCAGTTCATGGAGTATATAATAGGTAACATGCCTGGAATAGGCATGAAGCTGGCAAGGTCGCTTCTGGAAAGGTTCGGCAGCGTGTCAGGAGTGGCAGACGCCGGAGTCGGCGAACTCATGGAGGTTGAGAAGATAGGGAAGAAGAAGGCGGAGAGGATACACAGCATACTTCATAGAGAGTACGGCGAGAAAGACAATATTAATCGCTGAGCCTTGCCACTGCCATCATTTCCAGAAGGTCCATCTCGTCGCCCGACCTTACCCCCAACCTGGAGAGGACCTGCTTGCGCCTCTTTGCGGTTATGCTGAACTTGCTGCTTTTCGACAGGAACCTTGATACGGAGCTATAGGTTCTTTTGCTGTCGCAGAACAGCACGAACCTGTTGTTGGTCTTGGCCCCAGCTTTGGCGATTGCCTCATCTATCTTCCCCGTCATGGCTACTAATAGCAACATCTCCATACCCTTGCTTTTCGATATGTTGGTCTTGTCGTTGAACGATACCTCTGCATTAAGGTATGCGGACGAGAGCTGCAGTTCTGACATAATGTAGCTGGGGTCGAATATCTGCGCTGTGCCAGGACGGACTGACCTTGACATCTTTTGTATAATATCTTTGAGGTCCAGTTCTGACGACGCGAACCTTATAGTGTGCTTGCCTGGATTGCCGTATAGTTCCTGCATATGCAGTTATCTGAGATACAAGATTTATAATACTTCCACAGTGCGGCTATTGGCTGCCGCGCATCGAGGATGGCTCGCGCTCGGCATTGAACAAAAAAGAAGGGAGAAGATTCCTGTACGTATGGCTTTAGTAACGGAATGCTCACAGATCGCGAAAGCTCTCTGCTTATACAACCGTCCTATCAAAGTCGT
>CAYPBZ010000018.1:0-15489 GCA_964409135.1 Microcaldota archaeon
ACGATAGGAAACCGCGCGGCTTCGACGATGCGATGAAGAGGCTGGAATGTGCAAGGTTCGGCCGTCTTCTTACGTACAAGGATTGTCAAGTAACTGAAGAGGACCCGGAATGATTTGCGTGTCTGTATTTATTGGACAGGTTTCAGCATAGTTTTCTAAGTTAATCTTAGAAACTTCCGTTAAAGATTTAAAAAGGGAGTTAGCGTAACCTATATTGAAAGATTCGGGTGAATTAGGATAGGTAGGTAGGATGGAAGGCACTATAATACTGGGGAGGAAGCAGTCCAAGCGTTCGGACTGCATACGGTACAAGGCAGAGGAGCTACTGGAAGACAGGGACTTCAGTGAACTCTTCAAGACAGAAGGTACCCTTGAGATAGACATGGCGGCATCAGCAGCCCTCAAGAGCCTGCTGGTTGATAAGGCCACGGAATACGCAAGCAAGGCTGTCAGCTTCACCAAGAAGAAGGGGCTTGGCAGGATAGGGGCGGCAGCAGTATTGGTATCAACGCAAAAGGATAGATGGTAGGAGAGGGACGCTCCGGGCATGATGCAGATAAGGTAAACATACAGCTTCTTATAGAGGTTATGCCTCTATTTTTTTCGTTTCCTTTTCTCTTCTCTCTTTCTTTTGGCCTTCTTTCTGTACATTGCGGCATCGGCCATCTGAAGTAGCTGTTTTACCGCCGCATCAACAGATGGTACGTCATTGCTGCTGACTGTGTGAGAACCTCCGGACACACTGATATCAGGCATACCCGCCCCAAACCTTCTCATAAGGTGCGTGCCTGATGATGTGATATGCATAGACACCCTGTCTATGAAATCCATGGCACCAATCTTGCCGGTGCGGGGCAGTACGACTATGAACTCATCCCCACCATACCTGTATGCTGTATCATATGCCCTCTTCGAGTCAGTGATGGCAGCGGCTATGCCCTTTAATACCCTGTCTCCGGCGGCATGCCCATACGTATCGTTGATCCTCTTTATACCATCGCCATCCAGAAACACAACGCTTAGGTATTCCGTGCCCTTTCTATAATGATGGCGGTGCTCCTGTTTTGTATTGCTATGCCTTGCCCTTACTAGCCTGTTCGCCTCCGCGCGCAGAGCCCGTTCACCTCCGCGCCTTGTGAGAAGCCCTGTGAGCGGGTCTACGTCGCGGCTCCTAAGCTCCTGCCTCAGCCTGCGGTTCCTCTCTCTGAGGTCCTTTATTATGGAGAGGTACAGTTTGTGCTGCTCGGGGTCCGGGCCTCTGCCTCTTTTCGTGCCGATCATATCATTGCCTCTCCTAAGTGTTACATTACGTATTTAATGGTTTATTCGCAATTTTACTATATGCTGCAAAACATAAATAGGGAGAAGTTAGAGGGTACTGTGCTGCCTGCAGCGGCACTGGTCGGCGCATTCATAGCAATACTCTATGTGTTTTACCTAATGCAGAGCGTAGCATACATATATGGTGTTGCAGGCGGAATGGCTAGCATAATAAATACATACAACATCACCGCCTCGCAGCAGGAGCTCGCACTGGTCTCTGCATCTACTACCTTGAAGGTTATTATGAGGACCATAGACATAATGCTGATTGCTGGAGTATTCGCGTTCGCTATGTCCATACTGTGGTTCTTCATGAAATCGTACAGCAAGCTCTACAAGACCCTCTTGGCATTCGTCTCGTTCATATTCCTGCTTCTTACCGCTGTGCTGCAGATAGAGACTGTCGCAGGGCTTGGGGTACCACTAGCCTGGGTTCTCTATTTAGGAGGCGCTCTGCCCCTTGCCGCCAGCATGTACAGCATACTGACCACGAACTCGCATTCCAAGAAGAGAAGCGTCCATGCGATACACATCGACCCGAGCAAGCCCTATACTAACATCTCTATAATATCGAACAGGCTCATGAAGAGGCTCAGCGGCGACATAAAGATACTTGACATGCACTTCGACGAGCGTTCGCTGAACAACCTCGCTAGGCTCATCAGCCCGTCAAAAGGCACCTACAGGTCCATACTGGTCGCGACAGGAGGGGAGCGCCTTGACGAAAAGGTCAGGCGCCAGCTCAATGACTTTGAGAACGAGATGAGTAGCAGCGGTGTCCATTTCGAGATAAGGATAATGGCTGAGGAGGACCTCAAGGCCCAGCACGAGCGTTTCATAATGGATGACTATGCTGCATACAAGATACCCCCGTTCAATATAATAAACAAGAAGAGTGACCATATAGTCAGCATAAAGTATGCGAGCGCCAAGAACAGGTTCGATGGCATATGGTCAAGGGCAACAAAGTTCAAGAACGCGTGATTGTTGTGAGAGGGCGGAACCGGATAGATATGTTTTTATAAGTATAGAAGTAGAATAGAGAATAGGCTGTGGTTTGTTTCATCCTGCCTGAAAGCAGGGGATTTCGCGAGTCAGCCGGATTAAGTAGCATGTGGATTATATGGCAAGAGTATACCTTATCGCACTGGCAGTAATTGCCTCCATGTTCATAGTGGCAGCCATACCTGCGGCACAGATAGTCGGCACGGCATCCATACATGCACCGGCTGTGCTGCTGAACAATAATACAGGCACACTCACCCTGATAAACATCACTGTGACGAACGGCACCGGAGACGTTTCGGTGGTCGGACCGATGAGAGTCGGGAACAGCACGAACGAATCCGCAGCGATAGCGGCTAGATACGCTGCCTCGCTCACAGGGGCCAACTTCCAAGATTACAACTTCACGTATGACATAATGGATAGCAACGCCAATGTGTCAGGACCGAGCGCAGGAGCTGCAATGACCATGCTCGCTGTTTCTGCCCTATCACACAGAAACCTGATAGACAACTTCACCATGACCGGTACCATATACCCGAACGGCACCATAGGGCAGGTCGGAGGGGTCTATGACAAGGCCATGGCCGCGAGGTCCGGAGGCATGAGCTTCATAATGGTGCCGTGGGTCCAGAACGGCTCTGTCGAGATGCTTGATTACATCCTTGCCGAGCGCTCCATCGGCATACCGCTAGTACAGGTCAGCAACATAACACAAGCGGAATACTTTGCGTTCTCGAAGAGAAACGTCGCGGCGAATGAGACGATTTACAATCTGACTGTGGACTACAACGCTGCCGGAGCACCGAACGCCACGCTAAGGTGCTCAAACGCATGCAACGTGTCCCCATTCACTGAGCTGCAGAACTTCACCTATGCATTTACAGGCAGTGCGGCATCCGAGCTCGCCTCGCAGCAGGGGTTTTCGGACCTTGGCAATGAGACGCTGGCGAACAACGCGCAGGCGCTGCAGCTCGCATCAAAGGGTTACCTCTATATGGCTGCTGACATAGAATTCCTCAACTACGTAAACTCTTTCATGCTGCTGAACCACGACACCACAATCAGCGAGGGCAGCTCCATAATCAATAGCACATCAGACTACTGCAGCAGCATAGTGCAGGCAGAGCTGACCAGCTCGAATTACGAGTATGTGATTGCTGCAGAGCTCAGAAGCGCATGGGGTGCATACACTATAAACTCCGTAGAGTCGGCAGGATTGCAGCAGATTGACACGGACACGCTCTTGGACTTCCTGCGAAGCACAGCGGAGTCGCAAGGGTGGTGTGCTGCTGCGCAGCTCCTGTACAACCAATCCAGCATGATAGGAGGGCAGCCGTCCGCATACGGTCAAAGCATCAGGTCCATGGCAGAGAGCAGGATAGCTAGAGCGTCCAACTACCCGGGCATATACCTCTCGACAGCGCAGTCGCTCTACAGCGACGGACAGTACGGAGCGGCAATAATCGATGCGGATTACGCCTATATCTTCTCCAATCCAAACATTTACCAGAATATATCTGATAGTGCGCTGAACGCTCTTTCAACGTCCATGGCAGAGAATTCCACGTATGGAGAATGGGCCACACAGTTCTCGAACGTGGCGCTTTTCTATGTGTATAGTTCAGAGGCGTCGCAGAATGCCACGATTGGCCATGCTTATGCAATGGAGGCGTATCAGTATGCTGCGCTCGCCTCACAGATAAGCAACGATACTGCGAACATATACAATGGACTTGTTCCCACGACATCGAGCACAACCGTCCCTGTGGTCGCATCTACAACCATACCATACAGTCAGACACAGGCAGAAGGAAGAGGTAATGTGGTCAATTACGGGGCCATGGTCATCGCATCAGCTGCATTGGTGATATCGGCAGTCGGGGCGTTCATAGCCTCGCTCGCATACTCAAAGGTCATGAAGTCTACCAGACCGAAAGGAATAAATAGAAGAAGGAGAGAGAGGTAATGTCGCCTGCCCAAAGATGATTTTATGAATGATGTTTTACCTGGAAAGGTCTGTGTATCGTGCGGAAGGCTCAGCCACAACTACACGGAGTTCGCCTGCCCGAAGTGCGGCAAGGGCACCATAATCAGATGCGAGCACTGTAGGAAAAGGTCGAACGTATACAGATGCACGGAGTGCGGATTCGAGGGACCTTGATGTCTACCGTAGCGGTATTGTTCAAGATATACGCTGACGAGGATTCGTTGGACGTGGCCATGGACGAGATAAAAGAGACCATGAATCCTAAAGATATGAGGACGGAGGAGATAGGGTTCGGGATAAAGGTCATAAAGGCCCTGTTCACGTTCGATAACGAAAAGACGAATTCTTCTGAGATAGAGGATAGGCTCAAGCAGATAAAGTACATAAATGAGATAGAAGTAGAGCAGGAGACACTGATTTAACTGGTACCGGCCTGCGCATCCTGGGAGCTCACATTTATAACTTTCTTGAGATAATTAGGGCTGATTTTTATGATATTATCCATAGCGCTTAGGAACTGGAAGACCCATGAGGACACGAGGCTCTTGTTCAACAAGGGCCTAAACCTCATAGTCGGCGTCATGGGTTCTGGCAAGAGCTCTGTCATGGATGCGATATCATTTGCGCTATTCGGCACCTACCCTGCGCTCAAGAGAGGGCTTGTCAAGACCGACTCGATAATAATGAGCAGGCCTGAACAGAAGCAGGACAGCGAGGTTTCGCTCGAGTTCTCCGTGGGAGAAGATAACTACAAGGTCATAAGGACGCTGAAGACAGGAAGGGGTAGCACAGCCACCCTCCTGAAGAATGGGACCATGCTTCAGACCCAGCCCGAGCGGGTGACCGAGGAGGTGTCCAGCCTTCTCAAGATAGACTACAATGTGTTCTCCAGAGCTATATACTCCGAGCAGAACGGGATATCTTATTTCCTCGACATAACCAAGTCAGAGAGGAAGAGGCAGATAGACAATATGCTGGGGCTTGATGAGTTTGCCAAGGCAGAGGAGCGCGCAACTGTGCTGGTGAACAGCATGCGCTCCGCACTGAAGGACGAGGAGCAGATGCTGTCCGGGATAGACATAGGGTCGATGGAAGAGTCATACGAACGGCTGGGCAGCGATATAGAGAAGGCAAGGAGGGCAAAGGATGGGTTGTCCGAAGAGATAAAGCGTTGCTCAGGGAATGCAGAGGATGTGAGAGTTAAACTAGAGAGTGCAAGATGTCAATACAAACGACTCGGCGAGCTTGGAAAGGAGTACGAGGGAACGAAGAGCAGGATCGAGACCATAAGGAATGAGATATCGAGCACAGAGATTCCAGAGGGGTTGGAGGTAGGGATACTCGGCCAGATAGAGAAGAAGGCAGAGGAGCTGCGCGACCTGAAGTCCGGATACGAGAGCATTACAGGCAAGGATAGAGAGGTGCGTAGGGCCATAACCGTGGGTAAGACAGAGATGAGGCAGAAGAGCAGTCAGAGGGACGAGAGGTCTTCAATGGCTAGGGAGATGCAGGCTGCCGATGCCGAGGGTCTTGACGATAGGATAAAAAAGATGGACTCAGAAACGGAGCGCCTCTCTGCCGAGATAACCGCTATGGACATCCGAATAAGGGACACGCGTGAGTGGATAGACGAGCTCAACAAGCACATAAGCGTATGCCCGCTGTGCGAGAGGGAGATAGACGATTCGCTCAAGGCAAGGCTGCTTGACGGTAAGGAGCTTAAGCTGAGGTCGACAGACAACGAGGTGCACAAGCACAGAGAGAGGCTGGCCAGGCTCAAGGACGAGCTCGCCAGGCTTTCCGAGCTGAAGAGCAGGATAGAATCAATGAGGGCGAGAGTGGCAGAATACGGAGACATCGACTCAGAGCTCGACAGACTCGGCAAGGAGATCGGTGCGCGCGAGGCAGAGCTGGATAAGATCACATCGGCATTGGCTGGGGCGGAGAGAT
This sequence comes from Microcaldota archaeon, assembly GCA_964409135.1. GTDB lineage: Archaea > Micrarchaeota > Micrarchaeia > Micrarchaeales > Micrarchaeaceae > JAJYXL01. The sequence goes on from CAYPBZ010000018.1 coordinate 6,269, forward strand.
CAATCGACAGCTGCAATAAGGAGATGGAGCGGCTGCGCAGTGCGGACGAGAAGCTCAGGCGCGTCAAGAGGCTCAGGAGTGAGCTGGAGGGATCGGAAGCCAAGCTCAAGAGCGTCAAGGAAGGGATGTCATCCATCAGCGTCACAGAGCAGGATGTGAATGCCCTGCACGACAGGTATTCCGAGCTCAGCGCCGCGTTGAAAGGCTTGCAGACCAAGGCGGAGAGCTCTGACGAGTATATGCGCAGCATGGAATCTCAGTTCTCCGAGAGGAAGTCTGAGCTCGAGAGGATGCGCACAGTCATGAAAAGGATAAAGAAGAGGGCCTCGCAGGCTGATTCGCTCACGCTGTTCAAGAAGGCGCTAGGCATCACGAGCACCACTCTAAGGAGCAGTTTGATACGCTCCATAAATGAGCTGCTTCTGGAGCTGTGGAACGGCATGTATCCGTATGGAGACTACCTATCCATAAGGATAAACGCTGAGAACGACGATTATGTCTTGGAGGCGAATACAGGGAATGAGAGCGAGGCGGTATGGGTCCCCATAAACAGTGTGGCAAGCGGAGGGGAGCGCAGCATAGCGTGCCTTGCCATGAGGATAGCGATAGGCATGGTGATAGTCCCGAACCTCAGATGGATAATACTCGACGAGCCGACGCACAATATAGACTCGAACGGGATAAAGAGGCTTGCGGACGTGTTCGGGTCATCGCTCCCTGACATCGTGGAGCAGATATTCATCATAACGCATGATGAGAACCTCAGAGAGATAAGCAATGCGAAGGCATACGTTCTAGAGAGGGACAAGAGCACCAATGCTCCGACCGTAGTGAGGGGGCTGTAGAACCGAGAGTGTGCAGAAGCTATAGAACATAGATTATACAGATAAATAGAGTGTTATATCCCTTCCGGAATCTCCAGCTTCTTTATCTCGACCTTGTTTATCTGGGTTATGTGCTTTATCTTAGATGTTAGCTCTGCCTGCAGCTTCTTCTCTATGACCTGCGTGATAACGTCCGAGGCGTTCGTCTTCTTGAAATGATCCTCGAGCATCAGCCTCATCTCTTTGCGTATGCTCACGATCCTAGTCTTGGTTATGCGGCCGTTCGCAACGACTATCGACTTTACGACCATCTTCACGCCGTCCTTTGTCGAGACAGGGAGTACGAGCTCCGACAGTGTCCTGTGCCGCCTGGCGAGCGACCTTATGTAGCTGTAAAGCTGTTCGACTAGCACCAGCTTTGTCTGGGCTGCGTCGCCCGTCACCGAGTATACCTTGAACTTTACGTTAGTGTACGTGTGGGAAGGGTTGTTCGTCAGGGAGAAGAGGTCTGTCGTTATGTTCCTGGATATCGCTGAGCGTTCATTGTCGGCCGGCATCTCGCCTATCGACACCTCGTTAAAGAACTTCGGCGCCTTTACTGAGAACCACTTCTTAAGCTTCCATTTGTCCGCTTTGCTTGCCGCCATGATCAGGACCTCCCTCTTATTATCAGCTCTGCCTGCTCGGCGTTATACCTCCAACCGGCAGGAAGTGTACCTTTCCTTATGTAGTATTTGGTGAGCCTCCATATCTTTGACTCCGTCCTGCGCAAATTCAGAGCATTGCTCTTGTCCTGTTTGTTGGAGTTGAGATGCCTGTTCAGGTTCACCGCCTTTGCCATCAGGTTCAACAGGTCCTCCGGCATCTCGTCGGCTATCTTCTTCTCCTTAAGCAGTGTCGTTATCCTCTTGCCGATAGCGTGCTTTGGATACATCACAGAGTGCTCCCTCTTCAGGGCCTCGCCTATCCGGGCCTGGTTCATGCCCTGCCTCTTGTACTGCACTATGAGTGCCTCTATCTCCTCCTTCGGCATGGGCTGTTCGGCCTCTGCGATGTCCTGCACCATGGGTTTTCTGGATTTCGATTTTCCATGGCCCTTAGTGTGCATTCTTGCCATTAAGATCACTATTTTGCCGGTTTTGTAGGTTTTGTCAGGGCTCTATAGATACAGAGAGTTCCTCGGCCTTTTCTATGTCTACCTCTTTGGACCTGCATATGTTCTCAAGCTCGCTCTTAGCTACAGAAACGACTCTATAATATGAATCGGGAACCTTTATATTTATTCTTGTTACCTCCTTGTTGAGCGCCATCCTCTTCGTGGCCTTCTGCTTCCTGACCTCACCTATTATTATGTTAAGCATTGCACCGGCATCAGCGTAGTCGAAGTCGACTACTGCGCTCTTAAATATCAGGCCGTTTATTATGTAGTCTGTCTTGGACGCGGGCTTCTCGTGCGGCGGGAAGCTGTTGGTGAATATGCTCTCGGTGGAGAACATGGAGTTTATCTCCTCGGAAACATGCGGTATTATCGGTGCAAGGGCTCTGAGCATGGAGTCGAGCACGTGCTTCAGGACGAATGCCGCTGCGCGCCCGTTCTCAACACCGATAGGAGAATCTTCCCTGACACGGTACTTGACGTTCTCTATGTAGTAGTCGCAGAACTCGTGCCAGTAGAAGTCCATCATTATCGTGGATGCCCCGTAAAGGTTCATAGAGTCATACGCAGAGTCCACCTTTTCGAGGACGGAATTGAGCCTGTTGAGTATCCACAGGTCGAATATCCCGAGGTGCTTATGCGGCTCCTCCTTCGGCACTTTGACATGATCCAGCACATTCTTGACAAACAGCGCGGAGTTGTAGAGTTTTGTTATGAAGCCGTTCGCATACTCCATCTCGCCGTAAGAGAAAGGTTTGTCCTTGTTCAGGCCGCCGCTTGCGGCGACCCACAGCCTTACAGAGCTTATTGAGTATCTCTCTATCAGCTCGGCAGGGTCTATACCCGTGCCCTCGCTCTTATGCATCTCCTTCCCCTCCTCATTCAATATTATCCCATGGACAAGCATGTTCTCGAACGGTTTGTCGCCGGTAAGCGCATATGTCCGGAATATCGTGTAGAATGCCCATGTCCTGACTATGTCCGTGCCCTGTATCCTCATCGAGTTCGGGAACCCTGACTCGAACAGACCATTGTCATCAGGCCAGCCGGATATTACAAGAGGCGTTATTGATGAGTCGACCCAGCAGTCGCATACATCTCGTTCGCCGGATATGTTGGACGACCCGCATTTGCCGCACGCAGCTACAGGAGGTTTATCCGATGCAGGGTTTACAGGTAGGGCATCCTTCGAAGGAGATATTATCTCACCGCAGTCTTCGCAGTACCAGAATGGTATGGGTGTACCGAATATCCTGCTTCTAGATATGTTCCAGTCCCACTCTATGTAATCCGCCCAATCCTTGAGCCGCTGGAGCGTATGCTTGGGCGTCCACGTCATAGTCGAGGCGATCTCCTTTATCTTATCGGAGAACTCCTTGGTCTTCATGAACCACTGCATGCGTGACAGCAGCTCTATCGGTGTAGAGCACCTGTCATGCATCTTTACCGTGTGGCCTATGCTCTCGGACTTGCGCAGGGCACCTATGCTGTCGAGCTGCTTCAGTATTGCCTCCCTGGCCTCTAGGGTGTTGAGCCCAGAGAACGAGCCTGCGTTCTTGAGCCTTCCTGATTCGTCTTCAGCATCTATGAGCTCGAGGCCATGCTTGTAGTACATGCTTATGTCATTCTTGTCGCCGAACGTGCAGATCATCTCTGCGCCAGTGCCCAACTCCATATCTATAGAGTCATCACCTATTATCTCTACCTCTCTTCCGAATATAGGGAGTATGGCTCTCTTGCCTATGAGCTTTTTATACCTCTCGTCTGTGGGGTTGACCGTCACAGCCACACAGGCATGCAGAAGCTCGGGACGTGTCGTGGCTATAGTAATTGGCTCGGGCTTCGTGGATTTCGCGCCCTTTGTCATGAACTCTATATGGTTGAAGGTCGTGTCGCGCTCCACCTCATTTATCTCCTCCCTCGCTATGGAGCTCTTGCAGTGCGGGCACCACTCCACTGGGTGCACTGCCCTATACACATACCCTTTTTCAAACATCTCGAGAATAGACAGCTGCACCTTGGAGCGGTAGTCCTCAGACATCGTCACATACTCAAGAGTGTCATCGAATGTGGCTCCGAGCCTTATCATGGATGTCTTGATGGTATTTATATTGTGGTTCGCCAGTTCTACGCATTTCTTGTAGAACTCCTCTCTAGGCATGTCCTTTCCGTATCTCTTTTCGACAGCCAGCTCCACAGGGAAGCCCTGCGCATCCCAGCCTTGCGGATACAGCACGTTGAAGCCCTTCATGCGCCTGTACCTCGCGATGCTGTCGACGTACGCCACCCAGAACGCCTGCCCCATATGCATGCCGCCGGTCGGGTTGGGGGGAGGCGTATCTATCACATATATTGGGCAGGTCTTATCATCGCGGTCAAACAAGAACATCCTCTTCTCGCGCCAGTAGGAATTCCACTTCTCCTCTGATTTGGGGTTATACATGCCATCAACAAATGTCCTGTTAGTTTTTATTCCATAGATAACCTATCTTTTAATATTTATCGCTACTGCGACCACTGCGCTGCGATGATTAAATGTGGAAAAATGTAAAAAGAAAAAAAGAAAAAGACAGAGTCAGCGCCCTCACTGGATAGGCTCTCCTATGGCAAATCTGGCCCTGACGTCTGTTATTCTTATCCTTATATTGTCTCCAGGCTTTGCTCCCTTGACAAATATGACGAAGCCGTCTTTCTTAGCCACTCCATCTCCGCCCGATGCGGTTGCCTCGACCGATACGTCGACCTCATCACCGACCTTTACAGGCTTCGGGTTGAAGTAAGCTGCCTTTATGCGACCGCCACCTCTTTCGCGGTCATGCTCTTCCTGTTCTTCATATTCTTCGCTCATTCTTATCTTTCTCATACGTAGGATTAGCTATACTGCTTTACTCCGTATACTATAGTTTTGATGATAGATTTTAAAAGGTTTTGCATTTATAGCCGTGGAAGCGGCCGTCCGGCTCTGGTATCCTTATGAACAAGCGCTATCAAAAGCTATTTATTTCTGTTTTTCGATACCTTACTATGCAAATGAGGTTCGGATTGGCTGTGGTGGTGCTTTTGTTCGTGGCATTAGCGTTGCACAGCGCATCAGCGTCCTACACAACACTCAACATGAACACAACAGTTACGTTCAACAACAATACGACCGCGCACGTCAGCGAAGTTATAAACGTCTACGTGAGCAACAGCTCGTACGGGCAGTATGAGAAGGACAGGCTCGCGCTGAACCTGAGCCTCAGTGAATGGCAGTCGATAATAGGAGGGAACCTCGTGCAGCACATAGACAACCCGGGCTCTGGCATCTATAACTTCGTGTTCCTGCCAGGACCGCTTGTCCAGAGCGGTGACGGATATGTAGGGCAGCTCCTGATGTCGTACAGCGTGAAGAACGCCACATTCATCAACAACTCCGCCCCTAGGATTTTCACGCACACATTCAACAACAATGTGTTCAACTTTGAGCATGCTGCCAGCGGTGAGGTACTGTCCAACAGCACCACGCTTACGATGGTGCTGCCTCAGGGCGCACAGGTAACATACATCTATCCGACTCCGGATTACCCGGTCTCAGGGCTTGAGAGCGGTTATTCCAACGTGACAAGCGTATCATGGAATAGAGGTGAGCCGCTCGCATCGTTCAGATTCACATTCAAGACGACGGAAAGCCTCCAGGAAGAGGTAGGCAATTTCTTCCAGTCGATAAGGAAGGCTCTCGGAATCTTCACATATATTATAATAGGCATCATAATAATCCTATTCGTACTCTACACGTACTTCAAGGCCTCCCGCTAATCCGGTGTATTCATGCATATTCATTGCTCGAAGATATTATCGTACCTCTCCAATAAGGATAAAGAGGTTGATCTTGAAGAGGTACAAAGGTCAACCGGGTTGGGCAAGGATGAGGTCCTGTGGGCCATAGAGACCCTGAAAGGCGACAAAGCCGTATCGTACAAGAAGAAGGCAACCCACTTCATGGGGCTGACCAAGGAAGGATTGTCATATGTGGATTCATTTCCTGAGGAGAGGCTTGTTAGGGATATCGCATCGGAACGCATAAGTGGTGCTGCTGGCATCAAAGACAGGATAGGGCTTGTATGGGCTAAGAAGAATGGATGGCTCGACATAAAGGACGGAAAACTAGTATTGACATACGAGGGCAGGGAGATTGTAAAGAGGCGCGAATACCCTCTAAGGAAGGTGCTTTCGGAGATTGTTGATGGGAAGTATCCAGAAAATAGAACCTTTCTCAACAAGGATGACATAAAGACATTAAAGAGCAGAAAGCTGATCGATATAAAGAGTAGTGCATCGTTGTACGGCATAAGGATAACAGAGAGCGGAAGGAAATTGCTGGACTGGGTCGGAAGCCAGACCCCCAGGATCAAGAACCTCAGTAGAGAGGTGATACTCAACAAGAGCTGGAAGACGAAAGGGTTTGAGGAGTACGATGTCGGCGCTCCTGCCGAGACGGTATTCCCTGCCAGAGCGCACCCCATGCACGAATTCATCAACGAGGTAAGAGACACCTGGCTGGATATGGGGTTCGAGGAGTGCACAGGACCTATAGTCAATCCATCGTTCTGGAACTTCGACGTTCTCTTCACCCCGCAGGACCATCCGGCAAGGGACAAGCACGACACGTTCTTCCTCTCCAATCCAAGATTCATAGAGGTAGAGGAGGCGGATATGATACCGAAGATAAAAGCCATGCATGAATCAGGATGGGGTTCGAAATGGGATGAGAGTATAGCAAGAAGGGCACTGCTCAACACGCATAATACAGTGCTGAGCGCGCGCTATATAAGGGATTTCGCACGGACTCATTCTGACAGGACTGCGAAGGCCTTCTTCGTGGGCAGGGTATTCAGGAACGAGAGCCTTGACTATAAGCACCTGGCTGACTTCTACCAATCAGACGGGATAATAATAGGGGACGACCTGACACTATCTAACCTTATATATGAGCTAAAGGAGTTCTACCACAGGCTTGTAGGCACACATATCAAGATTCTGATGCGTCCGTCGTACTTCCCGTTCACAGAGCCCAGCCTTGAGGTTTTCTATTTCGACAGTCGGCATAAGGAGTACGTGGAGCTAGCAGGAGCAGGCATAATAAGGAAAGAGATAACGGATGTGCTCGGCACCAAGAAGAGGGTCATTGCATGGGGTATGGGTCTTGAGAGGCTCCTTCTCGACAGGTTAGGCATAGACGACGTCGGGAAGGTTTACAAGAACAGGATGGCATGGTTGAGGACCAGAAAAGAGCTGTGATCCGTATGGCTACAATAGAATTCGACGTCAATGACATAGGCAAATACATGACTCTGAAGAGGTTCGAAGAGCTCATAACAGACCTTGGGATGGAGTCGGAGAGGAAATCCAGTGCTGTAGTGGTGGATATAACACCAGATCGTCCAGAACTTCTTAACTTCACAGAGCTTATGAGGGCGCTCCTTATGCTTGACAGTAAGGTAAAGCCCCAAAAAGACAGATACAAGGTCAGTGGCAGACCAACTGTCGAGATAAAGGTATCGAAGAGCGTTTCAAGTGTACGTCCTTACATGGCGGCGCTCATAGTTAAGGATGTGAATCTTGAGGGCAATGCGCTGAAGTACATGGTGAACTTCTCGGAAAAGATATGCGATACTTATGGGAGGAAGAGGAGGAAGCTGGCCATAGGGATGCATAATATAGATTCCATTAAGCATGGGCTTGTTTATGAGGTGGTTAAGGCAGGGAGGCTGACACCCATTGATTCGGAGACAGAGATGGAGATAGACAGCATACTCAAAAAGCATCCGAAAGGTATAGAATATAGAGATACAATACCGGACGGGCAGTACCCAGTGCTGAGGGATTCTGAGAAGATACTTGCTCTCATACCGATAATCAACTCTAGGGCGACGAAAGTGTCAGGGAAGACACGCAACCTGCTTGTCGACATAACAGGTACAGATATCGGGACCGTGGAGAGGATATCCGAAATATTCAACTGCATATTTGTAGATATGGGTGCCAAGGTCGGCGTGGTATCTGTAGATTATGGTGCGAAACGCCTCGCGTATCCGAAGGGCGCATGGAAGGATATGCGCATCACGGCAGAGGACTTCAAATCTCTTACCGGGGTAAATATAAGCTCGAAAAGAATTGCAGAGCTGGCTGCCAGGATGGGGCATCTGGCCGTGGCGAAAGGAAGCTCAATCACAGTACATATCCCACCATACAGAACAGATATCCTGCACGAAAGAGATATTATAGAAGATGTGGCCATAGCGTACGGGTACAACAATATAGAGCCGCGCCCTGTGGTGGGCCATTTTGTCGGGAAGCCGAGCAGTGCATCTGTAATGCACGACAGTATATCAAAATTCTTCGTGGGGTGTGGTTTCACTGAGGCCGTGAATCCGTACCTGACAAACGAGAAGGCCCAGTTCGACAATATGAATAGCAAACCGCAGAAAAACGTCGTAGGCCTGGACTTCTCGAAGGTGAGCGGCCTTACGATTATGAGGATGTCTGCACTTCCTATGCTGTTGCAGAATGTCGGAGATTCTATGAGCGACACCATGCCGCAGAGGTTGTTCGAGTATGGAAAGGTCTTCTCGGCAGTAAAGGGAGGTGTCTTAGAGAAGGACTCCGTGGCGTTCATCTCGGTGCACTCGAAAGCCAACCTCTCAGAGGCGAAGGGCATTGTGGAGGCTTTTGCAAAGCATATCGGGCAGGAGTGTAAGATAGAGAGGAATAAAGATTGTGCGTTTATAGATGGGAGATGCGCATCAGTCACCCTCAGAGATAAGAGGGTCGGAACGTTTGGCGAGATACATCCATCTGTGCTGAACAACTTTGGGATAGATGAGCCTGTCATGGCGTGTGAGCTTGTCCTGAACGACATTCATGGTGAAGTGTAGCCGCTCTCCCAGTTAGATGTGAAGACAGTGTTGGTCGCTGTGCCGTTGTAGTTGTTGCCTGAGTAGTCGTACGCATTGCCATTGAGCGGCCACCAGTCTACAATGTTCTGTATGTCGATGGGCTTGCCGCCTATTCCCTCGTTGTAGAGGGCGGTTACCTCATTTGATGTGAGTGGTGTGTTGTATATCTGCACATTTGCAATTGAACCGTTAAAAGGCCAGCTATTACTGGGAACACGACCGATATCCAAAGGCTGTGTTGTGTCATAATCCCAGCTGGCAAAGTTGCTGGCTGTTGATGTATTTACAAGAACACCATTCACATAG
>CAYPBZ010000019.1:0-14347 GCA_964409135.1 Microcaldota archaeon
GTCACGTTCTTCCAGAGAAGAGATAGACAAGGCCTTCGATGAGATAAACAGGCACTACTAATCATCTAATTATCGGACACAGCTGTAGGCCGAAAACCCACGGTTTCAACCGTGGGATGAAGGCCGCACTCAACACATACAAGGAATCAAACAAAATATATAAACTTGTAGTCATATACAAGATATATGTACCAGAAAAGGGCGTATAAATTCAGGCTGTATCCCAACGCAAAACGGCAGAAAACAGTAGAGGAAATGCTCGTTCTGTCGCAAAGACTCTACAACAAGATACTTGAAAAGTCAAAATGTGAGTACGGCAAAGGAAAGAATCCAAAGATAAACAAGTCTACACTGAACAGGTACATGAAGGCCGCTGCATCGGAAGACAAGACATTCCTCAAACTCTACTCCCAGACGAGGTAAGACATTTTCATAAGGGTAATGAAGGATACTCAACAGAGTTAGGGATGGGCACTCCCGATGTCACGCTCTGCATATGCCTATTGGACCGGCAAAATCAATAAATGTTCTTGATACGAAGCACTGTTAGCTGTGCGCACACAATCATCTGTCACGCAGATGCCTTCGCATCCTTATACTTAGAATACAGGAACGCTATGATAAACAGCACAAGAAGAAGGCCTCCGACTCCTGTTATCAGCCGCACGCCTGCAGCCTCTGTCCCGCTAGCGATATAGCTGGTTATGTCTGAAGAGCCGAATATATGTGGATATTGGAGAATCCCAAAGAACAGTATCGCGAAGTATAACCATACTATAGTCAGATATTTTGCATACCTGCTCCCTTTCAGGTACAATCCGGCGCATGCTCCGAACACAACCAGAATAGCAATCAGATATACTATGTTGTGCATCAGCCCCTCTAGGAGGTAATTGGCATAGGTGTTGCTTGCCACACCAATCAGAACCATACCCAAGGCCGCCGATGCGATGGGAAGGCCCTTCCTTTCTGACGAGAACAATACACTCGCTGCAAAGTAGATGAACAGGAGAATGGCTACGAACACCGATATGCTGTACGGATCAAACAGCACCGCGGCAAGGTTCGCCGCACCGTTCGAGGTGTTTATTCCCACACCACTGACCCCGGAGCTGAATACCGCTATGCCAAGGAAGGCCGCTATTATCGTAGATGCTGCATAGAACCTGACGAACCGCCTCGCGTTCCTCTCACCAGAGAACTCCCAATGTATTATGAATGCGTTTCTCAGAACTATGAACAGGGCAGCGACCATCGCAGGCACTATCAGCGCCCTTCCCACAATCTCAAGTATGTTTGGGAATGTGGCTTCGAAGTTGACTATGTAGAATATCAGGAATGTCCCGTCAATCCCCCATATCGGCAGTATATACCTCATCGCCGCATCTCTGTATTTATCATAATCCAAGACCGCAAAAAGGCCCATGCCTATCTCAACCGCGAACAGCGCCAGGAACGCGGCAAATATCCCATAGTCTGCAAGATAAAGGTAGTTCACTGCCATCCCCTAATATCCCGGCCAATATCCCTCTCCGAGAATATCTTCCTAAGCAGAAACACTGCTGCTGGAATCACAGCCGCATAGAAAATCACCAATGCAATCGCTATCGGAATTATTGCGGCAGAGCTGTTTGCAGCAGCGCTTACGGTAAGCACGTTAGAGATTATCCATGGCTGCCTTCCTACCTCTGCCATGACCCACCCGTCTTCCAGTAAGATTACTGCGAACACCGATGCTATCACGAGAAGGCCGAGAACGATTCTGTTTCCGAACGGATCCTTTCGGAGAATCTTGGCAAGCACAACCAGCAGCACGAACCCGCCTATGCCAAACCCGACTAGCACCATAAGGTCGAACATATCATGTAGTATCAGGTAAGGTGGCCATGTGCTGCTCGGGAACAGGCTAAGCCCAGGAACGTACCCGGATGCGCTGCCGGTAGCAAGTATGCTCTGCATGTCAGGTATCTTTATCACGTTGAAAAGGTTCTCTGCCATATACGTCCCTGGCACGAGATTGCCCTCTATCGCAGCGTATTTCTCTGGCTGGATGTGTAGCATCTGCGTGATTGAAAGCACACCCGTAACTATAGAGAGCAGTGTGGCGACCAGCACGATGGCGACAGTGAGGTTCAGCGCCTTCCTGTAGTACGTCTCAGAATCTTTATCAGACTTCTTTCTCGCTTCAAGTAGCCTGTACGCAAAATATCCAAGAAATATGAAGGTGCCTGCGAAGTAAGCGGTCGACGCAACATGCGATATCTGTATCCATGCTGATGGGGAGTAGAACACCATGAATGGCCGCACGGCAGATATCACCCCGCTCTTCAGGTAGGTGGGTATGTCAAACCCTACCGGTGTGTTCATAAAAGCGTTTATCATGGTTATGAATACCGCAGACATGGCCGCGCCCAGGCCGACGAGACCCATCATGAAAACTTTCCAGTAGCTGTTCTCAAGCCTTCTTGACGTGTAGAAGTACATGGCAAGGAAGAACGCCTCTGTGAAGAACGCGAAAACCTCTGCGTAGAGCGGGAGTATCGCGACATTGGCGACAAGCTGGAAGAACTTGGGCCACAGGAAGAACAGCTCTACCGCGACCACGCTGCCTGTTGCAGTCCCTATTGCGAACAGGACAATAAGCACCACAGCCAGCCGCCTTGCCAGGACCTTATAAAACCTGTCGCTGTTCCTTATGCCTATGAACTCAGCAGCCATTATCATGAGCGGCAGGGCTATGCCTGTCGCAGCGAGAACTATGTGCACCGCAAGCGAGAATCCCATCGTAAACCTATCAAAAAACACCGGAGGCAGCACGCAATCACCTGTTCAAAGCAATTACCTATGTTATATCTTGTTTTTATACCTTGAGAAATCCCCGATTTACCTGGTTAAAGAGATATCGCCAACATGCAGCTCATATACAAAATATCTGCATCCATATCAAAAGATATATATTCGTAAAGGAGGAATGGAAAAAGGAGCGCACTATCTGATCTTAGCACTACGTGGGGTTCATGCTAACAGAAGACGAGCTTTACAGCCTGATAATGAGGAGCAATGACAATCTCTACAGTGTAACCCATAACGACTTCGATGGGATAGCGAGCGCGGCTGTGCTTGTCCACTACACAGGAATGCGGCTCGATAGAGTGTTCTTCAATCCCTCTGTGGATGGATTCGCATCAGTGCATGAAAGCCTTATCAAGGAGAACCCACATGGATCTACGATAGTCTTCACCGATCTTTCTATATCTGATGGGTTGCTGGGCAGAGTATCCAACATGCTCAAATTTCTGAAGTCCAACAACAACACAGTCGCCTGGATAGACCACCACCAGTTGAGTGAAGAGGTGATATTTGAGGCATCAGAGCTGTGCGATTTTATAATATGTGGCGAGGACCCAAAACACTGTGCGACCGAGTTAATATACAACATACTATCGAGGTCTGACCAAAGCGCGAAGGAGGTAGCAGATACCGCACATCTTATTGACTTTAATCTGATGGATAATAAAAACAAAGAGCTCATGGACAGCCTCGCGTGTTCTATAACATTCATAAACTACAGCGGCAATCCCGCGCCAGGCCTGAGGAAATTAGTAGACATAGTGTCGAAGGGCGAGCTCAGGAGCACGTTCATAAAAGATTTATACTCAAAATACATGAAAGAGGCAGAAGCCAACACAGAGCTATTGAAGAGAAACGCACGCTCGTTCAAGGCCGGGGATTATACTATCGGAATAGGGTACGGGAAGCATATACAGAGCTCGGCCGCGTGCGCTACGATACACGACAAGCTGAACACGGACATAAATGTGTTCATAAAAACCGATATCATGAGCATGAGCATCCGCAGCGATGCAGGGGCGGATTGCTCTATACTTGCAAGAGCCCTTGGAGGGGGCGGCCATCCGCAGGCTGCGGGAGCACAGCCTCCCGGCACCTATAACCCGGACGATAAGATAGGTATGGATAAAATGATTGAGTACGTTATAAGCACCGCAAGGTCTATTTACAGCCGCAAGAAATAATAATATTGACACACAAAGAGTTGTGATTGCATGCCGGACGTATGTATGCTCGTACACAAGAGACTCGACACCCTACCTATGTTCAAATTCCCATTCCCTGACGATTTACTCCCAGATAATGGAATATACTTCTTCTACGAGCAGGGAGAGTACTGGGGGCACGGAGGTACGATGGAGAGAATAGTGCATGTCGGGGCACACAGGGGCGGAAAGCTAGCCGATGACATACTGCGCCACTTCGTAGAGGAGAAGCCCGGGATGCATCTGACAAAGAATTTCTACTCGGCGATGATGAATTCGAAGGAGCGTACGGAAAAGATTCCCAAGTCAGGCCGCAGCCTGCTGAACACTATACGAAAAAAGTTCTCATTCAGGTTCGTGGTATTCGATAGTGCTGTCGGTAGTCGTAAGATAGAGGACCATCTTGCTACTGCCCTGTCAGAATGCCTTTATTGCTCACCGTCAAGAGACTGGATCGGCAATAACTCTTCTAACCCAAAGATAAGGGACTCGGGGATATGGAAGGTTCCGAAGGAGCCGAAGAGCATGACAAAGAGAGAGATCGAGCTATTCAACAGCTCGATAGAAAAGACATACAAGTGGCTCAAGAAGAAGGGGATAACTGCGCCTGTTCTGAAGTACTGATTATTCATTGCGGTGCTTATCCTGGTCCTTTTATGTGCGCGTGGCGCTCTCGGAGTCCTTCCCTGTCCCTATAAAGCCTGCCCACACCCCATTCTTCTTGAGAAGGGCCTGCATGATCCTGCCTGCTAATGGCTTGCTTATCCGCTCTCCTACTATGTCAATGGCCTCTATGTCATTTTTGGACATCCGGAAGTCCGCGGCACCCACATTCTCCTCTACATGCCTGACATTCTCGGACTTTGGTATCACCATAGTATTGCCTTTCGAAATCAGGTAATTCAGCACTATCTGCGATACGCTCCTGCCGTACCTCTCCGCAAGCTCGGACAGCACCTCGGAGCCCCTGTAGCTCCTGAACACATGCCCTCTTGCCAATGGGCTATAAGCTATCACTGTCACCTTCTCTCTTTTGCAGAAGTCCGTCAGGCCATGCTCAACGTCCTTTGCGAACGGGCTGTATTCTACCTGATTGGATACAATCTCATATCTTTTCATCACACTCTGCGCATCCGACAGCTCTTTGACCGAGAAATTGCTTACGCCTATGTGGCGTATCAGGCCCAGGTCGGCAAGATGTTCCATGGCGCGCATAGTCTCTTCTATCGGAATGCTGCGGTTCGGCCAATGAAGCTGGTACAGGTCTATGCGCCTTATCTTAAGCCTGCTCAGGCTGGCCTTGCACGACCTTATCACGTCATCATAGTGGAAATGGTTGGGCGACACCTTCGTAGCTACGAACACCTTCTCTTTACTTATGGCCTTTCCGACCATGCTCTCATTATTGTACATCTCGGCAGTATCGACAAATCTGGCCCCAAGCTCGATTCCTCTCCGTATGGCCGTTACGCCCGTCCTAGATTTTACAGTGATCTTCCACGTGCCGAGACCTACTACTGGTACTTTCTCCCCGCTGTTTCCGAGTCTTTTGTATCTCATATGCTGACCCTCCAGCTCAAGTTATAAGGGTTATCTCCTCAATTCTTTCGGGTCTCTTGCCTCAGAACTTCTCAGCATGCCTATGCTATAATGTATCTGACCAGTTCCCCTCTCTATGCCTTCTAAGGAAAGCGGAATCTCATAAACCTCTCCGATCTTACTCGGCCTGCCTGCTTTTCTATCTCCTTCTAATTTTCTGTTCAGTTTTCCGAATGTAGTCATGAAATCACGGGATGGAATTGTTATATTAGATATTTAAATTTTTCTTTGGAGTGGGCTTTAGGACAATCAGCTCATTCCTCAAAACGGGTACAACGCGCATGCCATGTTCTAAGTGACACAAGTCTATGATTATTAAACCTGCCTTTCTCAACACGATAAAAACAGCGGTGCAGAGACGATGATATGGATAGCCAGAAATACATGATGTACATCGGAGCGATTGCGGCTGCGGCCATTTTTCTCGTGTTTATACATGGCCTGCTCACAACATACAATATAGGCACCTTCTGGAATGCGAATGCCAACGGTACAATACCTACAAATGCCACCATCACAACGTCCATAAACACGAATCCTGTCGTCAACAAGACGCCAAATTCGACCTACTCTACAATAAACAACCTCTCTTCCATCAGAATCTACAACACATCCACTGGTGCCCTGATAGGGATATATAACACATACACGGTAAACAATGTCAGCATATCACTGAACAGGACACATGCGCTTCCAAGACAGAAAATCAGTGTAAATGTGCTTTACATCGGAAGATTCAACCTTACAGACTACTTCCTGGCCAAGACCCTCGGAGTGCATTACTTCGGTTATTCCGAGTATGGGTCGAATACGATGCTCGTTTACAACAATGCGCCGAACGCTTCTAAGTACTTCAAATTGGCCGGCCTGCCTTACGTATACACACCGAACGGGCTTGACACTAGATACTTCCTGCAGTATACAGTGAATGTGACACCTACCGAATACGCCTCAAACAAAACATGGATATTCTGCGGCGGGTCGTATGTCGCATATCCTGTGCAGGGGTGGCAGTCGCTCTTCGACAATGTGACACTCAGCAAGGAGTTGATATCCAATGACAGTGTGATAAACGTTATGTCAAGAAGTTGTGCCACGCTGAACGTCGGATAATCAGAGTTTGTATCCAAGCTTCCTCAGCAGGTCATGCCTATCTTTCTTATCAGAGTCGGCTTCTATCCTTTTTGGAGAGCCTCCGTCAACCACTCCGACTATAGCACGCCCCTTTCCTGTACCTGCTACTATGCACTGCAGTGGATTTGCCGTGGCGCATATGATTCTGGACACCTCACTCACGCCCTTTATAGAGTTCGCGACATTGATGGGGAAGGCGCCCCTGAACAGTATTATGAAGCTGTGCCCTGCTCCTATCTTCATAGAGTTGGACTCCGCGAGCTTGACAAGCCCGGCATCATTCCCCTCGCTCCTCACAAGGCACGGGCCGCTCGCCTCAGAGAATGCCAGGCCAAACTTTATTGATGCGGAAGACGAGATGAGCGCCTCGTAGAGGTCCTCTGCTGTCTTTATGAATCCGGCGTGCCCTATTATGCACTGGCAGTCGTCCTCTTTCTCTATGTCTACAACGTCTATCTCAACAGCTCCCATTGTACCACTACTGCATTGCGGTCTCTAACTTAAATAACCTTTTGTTGTTTGCATCATCATAAGCAGAGCGAAAAGAAAAAAGAAAAAAAGAAAAAGAAAACAGACCTCACTGAGAACACACAGAGTCCCTCACATCATCCACCTTCCTCCGAAGCTTCTTCTTGTAGATATAGCACCTTGCCATATCCAAAGTTGCTTCGATGGCTATGTATGAGGCCTCAACGGCGAGCATGAGATTCCATCTCTTTCTGTCTATCTCATCCTCTCCGTTCACTCCGAGCGTCTCGTCCATGGTTTCAGCAAGTGCTTCGAGCCCCTCGACGAGCTTTCTCCTGTAAAGCTCCTTGTATATCTCAGGGACAGGCTGCGCTAGCCTCTCTACCTCAGGTTGCCTATGGCCCATAACAACTCCTCAGGACAAGCCGGACTGTATGGTTGCACCTCAGTTTGCAGACTCATCGGTCTCAGGATTAGGTTGTGCACTTGCACGATTCGGCCAGCTTATACGGCGCAGACCAGGCGCGACTTTTCCTAGTTATATATAAGTAAATACCTTTATAATACTTTCTCATTTTTATATTTTGATACATGTTTCTGTAATCTAATAAAAAGTATTAAATACCTTTAAGATGAATAGATAATGCCAGACCTTTGGCAAACCTCAGGATTGCCTGCGCCGAAAGGCGCAGGTACATTATCATTCTGTTCGGTTTGCCACGTATCCTATCGCATCTCGCGCCAACCTCTTGAGGTTTGATTCCAGGATATCTGTTTCCAGTCTCTCAAAGACCTCTACTGCCTTGTTCGCGAAGTTTGTCGCCTGTTCCTGGGCGTATTTGATTGATCCAAGCTCATCGAACGTGTCAAGTACGAATCTCACATCCTCATCTGTCTTGCTTTTCCGGGAGTAGATGCTCTTGAGCCTGCCCAGTGTAGATGCGTTAGCGTTCTGCACAGTATGGTAAAGTATCAGTGTTTTGGTGCCCTCCCTGACGTCATTGCCTATGGACTTCCCAAGCTTCGTCTCTGTGGATGTGCAGTCGAGTATGTCGTCCTTTATCTGGAACGCGTACCCAGCGTATGTGCCGTACTCGGCGACCTTGTCCATTGTAGCCTTGTCTCCCTTTCCTGCTATTATCGCCCCGCACTGCATGGGGCCGTAAACACTGTAATATGCCGATTTCCTGTGTATTGAGTTGTAGTAATCGTCCTCGCTGAACCTGTCTAACTCATACTCCTTGCCGAGCCTTACGTCAAGGTACTGGCCGTACAGGGTCTTTGATATTATATCGTACTCCTTCCTGAAGTATTCAGTACCTCTCTCTGACAGATCCTTGACAGAGTCATTGACCATCCTCCACATGACTGCATGTAGCGCGTCGCCCCCGACTATTGCATACTCGGTCCCAAACATAACGTGGGCGGACGGACCTCCCCTCCTGAGACTGTTGTTGTCTATTATGTCATCGTGCATCAGTATCCAGTCTTCTGATATCTGCTGCACGGCCGCCGGAAGGATCGCCTCCTCTATGTCGCCGCCGTAAAGGGCCGCCCAAAGCAACAGGTACCCTGGCCTTCTATACTGGCCTTTCCTGTCAACGTAGCACCTCATCACCTTTCCCATGAATATAGGGTCATCAGAGGGCATGTATTCGCATATCTTTTTGTAAACTCTCTCTTTATGTGCCGCTAAAAACCCCTTGAAGTTCCCAAACTCTTCCATGCCTATCTCCTCAAATCGACCTCTTTATCAGGAACTCGGCAAGTTCCTTTATCCTAGCTTTGGCCTCGGATTCCGGTAGCGCCTTGTCTAGCTCCTTCCAAGCGCTGTCCACAAGCCCTACAGCGATGCCCTCGGCATGCTCCCTTGAGCCATACTTCGTTATTATGCCTATCCCCTCTCTTATAAGGTCCTTATCTTTGGTGTGCATCGACAGTATCTCCACAAGCCTCTTCCTGTCAACATCATTCGCGCTGCCCAGGGCATGTATGACAAGCAGGGTCATCTTCCCCTCTGATATGTCATCTCCTATCCCTCCCTTGTTCTTCGACAAATCACTCTCGTAGATATTAAGTATGTCGTCCTGTATCTGGAATGCTATGCCTATAGTGGCTCCAAACCTTCCGAACCTCTCTACCAGCCCATCATCTGCCCCTCCTACGACCGCACCGAGCTCGCACGCGAATCTGGATAACGCCCCTGTCTTGTCGTGAACCATCTCAAGGTACTTGCTCTCGTTTATCGATAGCCTGTCAACGAATCCGCAGTGCCATGCGATATCGACCGCCTGGCCTATCGACACACGTGTCATCTCTCTTATGTAGAATGACAGTGCTCTGTTCTTGATGTCACTGTCGAGCTTTTTGCTGTCGACGAGCGCCCTCATCGGGAAGAAATACATGAAATCTCCGAGATTGTTTGCCACATCTATCCCGAACTTCTTGTGCACGGCAGGGCTGCCCCTTCTCATGTCGGAGTTGTCCTCTATGTCGTCATGTATCACTGTGGCGTTGTGTATGACCTCTGGGATTATTGAGAACTCTATGTAATCCTTTGGGTTCTTACCTAGGGACTCTATGACTAGAAGGCACAATACGGGCCTCCACCTCTTTCCTCCCTGATCAAGAAGATACCATGCAGGCTCCAACACGCTCTTTGTGAGCGCCTCGTTGTCATACTCATATCCAGAACGCCCCAGAAGCGTCTCCACATACCTCTCAGAAGACTTCCTTTTGAGGTAGGTCTCAAGCTCCTTGTTTATGGCCTTGGCATTCTCTTCCAGATAAGTTCTGATGGTCATCTTATCACACTGTCTAATTATGCCAGACGCAGGTCTATAAAATATACTGGATAATACGTCAAACCGCAACACAACTGCCATAACACACGCTCCCTGTTCTCATCCTAATATTATATATGCCCGGCTGATTAGAAAACTTTATAAACATTCCTTGCTACATATAACCGTCAAACGGTAATAGGGGCAGGGAAACGCCCGATCCCATTCCGAACTCGGAAGCTAAGCCTGTCTACGATGTGTGTGTACTGCCTTTTCGGTGGGAAAGCATGTTGCTGTTTGGCATTAATGTTTTATAGGGTGTGTTATGGCTGGCATATCAAAGAATGCGATCTCAATAATCTTAGGTATAATAATAGCCATCGCGGACGTATATTGGATGTATACCAGTTACTACTACACTCCCTGGCTCGTGCTCGGAATAATAATATTCGTGGCAGATGTAATATGGTTGTACATAGACTATAGTTATACTAAGATTAAGACCAAGAGATAATATTGGCGGTATTATGAAGTCAGAGGTTGCAATCGTGGCTGCGATCATTGTCGTAATAATCGTGCTAGTCGCGGTGTTCGCCACTTATAACTCCTTATACAGGAACACTGCGCAGCAGTCTTCCACAAGCACTATCCAGACCACCACGATAATGACGAATTACTCAATCGCCATAGGGCACAGTTCGTCCATAGGCGGGTCAGGCAATTACCTGATGACCGGCTCGGGCTATACCCTCTATACAACCAATGGCACCTGCTCCTCCTCATGCCTAAGGCTATGGCCGCTGTTCTACGTCAAGAATCCCGTTCCTCAGCCTCCATTGAATGCGAACAATTTCTCGTATGGGACTTATGACGGGCAGTCCGACACTGTTTACAATGGGCATGTCTTATATACGTTCGTAAGCGACGGGCTTCCGGGACAGATATCTGGAAATGGCGTCAACGGGTTCTACATACTCCGCCTGCCCTAATTCTGTTAGCCGCGTACTTTATGGCTCTTCTGCGCCTTCTTGTACGATTCTCCTGTCCTGCCGTGCGAGCAGGCAATGCATGTACCTCTAATCTCATCGAAATCCTTCTCGCAAATCCTTCTGCCGCACAGCCTGCATGTATGGGAAGCCAGCCTCCTTTTGCATATGTCACACACTATTGTGGTCTCCATCTCAACCAACCTTTTTCTCGGACTCGAATCCGACTAGCCCTTCCAGCAGCTCCCTCGCCCTCCTGAGCGACAGGGGCCTCATTCCATGCTCCTTCGCATACCTGCATTGGTACATTATGTAAGAATCGTTTATTCTAGTATCGGGGTTCAGCTTCCTGCAGCTCTCTATATATCTCCTTATTATCCCATATGCCTGCTCCACATCCATGCCTCTGACGTTAGTGAGATACGGGGCCAGTATCAGGTTCACGGCCCTGTGCCTTACGTCAGGTATCGGGGTCTCGAGAAGCCTGTCTATCCATTCTGCGCCTCTCCCTACGGTCTTTCGCACCTTTATCTGTATATCGAATTCCAATCCCTTCGAGTAATCGGCTATCTGCCTCGGCAGCTCCCTCGCCGGGATAGGAAGGCCCTTCCTCATACTCTTGTATGCCGCCTCGGCTATGAGCTTTGCTGTCTGCGCCTTCCCCAATACTACTATCCCTTTAGTCATCCTACTGTTTACAAGCATGTACTCATCTCCTTGCGGCATATTGCTCAGCAGGTCGGCAAAGCCCACCAGAAACTCATGCTCCTTGCTCTCCTTAACTTCAACATCCAGGTTATCCGCAATCCTCATAATATTGGAGCTCGAATCCCCTATCAGGGCGCACTTTGACCTTTCAGCCTCTCCCCTGCAGAACCTGTCTATGAGCACCTGGCTTTTCCTGGCGCTGACTATCATTCTCGCATAGACATACGACTTCACGTCTCCCTCTTTTATATTGTCAAGCGATATGTCGTAATACCTGTTCTTCCCGCTTATGTCGGAATCTATGCGCTCTTTCGCAAATTCCAGGTACTTGGCTTCCACTCCACGGTCTTTACGAGACGCGAGTATCTCTCCCGCAAACCTAGAAAACGGATACCTGTACGCCATCTCCAATGTATCTGACTCCATAATAGTATTTTACATGGAACAACTAAATTAGCTTGTGTAGCTGCGCGATGATAACGCCCTAAGGAAGAATCTCTTCATGACAAGGCTTGGGCTGTCCATGTCACCGTACCTGGACAGGAAGGAATCAAGCCCCAGAATCTTCGACAGGCTTATCATGCCGGACAGCATGGGACCTGACCTGGAATAATAGGAGTGTATGATGTCATGGAGCTTCAGGTCGAGCCCGTGCCTGCTCCTCCACATGCTCTCATATGCCGACAACCGCCTGTCTTCCTCTATATGCCTGTGTATGGCTTCGGCCGCTATGGATGCGCAGCGCATCCCGAATATTATGCCTCCGCCTGTGGTCGCCTTGGTCTGCCCCGCCGCATCTCCTACAAGCATCACGTTGCCTATGACGGTCCTTCTCCTCCTCGATAAAGGTATTATGCTCGCATGTGTTCCTGTATTCTCGGCATTTCCGATCATGTCCTGTATGTGCTCCAAACCTAGCAGACGCTCAAAAGATTCCTTGCTGTTGATCTTGCCCCTGTCGCTCGTTCCTATCCCGAGCTCAAGCTCGGAACCGGAATACGGTGCCATCCATCCGAAGAACCTGTTCGATATGTGTTCGGAGAAGAACAGCTCAACCATGTTCCTGTCCTCTATATTTGCATTCCTATATTCTGCCTTGTAAGTCAGCACATATTCGCTTATGCCATCGAATCCGAAGTTATTAGCCACAGCGGACACCGCCCCGTCTGCCCCGACAAGCACCGTGCTGCCTTCCGCGATGTCCGATATCTCATCCTTAGAGAGCCTTCTTCCAAGCCTTACTACGGCTCCAGACTCTATTGCCTGCCTGTAAAGGGCCTCGGCAAGGATCCCCCTGTCAAGCACATAAGCCTGAGTCTCGCCCGACCTGACGCGCATGCTCCTGCCGTTCACATGTATCACAGCGCCGTTGAGGGTGTTGATCTCGGCGTCCCTGTAGTCCACTCCTAAACCCTCTATCCCTTTCTTGGAGAGGATTCCTGACGCCCTCTTGGAATTCTCATCGACCCTGGTCTTTCCATCATAAACGTCTGTTTCTATCCCAAGGACGGCAAGCTCTTTGGCAAGGTAAAGCCCTACTGGCCCAGCTCCGACGATGGAGACACGTTTTGCCATACCTAAAAAACCTTCTTTACGTATTTATATCTTTCTATACAAAACAATCACGAACAGGTGGTTAAACGGAGCACAAAAAATCTGCCGATGATAATGCTAAACATGAGAGAAAGGGAGTCATAGGTCTTCCTAAGATAAAGATACAGAACATAGTGGTCAGTGCCGACCTCCATGCCAGCATAGACCTGTACACTCTGTCGAAGGAGGTGAAATCCGTAGATTATGAGCCGGAGCAGTTCCCCGGCGCGATATTCAGGAACACGGAGCCCAAGGCTGTCATAATACTCTTTAAGAACGGGAAGATGATATGCACAGGCGCAAACACCGAGGTCAATGTAAGGAAGGTTCTTGAGCATGTCGCAGAGGTCATGGCAAAGTATGTGGTCGACACCCCTCCTGCCCTTTCCAAGCCCAAACCCAGGAAGAAACGCTGATATGTAAACGCTCCCGTGCACCAGACGCTCTCACAAGCATCAGTTGGTTTCTATGGATCTCGGAGAAGGATTGAGGAAAGCACTCGCAAGGATCTCGCGCTCCACCATCATAGACGCGAAAACCATAAAGGAGTTCAACAAGGAGCTGCAAAAGGTTCTGCTTGCATCCGATGTGGAAGTAGACCTGGTCTTCAAATTCACCAAGGAGATCGAGAGCAAGGCACTGTCCAGCAAACCGCCGGCCGGCCTGCCTCCGAGGGAATACATAACCAATATCGTGTATGACGGGCTTGTGGAGTTGATGGGAAGCCGCCACAACCCAGAGATAAAGCCGCAAAGGATATTGCTCTTAGGGCTCTACGGCTCCGGGAAGACGACGACTGCGGCTAAGCTCGCAAAGTTCTACCAGAGCAGAGGCCTTAGCTCAGCGCTCATATGCTGCGACGTCTCCCGCCCTGCAGCTTACGAGCAGCTTGAGACACTCTCAAGGCAGGCGAACGTCGCGTTCTTCGGTATGAAGGGAGAGCGCGACCCGGTCAAGGTCGTCAGGGGCGGCCTCGCGGAACTGTTGGGCCGCCAGGTAATAATATGCGACACCAGTGGCA
>CAYPBZ010000020.1:0-14028 GCA_964409135.1 Microcaldota archaeon
GTCCCTGCTCCTTGCACACACTGCCCGCCACGTCACCCAAGTGGGGTCCTAGTGAGGAGATTTCTCTGAAATTTTCGAACTGGGATTCTGTGAGGAGGGCGAAGGCGTAACAAGGTATCCGTAGGGGAACCTGCGGATAGATCACCTCAAAACTTCATTAGGAAGTTGAACTTTACGTGTGCAGAGGTAGTAGCATAAATTCTCGAGGCTTTTTTGTTTATTTTTCATTTTACATATGTGATTTGTATGAAGGGGGAAGCACAGACCAAGGACTATCCAAACTCTTTCTACGCTTTCGTGGAGATTCCGGAGGGAAGCTCTATAAAGTATGAATACAATGAGGAGATGGACGCGCTTGTTGCGGACAGGTTCCTCTACACGAGCATGGTATACCCGACAAACTATGGATTCGTGATCGGCACCGAGGGAAAGGATGGCGATCCTCTTGACGTACTTATAATCTCCAGCAAATCTGTGCAGCCAGGGATGGTTGTGAAGTGCAGAGCGATAGGGAAGGCCATAATGAGCGACGAGGAGGGCCCGGACAACAAGATACTGGCCGTACCAGTCGAGAAGGTCGACCCGGAAAGCGTGAGATACAACAGCATATCTGATGTATCAGAACACACAAAAGAGATGATAAAGCACTTCTTCGAGCATTACAAGGAGCTTGAGAAAGGCAAATTCATGAAGTTTGAGAGGTTCGACGGCAAGGAAGGTGCAATCGCAGAACTCAGAGAGTCGAGAAAATCCTAATCCGATAACTAAATAAATCGAACCAGAAAGTCAGACTCTCCTCCCGCGCCTACCTCCTGCCCTCTTCGTTGTGTCGGTAGGTATCGGAGTCACGTCCTCAATCCTTTTGACGTTGAGGCCGCTCCTCGCAAGCATCCTCACAACAGAGTGCGCCCCATGCCCCGGAGTCTTGGAGTTATGCCCTCCCGGAGCCCTTATCCTTATTATTATCTCTGTTATTCCCTTTGATTTGGCCGCGGCCGCTATCTTGTAGGCCGCCTGCATCGCAGCATAAGGCGAGCCTTCCTGCGAGTCGGCATTCACTATCATGCCGCCGCTTGCTACAGCAATTGTCTCAGCACCGCTCATATCGGTAAGTGTGATTATCGTGTCGTTCTTGGATGAATAGACATGCGCCACGGCCTTCCTCTCGACCCTGGCCTTCGTTGTCATCTCCTCCATTGCCTTCTCTTCATAGGAGATGTTCTCCTTCGGCTTCCTGGTATACTTCTTCTTTGCGGCCGTCGCTGGCTTTGCTTCGGCCTTCTTACTTTTCTTCTTCGGCAATCTCAACACCATTATCGTTCTCTACGCTTCCTGCAGCAATCTCTGCATTCTCTATGCTCTCTGCCCTCTCTACACTCCGCCTCTCCAGCGGAGCTATCTCTATCGGCTTGTAGTATCCTATCCTCTCATCTTCAGCTAGCCTGACTATGTATCCAGGCCGGTCTACCTTTATCCCGCCTATTGAGACAAAGCCGTGTGTTATGAGTTGCCTTGCCTGCTTCATGCTCCTGGCCAGCCCTCTTCTGAACACCCTCGATTGCAATCTCCTCTCAAGAAGGTCATTGGTCTTGAGATCAAGGAGCCTCTCTAGATTTATATCGCCACTCACTATCCCTAACTTCGACAGTCTTGAAACTATCTGTGTATGTACTCCCTCCAAACCAGGATTTCCTGCGAGAAGCATACGGACGTTGCCCCTGAGCCTGCTCAGCTCGGTCTGCGCCGCCCAGAGCTCATGCATGTTTTTGAGCCCGTATTCCTTTATTACGGACCTGTCAGCCTCTATCCTGGGCAGGTTGTATTTGTCTCTTGGTTTCGTAAATTTCTTCCTGTTTCTCTTAGGGGCTCCCATCAATATTACCTTCTAATCATTTGGCCTTCTTGGTAGATTCGCGCTGCGCCTTCTTCTTGGACACACCCATTGTCGCACCTGTTCCGGTGGTGCGCGCGCTCTGCCCTCTTACCTTAAGGTGGTTCTGGTGCCTATAACCTCTCCATGTCCTTGCCGATATATCCCTCGTGGTCTGCTGCCTTATCGAGTAGATAAGATCAGGCCCAACTATGTGCACGTCATTTCCATTCTCTATATATTTTCTGTTGTTGAGCATGTATGTCGGTATGCCGTACCCGGCAGGGTTCTCTATGACAGAGCTTATATTCTTTATCTGCTCCTCGCTCATGGAACCTATGTTGGTGTTCGGGTCTATGCCGAACTTTGTGCTTATCGAATGCGCTAACGCATGAGCCATTATCATTCCAATGCCCTTTATCTCGACAAGAGCCCTCTCAATCTTGAAAGAGCCGTCTATGTCCTTGCCACTTATCCTGACTATGGTCTGCGCTACCTTCTTGCCTGCCGGCCTCTTCTGCTTTGTCTCTTTAGCTTCTGCCATCATACCACTATGCACTAAAAGCACATGTTGAACTTACAAATCCATCGCGGATACAATTGTACGCCAGGACTGGGATATTCAGCAAAGATGCTTTTGAACCCAGAAGGCCCCGAAGAGCCATACGCTTGCGAGTATAATTTCCAGGCGTACGCGTTACCAGTTTCCGCCATCCTGGCATGCTCATCAATTTATCTAGATACATATTTAAGCGTTTGTTATCTCTGGATCGCGGCATCTGCGCACAGCGCGAAGACCCATAACTTATTCTCCCAAATACTATAAAAGGATTTGGGTATCGGGGCATCAAGGCACCATCCTATCCTTAGAAAGATATTTATATGTTTAAGCATATAAACATATTAGTGATTAGATGGAGAGAAGGACAACAGTTATACTGGAGAAAAAGGTATATGACGCTCTGGTAAAGGAGAGCATCGACGAGTATAATAGCTCCAAGGCAATATCAAAGGTATTGAACAAAATAGTAAAGAGGGCTTTGGCTAATAAAAGCAGGCTCCACGAGCTGCTCAATTCTAAACCGGTTGCAAAAGTAACCCAGAAGGAATTCGAAAAGTTCAGGCACAACCTGTCAAAAGAGGCGCAATCATGATAATCGATACAACATACCTATTGCGTCTCTCTAGAGTGGGGATAAACACCGACCTGCTTGGTGGAATTGAGGAAGGTAAGGTACCATTGTCATTTGAAGATATCTGTGTCAACTCAATATCATTGTTCGAGCTTCAAGCAAAGGCCGCAAAACTCAAACTGCCACCAAAGCTGGCCATAGACGCGATAAACGTGATAAATAGTGATTTCAGGGTAGAGCCGTTTTATAACCCTAAGATAATAAAGATTGCGAGCTTGCTGTCCGGAGAGTTCAGTGATTACATAGATTGTATAATATTGGCTACAGCCATAGTCTTAAAAGAGGACCTCGTTACCGAGGACACAAGGATAAATGCAAAAAGGAAAATGATTGCGGAAAGGTATGGAATAAAGACGGTATCATACAAAGAATTGGTGCGGAAAACAAAGTGATTTTGCTTACCGATAAAAAGGCCAATCCGGCCAAATTCTGTCTCTATGGTCTTCAGAACCCTCTATTTGGTATAAAGACTGGGATTTTTATCCTCATTACCTTTCTGGGGACGCATAGCAGGGAAGGCCAGAACCTCCTTTATGGACGTGTTGTTTGTAAGTATCATGGCTATTCTGTCGATTGATATTCCGATGCCTGCGGTCGGCGGCATTCCGTACTCTATCGCCTCGAGGAACTCGGAATCGCTCGGAGGCGCTTCTGTGTCTCCCATAGCTCTCTCCTTTTCCTGCTCATCGAACCTCTTCCTCTGTTCGATGGGATCCGTGAGCTCAGAGTAACAGTTGGCCATCTCCCCCCTGGCTATGTACAGCTCAAACCTCTCGCTGAGCCCAGGATTGTTTCTGCATGTCTTCGTCAGCGGGCACATATAAGATGGAAAGTCTACTACGAACGTAGGGCTCCATAGGTCGGGTCTCACATACTTGTCAAAAAGCGCATCCGCAACATGATATGCGTTCACTATTTGAACGTCAAGCCCTTCCTTCTTCGCTATCTTCTTAGCTGCATCGTCGTCCATCTCCACCACGTTGATTCCTGACAGCTCCTCGAGTCTTTCTGTCCATCTGACCCTGGCGAACGGTCTGCCGAAATCAATTTTCTTGCCTTGGTACTCTATGCTGCTGGAGCCGAACAGCTTTTCCACAAGCCCTCCCACCAGCTCTTCTGTCATTGACATGTAGTTATTGTAATCTTTGTACGCCTCGTAGCATTCTATCTGCGTGAACTCAGGGTTGTGCGTAGTGTCTATGTCCTCGTTTCTGAAGTCTTTCGATACCTCGTACACCTTCTCGAATCCGCCTATCACGAGCCTCTTGAGATATAGCTCGTTCGCCACTCTCAAGTAGACGTCACTTTCCAGCGCCTCGTAATGCGTTTTGAACGGCTTTGCATTGGCGCCGCCGTAGGTGGGCTGCAGCACCGGTGTCTCGAATTCTATGTAACCCCTATCGTCCAAGAAGTTCCTCATGTACCGTAGGATGTCTGAACGTACGGTGAAGAACCTTCTCACGCCAGTGTTGGCTATGAGATCGAGGTATCTCTTCCTATATCTAAGCTCTGTATCGCTCAGGCCGTGGAACTTCTCCGGCATCATCCGTAAGGATTTGGACAGCATCGTTATGCTCGCGGCCTTTATGCTTATCTCGCCCTTCTCTGTCTTCGTGACGGTGCCAGATACCCCGATTATATCCCCAAGATCTATTAGTTCTATGAGTCTCGCGGAGACGTCGTCGAGTGCATCAGCTGCAGCCATTACCTGTATTCTGCCGCTACCATCCAGAATGTCCAGGAATACAAGCTTTCCCATGTTTCTGCGGCCGATTATTCTGCCCGCAGAGCTCACTTCTTTTCCCTCAAAGGAGCCGTAATCCGATGTTATGGCGCCTGCTTTGGCTGTGACATCATAGGAATAAGGATACGGGTTTATCCCGAGCGAACGTACTGCGCTCAATTTTTCCATCTTGTCCCTGTCTGCCATCGCAATCACATAATAGTAAATAAGGTTTTCAACACAGGTATTTATGTCTAATGTCCTGCTTTTGTCATCAGCGCCTCCTCTGCCTCCTTAATCTCCTCCTCTTCACGCTCCTGCTTGTTATCTCGTGCGTAGTGAGTATCAGGTTGCCTATTCCTATGCCTCCTACGACAATCAGCACGAGCACTGTCGCGACGCCTATCGAATCAAGGTTTGGTATCTGGTTGCCTGTGCTTAGGGCTATGTTATTCAATAGGGGGAACAATATAATCAGCAGGCCTATCAGTGCGAACATCGCGCCCCCGTAATAGAGGGTGCGGCCCGCAGTCTTCCTTCCTACGTAGCTCATATCATTCTCACTGAGCCCTCTGGCCTTCGAGAAATTGGCGAACACAGCGCCAAATATTATCTGCATTATCATCGTCCCGATTCCAAACATCACGCCTACGAGCGGTGCGTATATCAGCCCAGGAACCTGGGGCGCTAGCACGAAGGTTATTATAGTTGCATACGCCCCGAACCCGAACCCGGCGATCAGCCCGTGCATCATGGCCATCTTCAGAGGTACATCTTTCACCATGCTCTCATGCGCATGTGAAAACTTAGCGTCGTACGAGTGGTGCTCTCTGCCTCTCAAAAGCACGTCGAACGGCATATGCAGGTACTTTCTCTTGTTGAGGACATACGCACCAGCTACTGTCATGGCTATGCCGACGATTATGTATACCGGCCCGTTCAGGTTGTACATCTTGTAGAACATGGCGAGGCCCATGAATCCTAAGGTGGTGAGCAGTGCCCTCTGTGCAGTGAACCCCAGAGAGAAGGTGAATCCGGCCTTCATACCTCTCTTGGTGCTGTAGCTGCCTATCGCATAGCTGAATGTTATCGGCCATGTGTGCTCGTCGGGTGTAGCGCCATGCAGGATTCCAAGTATGAGCGCTATCATCAGTATGTATGCAAGAGAGAGCCCAACCGGCGGGTTCAGTATGGTGCCCAAACTTACGCCGGAATGCATCAATAGTGCAACAGCTGCCGCAACGGCTGCTAGCACTACAATAGCAACTGCTGCATATTTGGCCGCTCTATTCAAATAATCGCCTAGGATAAATACCAACGTTTGTGTAGACTTTAGTTATCATCCATACCTCTTCCAACTGACGCTTGCTCATATTGTTGCTCAGTTGTTCTGTGTGTTGTAGGAAGTCTCGAAACGCATCTCGAACCCGCCCTCTGACCCTGTTTCATGTTTTGGATTTGAACCCTGTTCTTCCGGCTCTCGGAATAGTCGGGCCTGGTGGGATTTGAACCCACGACTTAGAGGTTAAAAGCCTCCCACTCTAGCCAAGCTGAGTTACAGGCCCACGCATCAATCCTTCTTAGTGAAGATATACAAATCTTGCGAAATCCTTGCCTGATAATCTTTTTATTTGGCCTTCTTTGCGCTCTCGAATAATCTGCCCTCGGCTATCCTCGCCGTGCCGCCTCCTTTAAACTCTACACCTTTGGATATTGCCTTTACGTTGCCCTTTAAAAACTCTATCGCCGGAATCCCTGATTTCGTTCCTGATACACAAACTACATCCATTTCCTCGTTGTACAGCATGACTACTGCCTTGTCGTCGCTGTTCGCTATCTTTGTAGCTATGTTCCTCATCATCATCCTGTTGTAGCTTGTCTTGCTGACGATCTCTTTGCTCTTGGCATTCTTTTTTATATCCTCTGCAGCGTATCCGCTCAGGTGCTCGAGGGCCTCTGCATACCTCCTCTTATACACCTCCATCTCCCTTATGAGCTGCGGTACCTTGGATTCTATCTTGTCAGAATCTACGTTCGCGCCAATCGCTATAGATTCTATCTTATGCTCGATAGAGTCTATGTAATTCAGTGCGGCCTTCCCAGCGACGAACTCTATCCTGTCAACCCCGTCATGGATTCTCGCTGTGCTCGTTATCTTTATTATGCCAATGAGGTGCTCTCTGTTTATAACGTGCAGGCCTCCGCACGCCTCTGCATCTATCAGTTTGCCGTCAAGATCTCTTATCTCCACGATCCTGAGTCTTGACGCAGGGGCTCCATGCCCCTGATATATCGAGAAGCTAAACTCCTCCTCGGCCCTGCCCCTGTCCATCTCTTGCACTGTGACCTTTATACCTTTCAGTATGTAATCGTTGGCAATGGCCTCTATCTTCCTTACCTGCTCAACCGAGAGGCCCTCGAAGTGGGCCACGTCGATGTGTGCCTTTGAGGCGCTCTTCTTCGCGCCTTCCTGCCAGGCGTGCCTTCCAAGTACACTCCTGGCACTGGCGCTTATGAGATGTGTTGCTGTATGGTGTGCCATCAGCCTCTCCCTTCTGTCGGTATCGACTATGCACTCTACACCGCTTCCAGTAGCTATCTTGTAGCTGCGGTCCATGATGTGCAGTATTACGCCTCTGTCGCTCACCACGTCTACGACCCTCTTCCCATCTATGGTACCATGGTCTGCTTCCTGGCCCCCTCCTTCTGGATAAAACGGTGTTCTGTCAAGCACGATTATGTTTCCCGAGCTCTTCAGGACCTTTGATGCGGATCTGTCCTTGAACTCGTAGAATAGGCCCTTCGTCTTCTCTATACCTTCTGTGTCAAAGTCTGGTCTCTTCTTCTTCTTCTCGACAAAATTACTCTTTATTATCTTTGAGTATATGTCATCCTCAATCTTGATGTCAGCATTCTTCTCTCTACCCACCATGTATATGAAGTCCGGCGTTATCCCATCGCTCTCGTATAACCGTCTCAGCGTTCTGGTCTCAAGGGGCTCTTTCTTCTCTATCATCCTCTCTACAATCTTCCTGGATGATCTCTTCATCTTCCTGTATCTGGCCCTCTCTATGCCTATGATCTTTCCCATCTCGTCGGAGTTGTCGCCTATGTCCGGATAGAGGCCCTTTAGGTCTCTTATATGCAGCTCTACGACCTTCATTAGGTCCACATCGGTGCCGAAGCTGTCCATGAAGTCGAATGCGCGCCTGAGCATCATTCTGAGGTTGTAGCCGCCTCCTACATTGCTGGGCAGCGCCCCGTCGCTCATTGCGAACAGAAGCGTACGCATATGGTCTGCGATGGAGTATGCAGCCTGGTGCGGTCTTATTATGGAGTCGTATGTCTTCTTATCCATGCCCGCCAATTTCGCAAGCTTCGCCTCTCCAGACCCGGGCTTGCTGTACTCCGAGAAGTCGACCATCCCTGCCACAGCCGCTACCTTCGCATACATCTCATGATCCGGCCTTATTCCCGCAGATTTGTAGACGTATTTAAGGACATTCGGGAAGACAGCATCATACATCGTCTGCGCTCCGGATTTATACCACATCATGCGCTCAAATCCCCACCCGACATCCACGACCTTTCCAGGCAGCTCCTTAATCTTTCCATCCGTGTACTCGAATTCTGTGAATACACTGTTTACGAGCTCAACCCCCTTAGAAAAGCTCTCTATGCAGGGTCCGAACTCCGAGAAATCGCCCATAGCCCATACATCCTCGATGTACGTCAGGCTTGCAGGCTCCACCCCCAGCCTTTTGGTAAGGAAACCATAGTTGAGCTCTATGGTCCTATCTCTCCAATAACCCTTTTTCGGATAGTCGAACGCATGCTGTCCTGCCATCATGAAGGAGGTGAGGTGCCTCCCTGTGATCCCGACATTCGGCATGTCGTTGAATCTCAGGCATATCTGGGGAACCACCAATGGGTTCTCCCTATACTCAAAGCTCATCCTACCTGATTCAATCCTCTGGAAGTCCTGTATGCTGGCTATAGTAAAGTACAGGTCCTGCCTCCATCTGCTTACTACTGGGTATTTTTTAATCTCAGCATGGCCGTTGTCAGTGAAGAACTCGGAGAACGTCTTCCAGAACGCAGCATAACCGACACTCTCCGCGCTTTTCCTTATAAATGTGTACGGCTCGTGCTCCGGCTCTCCGCATAACTCCCTATCTGGGTCCTTGCTCCAAAAGTACTTACCACATTCCTTGCACCGCTTCCTCACGAAGCCCTCTTTGCCGAACAGGACAGTGTCGTAGTACCTCTTGTGGTTCTCAGAAAACCCCTTCCTGAGCTCTTCCTTTCCTATCATTCAATCAACGTTCTTACAGTAACATTTCAGCCATCTCCCAGAGCAGATGTCAAATCTCCTATGCGTGGGCTCCTCCGTGCCCCTCTTCAGCTTCCACGCCCTATCTGCCAGCTCTCCCATATGGGACCTGCAGGCTGACAGTTCATCTGCCCTCATATCCACAGAGCTCGTTACGGAGTGCGTCTCCTTCTCACGGCTGACGAGCTGCGCGCCCACGACCCTGCATATGCTCCCGTATACGCTTGAATGCTCGAGCGCCTCCACATATGCCACGAGCTGTATGGAGTAGTACGTCGGTATGCTCGTGTAAGGGGTCTTAGGGTATTTGTGGTCTATCACTATGCAGTCGCTCCTGCCTCCAGACCGTCTGGCGTGAACGTACAGGCTATCTATCCTCCCAGTGAGCTTCAAGACATAGTCGCGTATGAATATCTCTGTGGCATGGAACTCCTCTCCTCTCTTCATCTTCTCAACTATCTGCTCCTGGCTCAGCCTCTCCTGCATCATTGCAAGGCCGTAGTGCATGACCGTGCCCGTCTTCATCGCAGTTGTGGCGTACAGCCGGCCGTTCACGCTGTCCACGAACCGGTGCTCGCAGGCTCCCATCTGGCTAAGGTTGCTTATCCGTATAAACTCATTGTTCGCTCCCAACATCTTCACACCAGAGATCAGCCTGCCTACCTCTCATCATAGCATTGCTCAGCGATTACCTCAGTCATCACACTAGTATTTACCACCAGAGGTTTTTATACACTACGCTACAAACTTCAAATACCTATGGGAATCAGAAAAGCATATTATACTTGTCATGTAATTCATATAGGTGACCCGTATGGCTTCTGATACGCGAGAGGACGTTCTAGAGATTATAGAGGATAAACTCCAAATAACGTACAACGAATTGTGCGACATGATGTTCAGCAGAGGCGTTGACAAGAAGGCACTTGACGATACGCTCGCCCTGATGGAGCAGGAGAAGGTCATTGCGATGAACAGCAATGGCGGAATAAAGACTTATTACAGGTTGCAGCAGCAGCCGTTCCTAAGGAAGGTCCTTATAGTAGAGGACGACAAGAACATAAACAGGCTCATGGCCCTATCGATAGGCAAGAGCTTCGATATAACACAGATATATGATGGGGGGGAGGCTATGGGAAAGATCAGGAAGGTGAAGCCGGATCTGGTCGTGCTTGACCTCATGCTGCCCCATAAGGACGGTCTGGACATCTGCCAGACCATAAAGAGCGATTCCTCCACTAAGAACACGATAGTGATAATAGTCAGCGCCATGGATCCGACAAGCAACCGCTTCAAAGGTATAAAGTATGGGGCCGATTACTACATAAAGAAGCCGTTCGACCCATCAGAGCTCAGGAACCTCACGACACTGTTCCTGAGCAAGAAAGGGAAGCGCTTCGATCCCCTGATAGATCTGCCGAACGAGGAGAGAATATCGGAGGAGATAGAGCACTATATGAAGGAGGGTGGGCGGTATACGATGGGCACGATAAGGATAGACAACTTCTCCACATATGCCTCTCAATTTGGGTCTGACTCTGGTATGGTGATACTCCGGCTCATATCCCAGCTTCTCCAGGATAAGATCAAGGCAAAGAGGCCCACGGCCTTCATAGGCTTCCTGAACAGCGACGAGTTCCTGATTGCAGGCAGCAAGACCGAAGTGGATCAGATAGTAGAGTCGATAACAGCGGAATTCGAGGCAGTGCTACCATTCATACTCCAGGACCAGGGCTATAGGAACGTGGGCCTGGAGTTCGTGGAGAGCCTGTTCGAGTCGAACGATGTTCCGAGGCTCGCACTGGTATACACAGAGACGGAGAGGGAGAAGCTCAAGGAGAGGAGGAAGGAGATCCTGAAGAACAGGGGCGTGCAGACGAAGGAGATCGGGTTCTATACCTATGTGGAGCTGCAGAGGCTGCTCGGCAGGAGCGACCTCGACGTGAAAATAACGCGCGACTCCGGTGGGATAAAGCTGCAGGTCGGAAGCAAGACAGACGAGGCAGAGTGATGGTGTTTGTACGGAACATAATCTCAAGTCGCAGTCGGCTATAGACTACATAGTATCGTATGGGATTGCCCTTCTGATAATATCTGTTGCGATATATGTGATATTCTCTTCCGGGCTCTTCACACCATACATAACTCCCGATACCTGTATATCATCACCCGGGTTTCTATGCGTCAGCTACACAGCAAACCACAACGGCACGATGAACCTAAGGTTCTCCCAGCTGACAGGCACCACCATAAATATACACGGAGCTGCGTGCTCCATCAAAGTCAACACCACTAATGCCTCTCTTCCGGCTTACGGCAACATACACGTAGTCCCGTATTCAGCAATGAGATCTGCATACCCTAACAACGCTCTATCAAGC
Organism: Microcaldota archaeon; assembly: GCA_964409135.1. GTDB lineage: Archaea > Micrarchaeota > Micrarchaeia > Micrarchaeales > Micrarchaeaceae > JAJYXL01. The sequence continues at coordinate 11,501 of CAYPBZ010000020.1, forward strand.
CCGATGAGCGTGTATAGCGATTCATCCAACACACTGCTGCTGTACTGCTACACTGGCAGCGGATACGCTACCTCAAAGTTGGGGAACACGTTCATAGGGTACGTGTGGCTCAATTATACCACCTCGGGCCTGAGCAAGACAAACATAGTCAGAGTTGCAAGCATCACGTCCAAATATACATGACACGTCCAACAAAAGCTTAAAGAATGGTTCGCTATAATACATTAGGTGATTCACTGTACAAATATATGGCCGCGATGGCTGTTGTATTCCTGCTTGTGGCCACTCCGGCCGCAGCTTACGTGAAAATGTTCGAGCCGTACGGGGCGCAGCTTAGCAATGGTTCCTCCGTGCAGCTGGGCAAGATAGGCCCTGGCCAGACATTTTATGTGAACATAAGCTCCTCTACTGCAACATCCACCGGCAACAACATAAACATAGGGTGGAATGAGCTGGTAGTGAAGAGGTACCCTCCTGGATGGACGATCGAGAACTCCTCACTGAATACAAAGGAACTTTCCGTTCTGGTAAAACCATCTCCGAACGCTCCGAACGGCACATATGAGCTCACATTCGAGGCGATAAACATAGGCAACTACTCTGGTCTCGGAAGCGTGATGTTTATAGGGTATGTCAATGTCACTCCTGATGTGTTCTCACTGAATGTGACTCCGACAAGGTTTGTCGTAAGTCCCGGAGTGCCCGCAAAGATATTCATAGAGATAAACAATACAGGGGTGTCGGACAATCCGTTCGACATATACATGACAGGCCTGCCGGCCTGGAACTATTCACAGAGCGTTATAGCACTGCACCATACGTCAGGCGAGTTCACATACACGATATACGAGTATACTCCGGGAGTGTACAGAACGAAGCTGCATGTAAGCTCCTTATCGAGCCCGCTGGTCTCAAAGGACATAAATATAACTGTGATAGAGAAAACAGGCCTCGTGAATGACTACTCCGCGATAGGACAGGGCTCAATATCCTTTCCCATAATATATGAGCCGGCATATGCGTTGATGTATCTCATAAGCCTGGCATTCAGGCACAGCTAAACTGCTGGTAATCAACATGGCTGACCCAAAAAAGAGAAAGGACGAGATATATGTTGACTTCGTGGACGTGGAGACGCTATCAGATGTAGCAAGAAGCACATACACGTACGATGCGACTAACTCACCTATCTTCTCGATCAAAGAGGGAAAGAGCCATAGGATGTTCTCCATGTGCGAGGCTGTAGGGAACACACGCATAGCCTACACATTCCGAAGCGACAAGTCAGGGAATTTCTGTGCTTACACTTTGGGGGATAGTGGGGGGAACGAGAAGACGGAGCTTCTGGACAAGCACCCTGGATGGCTCAATTACCGAAGCTACTACATTCCAATAGTAGAGTTCGCCAAAAACCCGTTCGAGGAAAGGCGCGTATCCAAAAGGGATGTGATCTCTGTAATGACCGAAGACTATAAATCCATAACCAGAGGAGTAATAGGAAAGAACACCTCCTCAGGCACTATAAGAAACATGTACATGTTCTCCAAGGGCAAGAAGACCTACCTAGGGAGCTTCGACCTGATAGAGGGCGAGTTCAGAAGGGTGTTCGTATACTCGACAATCGATCTGGAGAAGGATTTCAAGTTCCTGCAATGCAACGCCATGACAAGTGAGATAACTCCGACAAGCAAATATGCGGATGATATATGCGTGAGCATCATACACCTTACACAGCCGTTTGACTTCTTCAAGCCCGAATAGCTCAATGGTAGAGCGTCCGGCTGTTAACCGGAAGGTCGCAGGTTCAATCCCTGCTTCGGGCGATGCGCTTCAAGTTCTGCTCCCGCAGGACAAATAAATTTACAGTAGACTTCACCCTTTCGCTTGCGCCGGTTCAATCAGCTTTCCACTCCTTGCTACATCAGGGTCCGTGCACGTGCTGCGGTCAAAACAGCACGCAGTTCGTTTTCCGGCCTTGAGTTTCGATAACGCTTTCACAATCCTTATTTTCCGCGTTTCCGGATTCCTGGTTCCATTTATCCAGCGTATCCAATCCCAGCGTGCAAGTGGTGTGATATCTAACCAAAGGTAGCGTACCTTTGCGTCTTCATCCAGAGCTTTCTTCAAATCTGCAGGCACTTTGGGTTCTGGCCACTCTTTGACAGGTTCAATTTCAAGCATTACTCTTTTCCCTACTACCGCCCCTGCTTTGCGCATTGCTTTATCAATTTTAAGCCAGTGGCTTCTCTTCCCGTCTGGTTCAAGAGGAGACTGAAAGTGAAAACCGTTGATGGTTCCATTAATCATTGCCATACCCCGTGAAGGGAGCTTTGCGCTTGCGCTCTTAGGAAGCCGAATTATAACAAGTGAGCCGATCTTAACTGGCTCAGCTTTAAAACTGATTGTTGCCATACTTAAATCAAGTTATTTAAATTATTTAAATTATTTAAATGCATTCGCAAATCTGCGGTATTTAAAACTTCCTTGTCGGAGATGTGCCTGTGGCGCAACTTGTGCTTCGGGCGATG
>CAYPBZ010000021.1:0-13796 GCA_964409135.1 Microcaldota archaeon
ATGAATTCCGGATGCTCTGGCTATACAGTATGGGAGAAATCCAACGGAGACATCGCGTTTCTAAGGCAGTGCGACGGCGCTGGCACTGTAGTGAGCAAAGCAGCGCTGAAACTCGATACATGGTATAATGTAGTCGGTACATATGATGGTTCTACATTAAAGCTTTACATAAACGGTGTGCTTAACGACAGTGCGTCCAACTCCCTCACATTCAATAGCATCGGCCCATTATACATAGGCAAGGGCAATGACGGGAATTTCATCGGTTCAATCGCGGACGTGCAGATATACAGCTCTTATCTCACGTCTACACAGGTAAAGAAACTATATATAGAAGGTATGGCCGGAACGCCCGTCAACTATTCCACATTGGCGGGATGGTGGCCGCTCCTCGGAAACCCAAACGATTATTCTGAAAACGGAAACTCTGGATACGGTACGAATGTGTTGTACACGAGCTCGGGATACACGCCACTATCCCTGAATAATGCATATCAGGTAAGCAAATCAACTGTGCCTCTCGTCCTGCATAATTCGAACGGGATAGCAAAGTTGTACAATGTAAGCGTGGTGGTATGGAATTGACGACAAAAAGATATAGGAAGGGAGTACTGCTGACACTTCTGACACTGATTCTTTTCATTCTGATACTCGCAGAGATATTCACATACATATCACTCAACATAAACCATAATCAGCTCGACGAGCAGCTCTCCCAGGCATCCTCGTCCTCAGCTTTCGGCCTGTCGATCAGGTATGACATAGCCGCATTCCTGCGCACCTCTACTATTGATTCGCTGAACATCATATACAGCAACACTACGCTCCCGCTCGTGCAGAACATAATGAACGCCAACACCACAGCCAATGAGATAGAGCAGCTCATCTCTACAAATAAGCTGTACGGCACAGACTACTCTGATAAATTAGGAAGCACCATCGGCAACTATATATCTGCTCTGGAGAGTCAGGCCTCTTCGCAGCAGCTACCTGTATCAATAATAAACGGCAGCTTCTCAGTGGTCCAGAACGGCCCGCTATCAGTTATCGCCATGTACACCGCCCTCGCAATCGTAAACTCCAGCGCGTCCAACTCTACATATCCAATACAGGTCAACGTCACCATACCTGTAGTTCCGAATGCTGGGGAATCTTATGTCGCGGCTCTCCCTCCCGGCATAACTACGTATGCGCCTGTGAGAATAACAAACACACAGTCTGAGAATACACCATCTCCATTCCAAGAGATGGTGACGGTCAACAGTCTAGCATATAAGCAATACGAGGCGAGCAACCTGCAGAACATTGAGTTCTTCTATGCAAACGGCACGATAATAGGTAGTTGGCTGGATAGCGGAAACTCTAATACGTCCGCCACAACCGTATACTGGCTCAAGATACTCGGGGGCATATCTGCCAGGAGCACACTCACCGTATACATGGGATTCGCAAACCTCTCTACGAACCTCTTCAACAATCAGACGACTGGAGAGGCGCCGGCGCTCTCTCCGACATACGCAAAATACGACGACGGAGGTAATATATTCATTCAATACTTTAACATGTCAAGCAATCCGGTCAAATACTCTATCATTGGCACCTCCTATTACTCTATAACTACTGCTAATGGACCAACAGGTGCATCACAGCCCCTTTTAACCTGGACCGGCGCAACCACTGCCGATAACGCACAACTCGCCAGCGGAGGTTCTTACCCTTCCTCATTCATAGTCGACGCTATAATAAAGACCGATGGAAATGGCTATGATATTGGGTTGGGTGCCACAACCTTATCCTCGTCGGTGTATGACGGGTATCTTGCAGACCCCGGTTCGTACTCCAATACGAATTTTACCGTGTGGAAAGTTACCGGCTCTGGGCCGACTCTAACCCAACTGGGTAAGCTGTCTTACACCCAATCTGGAGATACATGGTATACCCTACAATTCACCTATGTAGATGGCGGGAAACTCTTCGGGAATGTGAGCTCTTACTCTGGGGCGGTTCCGGGCGGCTCCATAAATACGGTCTCAGCCACTGATACAACATACACCTCATTCAACAGTGTTATGATACATCCACGCAGCACATTAGTATCGTACTCGACATATTGGGCACTCATACTGCTGCGCTCCTACCCACCGAATGGGGTCATGCCTGTAGCGGTCGTCGGGTAATCATCCCCCTATACTGCCGAACAGGCTACCTACTGCCGCTCCAACAATCAGGAATATGAGTATGCCTACGATTATGAAGATGGGCAGGTACCTCAGCCCCCTTATAGGCTTCCCGCTGTTTATGGCTGCCATTATTATCGCCGCGAATCCTGTTATTATCGCTATGGCCACGAACGAGAATGTATGGTATTGCTGTATGGTTATGAGGGGCGGCTGCGGGGTCAGGAACGAGGTGCCTGTAGAGGGCAGGCCTCCCGGGTTTGTGGCGAGGATGTTGGTCCATACGCTGTCTGTTATCTTTATCATTTGGCTCGTCAGCCCGTAGAGCACAGGCGCGGCGATCAGCCCTGCGAACGCGATGAATATGCTGTACATGAACAGCTGGCTGGCTATCTCCTTCTGCACGATCTGCTGGCCTCTCAGGTCGCGCGATATCTCCTCCATAAGGTCAGCCATCTTTCCACCGTACCTCTCGGCCTCTATTATGAGTCTTACAGACCTGGTCAGGCTGTTTGACCTGTAACTATTGGCAAGCCCTATCATAACGGTCTCCAGGCTCTCTCCGCTGAACAGGCGGTTGTTCATGTCCTGGATGTTGCCCGAGAACGGCTCGAACTCGGGCCTCGCTGCTACGAGCATGGACCTGTCTATAGCCATCCCACTCCTCAGATTGGCGGATACCAGCTGGAAGTAGTCTGGAAGTATCGCCTCCATCTTTGTCTTGCGCTTGTCTATGTTATAGTTTATTAGGCTGTATATCGCAATGATGTAGAGCAGGCCGCCGGCGAGCCCCCCGAGCACGGACACTGGCGCGTTCGTCGCAGCGAACACAAAAAGTGCGGATGCGCTGGCGATAAGGATCATGAAGAACCCTATTATGCCGTATTCCAGCAGCTTCTCCAGAGTTATCTCCATCCCGGAGAGGGAGAGCAGCCTTGTCAGGAATATGGAGATGTTCCTTGACACGAGCCTCTCAAAATTTATTTTCATGATATCACATTGCGAATACCGGCCTCGATGAGGTTATCAGCTTCAGGAACACTATCTGCAGGAAGAATATGGCTATGACTGCAATATATAGCAGCTGCGGGGTGACACGGAACAGCGAGATGAATGTCGTGAGTATGGTAGCCACGGCCAGCCCCATGCTTGGGAGTATGACACCGAACAGCATATAGAACATCGCTATGGCGTTCAGCCTCTGCCCGTACCTCCTTAGTTCTATGAGGCGTTCCTGCGACAGGTCGTCGAGGACGGTCTGCAGCGCAGCGACCACGTCTGCGCCTGCCTTCACGCTTACAGAGGCCTGTATCATGAGCCTCTTGAACGAGGGGCTCTTGCTGTCGTCAAGTGCCGCGTCCAAAGAGCTCTCCAGGGGCATGCCGAGCTGCGCCCTCTCGATGACCTTCCTGAACTCCTTGCTCGCGTCTCCGTATCCCGTGCACACGGATGCGATTGCGTTGAACAGGGGCATGCCTGACCTTAATGATATTATAAGGTCGCGCGCAGCGAAGAGAATGTCGCGCTCAACGCCTTTCTCCCCTTTCTTGCTCTTGTTTATCGGATAGTTGAGGAACGAGTTCAGCGCTATCCTGTATACTACGTAACCCATCACGGCCCCCAAAATTATGGATAGGGGGATGCTCTGCCCCGCCTTGAAGAATATCAAGCCTATGGAGACAGCAATAATCACAGCCACCATCAGCGCGGAGAAGAACATGCGCCTAAGGAACTCTCTCATTGTGCCCTTTATATTCTGCTCTCCGAGAGCCTCCTCCAAACCCTTGTGCTTGGTGCCTAGCTTCTTTATGTAACTTTCAACGAATCCTGACTTTCCGAGCGGCCTCTCTGTCTTTACTGTAGTAGCGCTTCGGGGCGGAGTGTACCGCTGTGCCTGCTCAGACTGACTCACATTGCTCTGCCCTCCCTCTCCCGGCTCACTAGGCCCGGATGTGATTGCGCCCACCCTTCTATCTCTCTTGAATAGGCCTCCGAAGGTCTTGGGCTTGGCTTCCAGCTTGATGTCGCGCCCACCGACCGTTATAATCTTCGGCTCCCTCTTGAACATCTACACACCTTCCATATCTATCTTGGATATCACTTCTGATAACCTCCTGTCCCTGAGAGTCCTCATCGCACTATCCATACCTGAGACGTCACTGCTAGTCTCGACTGCTCTCTTGAGCCCGTACGCCTCCTCGGCGATGACCTGCATGTGCCTCTCGTCAAGGACCTGCTCACTGATAGCAATGGTTATGCGCTCCAGCTCCGATATCTGGTCAGCTACAGAAAGGGTAGGAAGCACGAGCTCTCCCATGTTAATGTTTATCTTCTTTACCTTCTGCCTGGCGGGCGCCTCTTGTGCTCCTCCCTCATATATAACCTCTGTGCGCACCGGTCTGCTCACCACAGCGCCTTTGAACTTCGAATCTATGTATCTCAGGGTGTCGGAGTAGCTCGGCCTCTTTGCCGTGCCCGGCGTGCCGCCTATCATCCCTGACATATCTATCCTTACTTCTATATTCTCTGCGGTGTTGGCATATGTCTCTGCCGCCCTTATACGCTCTACTATGCTCTTGTATCTGCTCTCTGTGCCAGGGTTTTCATAATTTGCATTGTCCGCCATCCGAACGCCTAGAATTTATCATAAGAGAAGTCTCCGTTGCTGTCGACAATCTTTAGGACCTTCTCCCTGTCCTTGTAATACTGTGCGACAACGAATCCGGAATCGTTGACGCTTGTCACATCTTTGTCTACCATCCATTTGAGCACCCTGATGCGCTCCTCCTGCGACCTCTTTATACCCTCCCCTGTAAACCCGCCATAAAGCATGAGTATGTCCTTCAACCTCGTCATCTCGCTCACTGGCTTGGTCTCGTCATTCAGGTAGTCCCATCTATACAGGACGTTTGCGTCCCCGCTGTCCAGTATCTCACCAAACTCTAGTACTCTTCTTATATTCTTTGTCCTGTGGCGTATCAGAGACACTACTGAGCCGAGGGCGTTCATCATTATCTTCGGAGAGTTTATTGGGGGGTTTGTCATCCTTATTATGGTGTCTCTCACGTTGTCAGCATGCAATGTCGCGTATACGGAGTGCCCTGTGTGTATCGCCTCGAACAGGGTCTCGGCGTCCTCTGCCGTCCTAACCTCTCCGACGATCACTATGTCAGGGCGCTGCCTCAGTGCATTTATCATTAATTCATACAGGTCTATCTTGCCCTTGCCTTCCGGGTTTGGCTGTCTTGTGAGCATAGGCACCCACTGCAGGAACATGGGCAGAGTGAGCTCCTTCGTCTCCTCGATAGACACTATCCTTCTGCTCGGAGGGAAGAATATGCTCAGCGCGTTCAGGAAGCTCGTCTTCCCGCTGGCAGTCCCTCCAGATATGAGCAAGCTGACCTCGTTCTCTATGCACATCCATATGAGAGCAGCCACCTCAAGGTCTATGGACTTTATCTTGATCAGTGCCGGCATTGTCCACGGGTTCTTGGAGAATTTCCTTATCGTTATGGTGTTGCCGTCCTGCGATACTGGGAACAGCGTGGCATTGACCCTTGACCCGTCTGCGAGCTCGGCATCCATAAGGGGTGTGAGGTTATTGAGCTCCCTGCCTACCCTTCTCCCTATCTGCTGCGCCTGGTCGTATATCATATCCTCGCTCTGCGGCTTTATGTTGGTCTTCGCCCATCCGTATGTCTTGTGGAACACCCATATCTCAGACTTAGAGCCATTGACCGCCACCTCCTCAAGATTATCGTCAGCTAATGGGATCTCGACCTCTCCGAGGCCAAGCATCATGTTCACTATGTAAGCTATGAGGAACTCCTTGGTCTTTGCGTCCGTGCCTGGAAGGTTCTTGTCTATCAGCATGCGGCTGGCCGCCACGTACCTGTTGTTTATCTCCTTTATGTACTCCCTATCATCCACTCTGGACGGGTCTAATGGCACCATCCTGATCAGGCTTCCCCTGAACGAGGTGAGGAGCAGCCTTGTCGCGTCACTGACTCCTGTAAAGTATATTCCGTATATGGGCACGAACTCGTTAGGCATGGAGTATATCTTGATATGCGCGTCCATGCCGTTTACATTAAGATCGTACTCTTGTATGCTCTTTGCATTCGCATCTTCGGCCATCACGCAACACCTCCTTCTATATTAGTATTGTTGGGTTTATCTTTGTTTTTGTCCAAGCCTATACTATTCAACATACTAACTACTCCCTTCATCTTCGAGTCGGTTTTCGTTATCTTGTCCTTGACATCCTCGTTCTTCTGCAATATGTCGTTCACCTTGTCGAGCTTTGCCTCGCTGCTGAGCTTCTTGTTTTGCGACACGGACTTAAGCTCCCTGCTGAGCCTAGAAAACTCCTTGCGCAGTTCGGACACCTCCTTTTGCGCCTCTGCGATGTCATGCTTCGCATTGAGTATCGCATTCCCTACCTCTCCCGGCACTGAGAGCTTTTCCTTTATCTCATTCAGGCTCTCGGAGAGCGGCTTGAGCTTCTCGTTGAACTCGCCGCTTATATAGCTGACCTCCTTGTCTATCTCATTGTACATATTGGATGCGCTGTTCTTGTACTCTGTAAACTTCTTGAACTCTGCCTCTATCTCGCTCACGAGGATCGGCAGCCTCTTGTTCATACTCTTGGCTATCTTGTCCCATTCAGAAAGGTTTTTTAGCTCCTCCCCAATGTCCCTGCCTGTCTTCCTGATGTTCTCCTCAATGCTCCTGTTTTCCTTCTCAAGGTTGTCCTTGAGCAGCCTCACTTGGCCGTCCATGCTCTTCCTCAACGATTCAATCTCTGTCTTCTTGCTCCTCTTGAGGTTCGCCACCTCTTCCTCGAACCTCTTCGCGTCCTCTACCATACGCTCCATCCTGGCAGTGTCTATCGACTTGCTGGTCACCTCCTGCAGCTTCTTGTACTCGGACTCGTACTTGCCCACCGTGTCCTCGTATTCCTTTTTGGACCTGCTCCTCAAATTGTTGAGCTTCCTGCCCATATTCGAGGCCCTGCTGAATATCTTCTCGACCTCATTGAGTGACCTGTGCAGCTTTGGAAATTCTTTGGAGAACTGCCTCTCCAGCTCGGATGTGTCCTTGTGCAGGCTTTTTATCCTCTCCTTGAGCTCATTCACCTTCAGGGTCTCGAACTCGATGTCCTGCACCGCCGTGGTCTTCTCGACATTGATGATCTCGCTTACCGCACTCTTCTCTTCTCCGGTGAACTTCTTCGGGCTCACGAACATATGCCCGAATTCATAGTTTATGCTCACAAGGTTTCCAGATTCAAGTATCTTTGCCCAATCCTCTATAACGCCGGGCGCTATATCGAGGGCCGTAGATATGCTGTTTATGTCCAGTCTGCCTCTGCTTTTAAGCAGGTCCAGCATAGAGTCTATTGTCGTTTTGCCTCCAGCTCTTGCAGAATTTTCCATAAAGAATCACTAGGCGCCAATAACAATCTGCTTAATAATAGTATTTATAACCTTGCCTTTTATGTTTTTCGTTGCCAGATACCGATGCAAATGCCATGCGAATGCCGTATGGCCCGGGATGATAAGCCCCCTACATAATATTCCTGTAAAACGCAGAGAAGAAGAGCGCGATTATGAATATAACTACTATCTCAACCAGGGATATACCGGTGAACACTACTGTGAGCACGAATATGACTCCCATGGTAACTATATATATGTAGGGGTTCCATGCGAGCACCTTGCTCCCGTCAAGCGGGAATATAGGGAGCATGTTGAAGAACGCCAGTATTATGCTTATGAATATCACTATCTGAGTCATCTGCAGCAAATACCCAGCGGGCCTCCCTAGGAACAGGAAGCCCAGGAAGGCAAGGAAGATCACGAAGTTGGTGAGCGGCCCAGCTATGGATACTATACCATTCTGCCTCTTAGTGAACGCATGCGCGTATATCATGGTCGCGCCAGGTATGCCCAGCAGAAAGCCCGCGACACCCGTAAAGAGTGTTATGAGGAGTCCACTCCTGCTGCTCCTGAAGCCTGCCACGGCCCCATAGTGCTGCGCGACGAACTTGTGCATAAGCTCATGGAGGACGAAGCTCAGTGTGACCCCAACGGCGGATATGGGCAAGAGGAGCACAAGGCTGCCCAGAAAGCCCTGGCCTCCTGCACTGAATACTCCTCCGTCGAGCGTAAAGGCTATAGCGACAGTCAGAACGATGTCTGCAATAACTATATCCTTTATCTCCATCCTCAAAGAGAGGTTCTGCCTCACGTTCATACTACAACATATATGGGAACACTTATAAAAGGCTTGTTGCATTAATTCTCATTGTAGCTCCATCGTCTAGTGGTCATTGCAGTGATGCAACCAAAAAAGGACGGCGGCCTCTGGAGCCGTAAACGCCAGTTCGAATCTGGCTGGAGCTATTTATAAATCAGGGTTATATATAAATTGGGCACGAAGCGATTAAAGAAATTCAGTCAGGCTATGTGCGCCCACACAATAATAACATTAAATAACCTTCTTTTGCAACCCTACCTGTAATATGCTCTTGATGTGGTATTATGGAAAATCATGTTATTGTATGCGGCTTTGGGATAGTGGGCAGGAAGGTGTCAGAGGTCCTTAAGTCACACAACATAGACTTTGTTGTGATTGAATTGGATCCAGACCTGAAGCCGATAATAGAAGAGCTCAAATATGATGTTATAGTGGGAGACGCAACCTCCGCCAGATCACTGAGGAACGCAGGCATAAATAGAGCGAAGGCAGTTGTGGCAGCGATAGACAACGACGCCAAGAACCTGTTTATAGTCCTTGCTGCTAAGCAGCTCAACAATAAAATATTCATAGCCGCAAGGACGAAAGACGAGACCATCACGCAAAAGTTCCAGGAAGCTGGCGCGAACTACATAGTCAATTCCCTCAGGAGCGCGACAGATGAGATAATGAGCGAGCTTGTACGGCAGCCGGTGTGACGATTGAGGGCAGAACCTATAAAGATAAATGAGAACGTCCCGATAAACTACGTAATCGTGCTCGTGATAGTGGTCATAGCCGCGGCAATAGTCACGACGTTCGTTGTCAAGCAATTGGTAGGAAATATAAGCTACTACACTGCGGGGTACTTCACCATAACGACGCTGTTCGACGTGGTGGGCGTTGATGCCTCTAGCATAATCTTCGCAGCCCTGCATACGAGTGGAACCGCGTTCGAGACTCTGTTCTTGATATTAGTAACGGACGGCGCAATAAAGATAGTGATACTTGGTTTCCTGCTCGCCGGAGTCGTAGACCTGATATCCAGCATACACATAAGGGAGCGCATAATACGCTTCAGGATAAAGCATTCCAAGGATATGATCATAATAGCAGGATACGGCACTCTCGGGGAAAGGTTATGCGATATATTCTCATCCCGTAGTATTAACTTCGTAGTGATAGACAAGGAGGCGAGCAATCGCGACATATTCCTGTCGAAGAGGTACAACTACGTATTCGGGGACTTCACAGAGGCGAAGGTCCTGGAAGAGGCTGGAATAGAAAAATCAAAATTCATAATATTCTCAACGAGCAGCGATTTCGAGAACACACTGGGTGTTATTGTCGCAAGAAACGCAAATCCCAAGATAGAGATAATATCCAGGTCTGCCGAGGAGTCTTCCGTGGAGAAGATGCACTATGCCGGGTCTAGCCTGTGTATAGTGCCTGAGATAGTGTCAGGGATTAACATAAGCGATGCTGTAATCGGCAGGGTGGTGTGATGGACAACAGAGTATACATAATAATGTCCCTCTCAGTAATCATGTTCTTGATGGCAGTCCTTCTGACTGTTTTGGCAGGGATCACGCTGCCGCAGGCCGCCATATGGAACTCATTATCGTCATTTGATATAATATACTACACTCTGCCGCTCGGATTCGCCTCAAATCCACTGATATTCATATCCAGCCTGCTCGACGTATTCGTGTTCGCGCTTACGGCCGTATGGATGGCCAGCACCTTCTTCGGCATAATAAATGGCATAAACCTCCGGAGGAGAAGGATAAATGCAAGGATAAAAAAGCTGGAGTCCCATATTATAATAACGCCGTTCAACGGATTTGCAGACCAGGTCATGAAGGGGCTAGCAGACACCGACCTGAGATATGTGGTCATAACTGACAAGGAGAAGACCGCAGAAAGGCTGGAGAAGGACGGGGTTCTCACGGTCACGAACGAGCCCAACTCGGAGGATACATTCACCTCGGCAGCGATAGCAAAGGCAAAGTTCGTGGTGGTGTGTGGCGATGATGATGTGCAGAACATACTCATATCGATGGCAGCGAAGGCGGTCAACAAGAACGTGAACGTGATATCGAGGCTGGCAGACATGAAGAACCTGTCGCATTTCACGCTGTCAGGCGTATATAAGATAGTCGCGCCGGAGGAGGTATCGGGAGACAACCTTGCCAATGAGATCCTGAAGCATGTGGCCTAACGGATTCACGGTCAGTGCTCTTACCTCTCTTGCGGTCAGCCCTTCCTCTTTAACATCCCCTGTAATCTCCTCGTCATTAAGGTTCTATTCATCGCAAAATTGTCGGAAGCCAGCGACTTAAGGTACGCATTGTTTGGCTGTTCTTTGTCCATCTTGCCTGTTTTAATCCACTTTACCCGCCAATCGTTCTGCTCCTTATCAGTGCGGACACCACGACCCTGGTAACCTCTATACATATTGTACATGTACTCTTTGTTGGCAATGCCTGATTTTGCTGCGTTTTTTAGGTACGACCGTATCTCACCGACCTTCTTTCCTTTGCCGAACAACTGCTCATCTACCTCCCTTATCCCTTTTTCTGCGCTCCCGATACTACTCTGCATATCCCCAGCATGTTTGATCATCGTACGTCTAATCTGTCTATATCTACTAGCATAGGCCGTGTGCCCGACAGATTCTGCCTTTTCCATATCGGATTTTGCCCTATCTGCGTGCTTAAGTAAGCGCCCTCTCCTACCTTCATATTCACTGATATTCATCTCAATCTGGCTCCTTCTTCCCTCTAACTTCCTAATGCTCGCCTCAGAAGCCACAGCCATGTTCATAAGTCTGCCTGTGCGCTTCAACTTCTCATCTATGTCTCTCCTCTCTTTTTCTGCGCTCTCGATACTACTCTGCATATCCCCAGCGTGTTTGATCATCGTACGTCTAGTCTGTCTATATCCAATAGCAGAGGCCGTGTGCCCGACAGATTCTGCCTTTTCCATATCAGATTTTGCCCTATCTGCGTGCTTAAGTAAGCGCCCTCTCATACCTTCATATTCACTGATATTCATCTCAATCTGGCTCTTACGTTCCTCTAGCTTTCTAATACCTGTGCTATAGGCCGCAGCCACGTTCAGAACGTTCCCGCTAGGTTGCTGCCCCTTGATGTACTTGTTGTATATGTGCGCCCCGCGAGCGACCTTATAGTTTGATGCTATACCTGCAATCCCTAACGCATAGAGGGCCTTCGTGGGTCCACCCTTGGGTATGATTGCGCCGCTTCTTGTCTTAGTGATCCCTGCACCTACTGACCTTCCTCCTCCGGTGCCTCTTCTAGCAGTGGATCCAAGCACTGTCCCTACTCCGAACAGAGCAAAGATATTGGTGTTCCTGCTGAGGCCCGCAGCAGCAGCAATCAATGCGCCTATAATGAGTACCGGTATAAGCGCCTTTACGACGTTGAAGCTCAGAAACACGTAGATAAGCTGCAACATGCTATCCCACCTAATAATATTATGCACTTCATGATATAAATAGGTATCTTAGGGCGTGGCTGGATGTCTAATATGCTTATTGCGCCGATGAGGATGACAGCCTCCTTGCCATCACGAATGCCACAGTAGCAGCTATGGCGAGCAGTGCTATCATGTTGAGGTACCCGAAGCTTAGCAGGTAGCTTCCTATAGTTACAGAGGTGGTGGTCTCATTAGGCGAGTATGCGTAGTTATACTCGTATGTGCTTATCATGTTGGAGGGGTCGCTTCCCTTGAAGTTGACCGAATTGGAAAGTATAGGCTGCGTTATTATGGTAGGCTCTGGAGATGGGCTACCGAACCACTTGGCCGTTATTGTTGCCGCGCCCGTCCCGCATGCTGTGAAGCTGTAACTGAACGCCCCTCCCGAACCTACATTGGCTATCCCCACCAGCCCTGCTTGAGATGTGAAGATTCCATTGCCGTCAGATGAATCTGCAGCACAGTACCACCATCCCTCTCCCTTAGTCTCAATAGAGGGCAATCCATACTTTCCATATATGTTGCAGTTTGGCTGCAGGCTGACCGCAAGGAGGCTGCTGCCCTGTGCTGTGCAGTCTCCCATAGAGTTGTAGCTTGTGCTGTATGTGGTCTGCGTAGCCTCCAAAATGCCTTGGACGCCCTGTGTGTATTCCGCGAGCGGATCGGCCAGAGTGCATCCCACTATGCTGTTGGAGAATGCACATTGCTCTGCGTACTGGAAGTATTGGACAGGATTCGTGATGGGCGAATTCTTCGCACTGAAGTAGTTTATATCGGATCCGTAGTAAATGTATATGCTGCTGCCCTTCGGCAGCGGGTAATAACCTCCGAACAATCCACTATAGGCTCCGGCGGTGCCGCTGATGCTTACCACAGTCTTATTGGAGTTTATTGCATTCACGGAGGTTGACGCCTCCAGCTTTATGGTCGTTATGTTCGCGAGGTCCACGTCGACCGGCATGAAAATCTTGTTGTTGAATGCATCTACATATGTGTATATTATCCTGTTATATCCGAGAAGACTGGAGTTCAGCAGGCTCAGGTCCACGCCGTTGTAGTATGTCAGGGCTTTGAACAGCTGGAACACGTCCAATTCACCGTTCTGGTTCCCTCCGCTGGTATATCTAAGCATATTCTTGCCTGTGTATCCAGTCAGTGGCAAAGTCAGTGGCAAAGCGCTGTAGTAGTAATTCGGGAGGTAGCAGAAGGTACACCTCACTCCAACCACGTTCGCCCCTTCAGAGCTCAGGCTCTCCTGCACGTATGCCGGCTGTGCGCCTAACAAACTTCCCTGTATGAATCCATTGGGCTTGTAGGAATAGATGTGTGTGGCGTTTATGACAAGAGGGCTAGGCAGTGCCCCGTATTTTATCACAGTCAGGTTCGCATAGAACTCCCCTATCTGCCTGTTCGTGAGGGTGGTCGTCGCTATGTCTGGATACATTATCAGGTTGCTGTCAGAGATATTCGCCTGGTACGTGTTGCGTGTGGTGTTGAACAAGGAGTAGCTGTAACCCCCATCAACAGTCACGTTGGATATAGAGCTCGATACCGATTCCTTTGAAAGCTCGTAATGCGTCACGTCGCTCTTTTTGTTGCCGAGCGATGGCAAGGTGCTGAGGCATGGCAAGTCCCCCAATTGCTCACTCAGGTTCGCGTCCCCGTACGTTGTGCTCTGGTTTATCTCTACGGTGTACGGCAACCCAAAATACCCATTGATCACACTCTTTATATAAGTCTGCGGCACGTTGGACGTTGCGGTTGCAGTAGTTCCTCCAGACTCTGCAGCCAAAACATTTCCATAGTTCGCTCCCGAGCTCTCTATCCCGTTCTCATTTATGGTATTGGCACTGCCGCTGAATGCGCTTGTATTGATTC
>CAYPBZ010000022.1:0-13102 GCA_964409135.1 Microcaldota archaeon
CGTCACCCACTGTACTTAGCCTTACGGCTTTGCGGTGAGTTGTGTTTTTGATAAACAGTCGCCGCCCTCTTGTTACTGAGATCTGCTTCTACTAAAAGCAGACATGGCTCATTGAAAACTTACGCCACCAATTTGCCGAGTTCCCTAACCCAGATTATTCCGACACGCCTTGGCCTTTTAAGCCAGCAACACCTTTAAAGGTTCTAGGTACGGACCGATATGGTCGTTGCGGATTCCCTTTTCACGGGCCCAGGAAATCAGTCCAACGGTTCATTTAGCTGCTTCTCCTCATAACGAGACTCCGCAGCCATTTGCACCTTCTCACGGACATATCCCCAGGCGTCAGAAATCCGCCTTGTGTCGCCACACCTACATATCGGGTGCTGGAATATTAACCAGCTTCCCTTTTGCCGCATGGTGATTAGCCTGCGGCTTAGGACCGACTAACTCTCAGCTGACGAACGTTGCTAAGAAAACCGTGTGCTTTCGGCGTATGGGATTCTCACCCATATATGCTATTACTAACACCAGGATTTTCACTGCGGCACGCTCCATGCTAGCTCTCGCTGGCACTTCTTGGCATGCTGCACGCCCTCTTACCAGTGCTTGCGCACTCTCGGGTCTCGGTACCTAGTTTAGCCCCGTATATTTTCAGTGAGAAATGTCTCAACTGGTACGCTATTACGCGTTTTTTAAAGGATGGCTGCTTCTGAGCCTACCTCCCAGCTGTCTTAGCCACTTCCTACTTTAGTCTACACTCAACTAGGATTTGGGGACCTTAACCCGAGTCTCTGTTGTTACAGTCTCGCAAGGTCGGCTTACCCGGCCTTCCCGACTCTTGGGGTCTACACAGCATATGCATTCGGAGTTTGACAAATGAGCGAGGGATTTCTCCCCCGTACCCATTAATCGGTAGCTCTACCGCATATGCAAGCTCGCCCAAAGCTATCCTAAAGATACTTCAGAGGGAACACGATATTGCCATGTTCGAGTGGTATATCGCCGCTACCCGCACCTCACCCAACAGGACATGCCATGACAGGTTGCGGACCTCCACCAGGCTTTGGCCTAGCTTCGTCCTGGGCGCGCGTAGATCACAATGGCTTCGTGTCGTATGCATGTGACTTAGGCATTTTCATACCCAGCGCCTCCCATGGTGCGCGCTCTCGCTTTCGCTACGCCTTTCGGCTCGCCACACACATACAGTCCCTGGCTCTTGCTTCCAGAAGAATGTCAGAACACTGGTCCATGCGGCTCGCACAGCCCTCTCGAGCATAGCTTCGCCGCCTCTCATTCCTTTCGTGCCCTGACTGCATTTAACCACCTAGTTTCAGATCTTTTCAATCCCACGCGTGTGGGTTCTTTTCAGCTTTCGCTCACGCTACTTGTTCGCTATCGGTCTATAACCAGTATTTAGGGTTGGAGGTTAATTCCCCCATGTTCACCCCCGCTACTCAGAGGGGGCTACTCTCTTGCAGTAAGTCCATCGCACTTAACCTACGAGGCTGTCACTCTCTATGGCGGTTCTTTCCAGAACCTTCGACTCGTACTCTGGATCAGCACTGCCCACATCTCCGCACCTTTTGCAAGGCGGGATTCGGTTTGCCCTGTGCGGCTTTCATTCGCATTACTAACCGCATCGCAGATTGCTTTCTTTTCCTGCGGGTACTGAGATCTTTCAATTCCCCGCGTATGCATGTGCATCTCTGCACACTATTCGGCAATCCCGGGTTCAACGCCTGACTTGCGGCTACCCCGGGCTTATCGCAGCTTGCCACGGCCTTCGTCGCGGTTACAGCCAAGCCATCCACTAGGTGGCATTCAATTGTACAGGATATCTTCTCCTCAAATCAATCCCAAAACATGAGATATCATAAAACAGCTGGGTCTCTCTAGCGTTCGGTATTTTCACAAAGCAGGAACAGCTCTCAAATACGCGTGCCTATCCGTTGTCAGGATACCATAAAGACACCAGAGGTATTTACTCTGAAAGGTTTATATAGATTTCTGCTTGCCGAATGTAGAATACAATCCAGAAAGAGGCGCACTTTATACGCAATGTGTCTCGGCGCGCAGTTCGGAAAGGCAACGCAATCATTATATATCATGAGAGATGTAGCACATGGTGGTCATATGATGAAGACCGATAGGAGTGCATCATCTACAATAAGAGCTGCGCCCATAATCAAGAAGGTTGCAGCCATCTCTGGAAAGGTAGAGATATGGGAGCACAAGATCGGAGAGAATTATGAGGCGAGGATGGCTGGCCTGAGAGATGAGT
This sequence comes from Microcaldota archaeon, assembly GCA_964409135.1. Lineage (GTDB taxonomy): Archaea > Micrarchaeota > Micrarchaeia > Micrarchaeales > Micrarchaeaceae > JAJYXL01. The sequence continues at coordinate 2,282 of CAYPBZ010000022.1, forward strand.
ATGAGGAAAGACGTAAAATGTTCATCTGGTCTATGGCAAGGAAGATAACAGGTGTTTTGTCCGAAGATCCATCGGTGGGCGCCCGTGCCATGAGAGAGTTGCTGCTCCAGATAGGTATGGACCATAGTTGCGGAAATTACGACCTTATCGATGGGTTGCTGGAGCTGAAGGCAACAGGACTGGTGAGAGTGGTAAAGAGCGAGCTGTTATGTCCGCTGCTCCTTCAAGGACCAGGAGAAGCGAGGCTGGAGCACTGTGTCCTGACACCGCTCGGCCGTGAGGTTTTCAAAAGGTTGTACGTTAATGTTATGATGAGAAAGGACGGAGAAAAGAGAGCGGTACCGGCCGGGATAGAAGAGAGGATAAGCAAATAAGATAATATAGAGATAAGATAGGTGGGCAGATGCATGGCACTGCGGCGCGGCTATTCTGTCAAAACAGAGTATATAGAATCCACCACCTTCTCAAACTCCTCCCTGTTGTCTTTCCTGGGATGCTTGAGGTTTATTCTCATGGTGCGCTTCACTCTGGAAGGGGCGCCAGATAGTATGACAACCTTGTCTGACAGCTCTACAGCCTCATCCACATTGTGCGTTACCATGATTATTGATTTTACAGATATTGATTTGTCTTTTAGCATGTCCGCCACATTCGCCCTCAGCGCGTTGGCTGTGAGTACGTCGAGGGAACTGAATGGCTCGTCCATCAGCAATACATCAGGCTCTGAGGCGACGGCCCTGGCTATCCCGACCCTTTGTTGCATGCCGCCGCTGAGAGTATTCGGATAAAAATCCCCATAGTCTGTTAGACCGAACAGGTCAATGAGCTTCAGTGCCCTTTCCCTTTTTTCGTCTTCATCTATATTGAGGTTTGACAGGCCCATCATTATATTCTCAATGTTTGTGAGCCATGGAAGAAGAGCAAAATCCTGAAATACGAATGACATTTTAGAATGCGAGCCGTGCATTCTCTTACCGGAATAGAGAATATACCCATTATTCGGAGTCTCGAGTCCAGCTATAATGCGCAACAGTGTGCTTTTTCCACATCCTGATGGACCTATTATAGAGACGAATTCCCAACTGTTCACGTAGAAGCTAACGTTGTCTATGACCTTTGTGATCCCGTCATATGAGAAATCGATGTTCTTAACCTCTATCATTCTCATCTGCATTACCTATATGCCTCTGTTGTCCTATTATATAACCTGTGCCATACTAATTTATTTATTATTATTATTATGATTACAAGGTTTATCAGGGCAATTATCATAAGTGTTATATTGCCCTGCTCTAATGCTACATCAAGTAGTTTCCCTATACCGGTATGTACACTTGTGAGCACTGTACCGTTGCTTATTGCCGAGGTAGTGAATCTCTCGGCCACTATGCTCGCATTCCATTCTGCTGCAACAGCAGTTATTCCTCCGGTTACGATTCCCGGCATTAAGGCTTTCAGGTATACTTTTGTCATAGCCGTCCTTCCCTTGATATTGAATATCCTCACTACCTCTGATATGTATTTTGGTATGGTCCTGCCTGTCGATACCGTGCTGAATATGAAATACCATATACCGCTGAGGAAGAATATCAGAAATGCCACTATCTCAGAGCTGTACGGGAGGTTTGACGAGTATCTCACAATAATAGGAAGTAATATTGTGGCAGGTATCGATGCCAGGATCTGCAGTATAAATAGATAAACGGAATTCATATTCGATTTAAATACGAGATATACGCTCACGAATATTGACACAAGTGTTATAAGTGCGAATGCGGCCCAGACTCTAACGAATGAGAATGCTAATGATTTTATTGCGATGTACTCGTATGAAGCTATGGAGGGGTCGGATACTAAGATGTATATTGCAAAAGCTACAAGAATCGTCGTTATACCACATAATATGTATCTCTTTTGTGCACCAGATGTCCTCTCTATCGAGGTTTTATGCCATATGGGCTTGGACCTTTTGTATACGTTTTCACTTGGCGTTATTGTGTATTTGTACATGTCCTTTAACACTGTTGATAAAGGCTTTGTTATAAAGGAGAATTGGTTTTTCCTCACTGTTTTCTTCTTTTTGCCTTTTACACTGAAAATGCGCTCTAATGGCATGAAGAACAAGAATCTTGTTGCAACAACAAACAGAACGAAGACAGTGATTCCTAACATGTAATATAGAGCATTCCCGGTAAGGCCGAGTTTAAGCAGCTCGACGCCTATTCCGTTCTTTACTGTGTATATTTGATTGCCTGTTGAGAATATCTCACTTGTTACAAGATAGAAAAGGCCTATCGACCATGATAATATCGACTGGCCTACGACCCGTTCCATCGCAGCCGGCATATATATGTTTTTTATCCTAGAAAATCTTCCCATTCTATATATGGATGACATCTCTATGTAATTCTTTGGGAGTGATTTCACAGATTCGTACACTCCGAATATTATATTCCATACCATGCTCGTTATTATCAATAGTATAACGGCGGCGTTTATCCCTATATAGCCGGGCATGATGCCAACAATCACATATACTGCTATTGGGAAGAATGCGAGTATCGGAATTGTCTGAAATACGTCGACGACAGGGAGTATTATGCTCTCGGCGATCTTCGATCTTGCGGCAAATATGCCTATTGCAAGAGATATGAAAATCGATATGCCCAGGGCAGTGAACATTCTTGCCCAAGAGAACGTAGTGTCTACTATCAACAACCACAAAAACGAGATTATGGCGTACATAAATGGGATTGCCGGGCATTGTTTAAATCATTTTCCTATTTCATGCCTCTTCTTAGGTATGTATTTCCATGTGTCCGTCTCAGAATCGTAGTCGAACAGCTTCACCCTGCTTGCCCACCTGAGCATAAGGTCGCGGAGGAGTTCTTCGTTCGTCTGGGGGTCGTTATGGAAGGTTATCTTGCTCTTTTTCAGGGATTCTGTCAACCCCCTGGTAGTAACTTCGCCTTTGGACACAATCTGCGATGCGGTCTTGAACGGCTCTGTCGATTCAAGTACGGCCCTTAAAGTGCTGTGAAAGTTTTTGGACGTGATTTTCAAACCGCGGTCTGTAAGTGATATTATACCGTTCTTCACCTCAGCGAACTTGAAAAGCGTCACGGCGTCAACCAGCGGCAGTAGGTCGTCTATCTGCTCGTTTGCGTCCTCTGCCAGTATAGATATGTATTCAGAGCCCCCGTTCTCCTTTATAAGCTCTACCATGCCCAGCAGCTGCGATGGATCCGCCTCTATCGGAAATTCATCCATTGAATCAATCTTTGGAGCGTTAATTCCACGTGTATTATGCTTACAGCATCTATTTAATAACTACACTTTTATTAGTATATAATTATGAAGCGCAATAAGAAGAGAGGGGGGCGCGGGAGCCGGGCCAGATTCAGAAATAACGTGATGCCTGCGATACTTGCTGCGGGCAGCATATCTCTGATTGTCGCGATATTCAGCTTCATAAACTTCGACATAAGATATGGGATAGGCGCATCCGCCATACTCTTCTCTGCGTTCGCGGCGAGCGCCTTCATACTCTTCCTGACACCAAAATCCAATTCTGCACATCTGCCCAAATTCATAAAGAGCTACATAATAGGCAGCGTCATAGGGTATCTTGGGATACTGACCTCCACCATAGTCCCGATGCCATTGTATGTCACGACTGCCGTATTCATCTTCATAACCATCATATTGATGGTGGCTACACATAGCGAGCATCCACCTGGCGTGGCCATCGCCTTCGCGTTCATACTGTACCGCATAGATGTGTATGGCATACTTATTGTAGTGCTCGGGGTTCTCATACTCCTTCTCGTGAGGATAGTACTGGAAAGGATGGTCTTCGTGCTGGAGAAGGACTTAACACGAATAAAGAGAAGATGGTGAACGCGTGTGATGACTCTTTCTAGGGCCAAAAAACCGAGGGCAGTGATAAAATCCACTCCGGAAGACTTTGTGGTCGAGGAGATAACCCCGGAGTTTAAGGTCCTTGAGATTGGTAAAGAGTACAATGCGCAAGACATCGGCGCTCGTAAATGCAGAGGCCCTGAAGGAAGGTTCTGCATCTTCATAATGCAGAAGACCGATTGGAACACAGTGCAGGCGCTCAAGGCCATAGCGAACAAGCTACATAGAGGATTCAGGTCGGTGGGATTCGCCGGCACAAAGGACAGGGCGGCACTGACCACGCAGATGTGCAGCCTGTATGGGGTCATGCCGGAGCAGCTCGGCAGTATATCCATAAAGGATATAAGGATAAACGGCGCCTGGGCATCCGACAGGCAGGTAAGGCTTGGGGACCTTGAGGGGAACAGGTTTGCGGTAAGGCTGAACGGAATGTCAGAAGGCCTCGATGCCGCTTACAGCAGTGATTATAAGGTATTCCCGAATTACTTCGGAGAGCAGAGGTTCGGGTCGCGCGGGAACAACAAAGATGTAGGAGTGCACATATTGAACAAGAGGTTCGAGGATGCTGTGATGGCATTCCTTACAGATGTAGACAACGAGACGAACGAGGGCGCCATAGGGGCGAGAACAAGGCTAAAGGATGATATGGATTTCTCCCAGGCGCTCCAGTACTTCCCGAGATATCTAAAGTACGAGAGGCAGGTGATAGAATACATCAGCAGGTTCCCTGGAAACTACGCCAACGCGCTCAGGCGGCTGCCTAGGCAGCTGCTCATGATGTTCGTGCATTCTGTGGAGGCGTACATGTTCAACTCCGTTCTCGAGGACAGAATCAAGGGCCAGAGAATCTCTCCTGAGAGCGGCGAAACTGTTTGCATGGCGGACAGGTACGGGTTCCCAAAATATGACAGCATGCGTACGTATGATGATGGGACGAAGGATGCGGATGTGTTTGCGCTAGGAAATATAGTAGGATATGACACAAAAAACATCTCTGACGCCGAAGCAAGGTTGATGAATGAGATAGGGATATCGGCGGAAAGCTTCAAGCTAAAGAGCATTCCAGAGATAAGATGCAAGGGCTCGCAGAGGGTGCTGTTTGCACCTTATAAGGATTTTGCGTACGACGATACTGACAGAACTGTCAGGTTCTCCTTGCCTTCCGGGTCATACGCCACGGTGTTCCTCAGAGAGCTTGTGGATCTCTGAATTGTCTATGTAGGTATTCCGCAGTCTTGTAGAAAATGTAGTTAAGGCTTTGCGGATGTGCGTCAAAGCCTAATGATGTATTGGAAGAAAGACGAAAACTTAGTGCAGCAAATTCAATAAGCATCTTTTGTAAAGTGTAGGGATTAAAAGCGTTCGAAATTACTGCTACCGCTCCTTTTAGTCGCTTAGCATTTGGGTAAAAGTCCAGGTGGTGCAGATTATTGCTTCTTGAACTTTGTCATATGCTTATCTCTTCGCCAGGTACCCTCCTAAACATCTGGACTCCTCCAATGTGTTCCTCTTTAGTTAGGAACTTCGCCAGGCGCTCAATGCCGAATCCCGCACCTGCAGAAGGCAGAAATCCGTGTTCTGCTTCCTTTAGATAGGCGTTATATATATCCATACTAAGTCTGTCTCTACCCATTCTCTCCAGGATCCTTTTATAGTCGCTTTCCCTTTCCCCACCGGACAGCGCCTCGCCAAAGCCCAATGGGTAAACAAGATCGTAGTTTAAGTAGTGGCCTGGATTTGAAAGGTCCTCCTTGTCGTAGAATTCTCTCTTGTGGCAGAGCGCCCAGAACGGCTGCTTTGCAGCGGCAGAAGCGGCAGGCTCCCAGTCTGCACCGTACTTCTCTTCTAGCTTGTGGGTTTCATATACCTTAAATGGTGTCTTGAACTTGAACGGCTCTATACCGAGCTTGGCAAAGGCCTCGCTCTCGCGTAGTCTCTTGTTCAGCCTCTTATAGAATTGCTCTACAAGAGCCATTACGCCCTCTTTCTTGGCGCCCGGTATCTCAAAGTCCGCTTGGGTGAATTCGAAGAGGTGCCTCTTTGTTTCCTTCCTCTCCCCCTTTTCAAGCCTTATGTTCGGAGATAGAATCCATATTTTCTTGCCCAATCTTTTCACCGCAACCTGCTTGTGCAGTATCATAGAATTCATAAGCTTTAGTTTATCACCCAGATACTCTATTTCAGCGGTCTTTATGACCGATGAGCCGGGATCCGGACCTAGCGGATCCGTGCTCTTCCCCAGCATTACCGGAAGAAGCTGTATGAAGCCTTCATCATGGAAAAAGTCCACAGTAGCGTTAATCACATCGCTTGTCACAGTAAGCTTGCCTAATAGCCTTTCGTCTTCTACCATAAAATCAGAAAGATGGTTGGACTTCGCAGTATATAAATATTTTGTGCAGTAAAACAGCATAATATTTAAACCTATTCGGTCCTGGAAGTAGAGGCATTATTTCTAACTTAGCACTACGTCGTCAAAATAGTACGCCTCGGCCGGGAGTCGAACCCGAGTTTCAAGCGTGACAGGCTTGTGTGCTAGCCGTTACACCACCGAGGCACCCATATAAGAGAGCCACACTGAGTTATATAAACATCCCCTTGGAGTGATTTGAACACCCAACCTGCCGGTTTCTTCCTGGCTCTTAGGAATTCCCAAACTACAGCCGGCCGCTCTACCATTGAGCTACAAGGGGGATTTAAACATTGTCTATCAAGAATATATATTTATTTGGGACAGCACAGTAATAAATAGTATTGCCCGATAAATTATTATAGAGTACCTGAGGAGGAACAAAATGTCCGTGCATACAGGGAAGGGAGTGAGCGCAGAGGAGATAATTAGGAGCAGCAAAGGGCTTCCCGTCTCATTCTACAACTTTAGGGACCATGTACAGAACATAATCTCCGACACAAAGTTCATAGACGCGGTCATGATTCTGCTCATATTCATATCGGCCTCCATAGCAATCCCGTATTATCCGGCAATATTTGTGGTAGTGCTCTCAATAGTACTGTTCATAGCCTCAATGAAGCATCCATTCCTGGGCATGGGAGTGCTTGCGGCCCTGATCTTTCCGGTGCTGATGTACCAGTCTCCAGGGATAGGATGGATATACGCGTTCGTGTTCACTGCTGCCATGGTGTTCGGATTCATAAACTACCGCTCCATAATACTGGCGTACCTGCTGATATCACTGGCTCTCTCATACATCGGGAAGCTGTTGTTTATACCATTTATGATCCTGGCTCCCCTCCTGATCGGGTTCAAGAGATCGGCGATAATGATAATTATAGTCTTCGTCGGCATAATCTCGTTCTCTGCCACCATGGGCATACAGAACAACGCGTATATCCTATATAATGCCTCGGATGCTCATTCTGCCATAAGCTCGGGCGCCCTAAACACGACATTGCAATTCACCACTGTCTCCGGACCGAGGCTTACGGTTTCTACATTCATATCCGGGACAGGAGCGGCTTTCAAGAGGTTCATGGATCCAAAGCTGCTTGCAGACATAACGGCGATATTCGCTGTGCTCGTGGCTGCCCTCCTTTACAAGCCTGTATACACGATACAATTCATCATAGTAGTCGCGCTGTTCTTCTCTGTGGAGACAGTAGCAATACGCTCGAGGTCTAAATACAAGGGCGCCAGGGCGAGCACCATCGGAGTCGTATACCCCATAGTTTATGGATTGCTGTTGGCTGCCACTGGCAAACCCATATTACCACTAATACCGCTTCTCAGCTTCGTGCTTGCGCCCCTGGCCTTCTTCCTCATGGAGCTCTACAACATCGACATAGTGAAGGCTCTCGAGGTCAAAAAGCACGATATACGCATGAAGTTCGGAGAGGCGTTCGAGGACCTCCAGGCCGAGAAGCCGTCCGAGACGTTCGACGATATAGCAGATTATACCACAGTGAAGGACGACATGATGAGGTCCATAATCTCTCCGATAGAGCAGAGAGGGGTATCGAGGGCGTACAATGTCAAGCCCGTGAAGGGCGTGCTTCTCTTCGGACCGCCGGGCAACGGAAAGACAATGATGATGAGAGCGCTCTCGCGCGAGATACACAACGGGTTCTTCAGGATGTCTGCATCCGACATAGTAGCCTCGCAGCCTGGCGAGTCTGAGAGGAAGATATCAAGGATATTCGCCATTGCCAAGAAGAGCTCCCCATGCATCCTCTTCATAGACGAGATAGACTCAATTGCAGGGAGGAGGGATGTTGAGATGGACGAGGTGCACAAGCACCTCATGTCACAGCTTCTAGAGGAGCTTGACGGGTTCCAGAAGCTTGAGAGGGTCATAGTTGTTGGTGCGACGAACAGGCCTGATGCGATAGACCCTGCAATACTCAGGCCGGGGAGGTTCGACCGCTCCATATATATGCCGCTGCCCGACTTCGGGGCGAGGAGCGAGCTCTTCAGGCTCTACCTGAAGAGACTCCCGATATCGCGCAATATAGACGTAGAAGCGCTGGCCAAGAATACGGAAAGATTCAGCTGCGTAGACATAAGGAACATCTGCGAATCCACATCGCAGAGAGTGGCGCGGGAAGCGATAGAGTCACACAAGCTTCTCGATATCACGTACGGCGATCTCATTAAGACGATAAAGAGCACAAAACCATCAACAAGAATAGCAGATGTGGAGCAGTACACCAGGTTCAGGGATGATTTCGAAAGGACCCATAACGTGATAGCGGGGTCGTCAAAGACAGGCAACAAGGCCGCGCTTGACAGGATAGTCGGATACTCGAAGGAGAAGGATACGATAAGCTCCGCCATAGACCTTCTGACGCACCCTGAGCTGGCTAAGAAGTACGGAGTGAAAGGGACTAACGGCATATTGATGTACGGGCCGGCAGGCACAGGAAAGACTATGATGATGAGGGCAGTGGCAGGGATGGCTCCTGGCGTGACCATGATAGAGCTGGACAGCTCCGAGATTATGCGTGGAGGGCCGACCGAAGCAACGTCAAAGCTCAAGGAATACTTCTATAGGGCCAAAGAGAACAAGCCAGCAATACTCTTCATAGACGAGATAGATGGCATTGTAGGAAGCAGGACCGGCTCGGAGGAGATGTACAGCAGCATCATCTCTGAGTTCCTGAAGCAGATGGACGGGATGAGAGGATCGGCAGGCATAATGGTCATAGCCTCTACGAACAGGCCTGATGTGATAGACCCTGCGATACTCAGGCCGGGAAGGTTCGACAGATTGCTCTACATAGGACCGCCAACAGCCCCAATCAGAAAGAAGATGTTCATAAACTTCCTCAGGAACGCACCGCTCGACGCCATAGATTTTGACAGGCTCGCCGAGATGACGGAAGGATTCACCGGAGCAGACATAGAGGGAGTGTGCAACGAGGCCAAGAGGATATCCATGAATGTTGCGCTTAAGGAGAGGTATAGCCCAAACATAACCCAGAAGGTCGTCGAGGATGTGATAAGCGGGTCATCGCCCTCTGCGCCTGACGACGTGCTGGAGATGTACAAAGAGTTCAGAAAGGCGCATGGTAGAGATTAGCAATAGGCAGAACTGCAGCTACGTCCCTCGTGCGCGCATCGCAGGTGGTTTAGAATACCTCTCCAGTCAGGGGCACTACGCCATTCTTCAGATGGTATGTCTTTACATTGTGCCTCTTGTCCAGGTATTCAGCCATGAACTTCGACGTGTTCCCATGATAGCACAAAAAGATATGGCCCTCCAGCTTCTTCAGGTTCTCGGAATCCTTGTATATGAGCTCTTCCGGATCCATCTTCATTATCCTATTGGAACCCACATTCAGCATTCTTCCTATCCTACCGCTTGGCTCGATGCCCAACCATACCAGTCTGGTGCCGCGTTCTTCGACTATCCTTACTGCCTCCTCCAATCCTACTGATTTATTCTCAGTTTTTGGTTTATTTGCCACTTCTGTCGCCATCCTTTTTCTGTTTTATGAACGGATAGCTATCGGTATATTAGATATAAAAGGTTTTCTATGCAAGTTACCCTGATGGGAGGAGTTGAGGATGTAATAGACGGATTCTCCGGCTTCGTGACGAGGAGGCAGGCCCTCTCTATGAGCATGTCGGACTCGCCTTCGGCTAAGAGCCAGCGGCAGGGCATGAGCCCCGGCAGCAGCTCGACTGTCAGCGTGCAGGGGTTGATCGACAGGGCATACCTGCACGATCATCAAGATGCGACGGTAGACATAAAGGATATAGTATACAGAATATTCAATCCGTCGAGGATAAAGACCATAAAGGGGGAGACAGACAGAAGGATAGTCGTGCTTGGGAGAGAGGGCGCCACGCTGCCTCTCAGCCTTATAGGCAGCTCTTCAGATTTCATGGACGCGGAGCGTATAGAGCGTGGGGACTCGGTTGTCGCAAGGAACCTCGTGCTCAGTCCCGAAAAGGACATGCTGTACGGCACAGGCAGTACCGCGATAGTCAGGACAGCAAAATCCATGGACGGGCCGGTGAGCGTGTCTGACATTTCATCCGTGAGTTCGAAATATGTAGATGTAGTCGGCAAGGTAACAGAAATAGACCAGATACGCTACATCAAAAAAGAGAGTAGGGTGATAACCGCGTCTGCATGCACGATAACAGATTCGAAGGAGAGCGTAAGAATTTCTCTGTTCGGCTCATCGGCAACTTACATATCGAACATGCCTGTGAGTAGGTACATGAAGGTAGAATTCTGTAGAATCTCTGACAGAGAAGGCACAAGAAGCCTGATTGCTGATTCGTATTCGAGAATCCTAAAGTTAGGTAGGACGAAAGATTAATGCAGGGGGGAGAGATTTGAACTCTCGAAGGCGCTAAGAGTTTGAGAGTAGAGCCCAGCTGTTTCACGCCTATATTCCTAGCCATATTCCACACCAAAAACAACATAAGAT
>CAYPBZ010000023.1:0-10601 GCA_964409135.1 Microcaldota archaeon
CGCTTGTATTGATTCCGAACGGGAATTCTGATGAAAAGACGCTTGGGATGTTCAGAAGCCTTACCGGAGACCCCTCACCCATCGCAGACGAGAAGGAGCTAGGCACCCCTTCCAGTGGGGGATACATATTCTCCAATCCGCTCACATTCTGCACGCAGTTATTGCCCTTCTGCACATTGCTTAGCATGCACATGTATGTCGAATTGCTCCCGAACGACAGCTTCGTATAATTCTGTATGTTCACCCGGAACTCAAGCAGCTCGACATAGTTATTGTTGTTGGAAGTGCGTGCGAGCATGTATGCTGTGTTATTGAAGTCCACGGTGAAGCCCAGATCTGTCAGTACCCCGCTGCCTGTTCCTCCCGTATTGCTTATCCTGGGGCCGAGGGGCAGATACCCGAACGTGTTGGACGGGTCCATTCTCGGAGAGCTTGGTGTGTATGTGCATTCAGCTATGCAGTAGGAGACGGTATCGGTTCCCTGCCCTACCGTGCTGATGTTCGCCGAAAGCGGCCATCCATACGGCGGATAGTACCCTACGCTGTAATAGTTTAATTGGGTGCTGGAGTTCGTAGCAGAGGTATTGAAGCTCTGTGAGTCTATAGGTATTTCCACTCCATTGTACGAGAACGCCCTGAGCATCAATATGGTAGACTCCTGCCCTGTGCCTGCTTGGAATGTCCAGTTGTCAAAGACATAAAGCAGGCCATCGTAGTTCGAGATCGAGATCGGGTGATGGTATGAACTGATGTCAACGGAGTTAACTAAGGAGTCGGCAGGCAGATTTGAGTATGCAGTACTTACAGAACTGTCATTAAACGGGCCCCCATGTAACAGGTAGGAACCCAGATTCAGGTTCTTGTAAGCCAGGTTTATGGCACCTATCTCATCAAGGGTGCTGCCGCTGAATACAATAACATTGCCATCGCTCGGAGACGTGATATATATATATTTGCCGTCTGGGGATGCCGCTATGCTGTCTGGTGTAATTGATAATGGCACCTCCGCGAAGTTCTCGGTGCCGTTGGAGTATAACGCCGCAAGCTCAAACTGGTGCGGACATGACTCGAACATACATTTAAAGAAGCTGTATGTCTCGCTTAAACCTCCTTGCGGAGTTATGCCCATTATAAATATGTCACCCTGGTAATCAGAGGTCAGGCCTGTCGGAATGGAACCACTCATGACGCACCTCCCCTTTCCGCCTCCTCCTGCTTTGCAAGAGCTCCCCTCGCTCCTGAACAATCCCCATATCTTGGAGTGCGAACTGGATATCTCAAAAAGGTTTGTTATATACTGGTTTGATGACAGCTCCACCAAGGTCCTGTTCCAATACTTCTCCCATGATCTATTCCAGTCTTTTGCAGTGGTTATGCTGTTATTACCTCCAGGGACTTTTATATTGGAAAGATTGTAATCCCCATCGGGCAGCAGGGTTATGTTTATCAGGTATGTGTTGTAAGTCTTCCCGATGCATAACAGCCCGCATGCGGCCGTATAATTCAGTACGTAAATATTGTCATTCGGTGTTATCGATATCCACGACGGACTCTCGACCGTTATCTGGTCTCCTGTGCGGTGCTTGGAGTTCTCATTTTTCAATACCTTATTGCTCTCGATCAGAGTGAATATGGTGTTCGGGGAGATCATACTGCCTGGTTCAGGAGAGAACATAGATATGGAATTCAATGGGAATACGGCAAGATACGAGTTGCCGTTCTTCTTCACGTTCGCGAATAATCCAGAGCCTGTAGAGATATTAAATGGGTTAAGGGTGTTGGGCGTATTCCAGTTTGCCGGGCTGTACATGTTCAGGGACACGTTCAGGAATTCCGATTTGGTGTTCACGCTTGATGATATGGTGGGTATGCTAAACCTGTAGATTATGTCCGGCAACAGGCTAACACTGCCATACGTATTTACTGTGTTGTCCGGGGCCAGGCTTACAGGTATGGGTATCTGCGTGTTCCTGAATGTAATGTTGCTGGAAAAGTTAAACGGGTATTTGTATACACACACAGAGTATAAGGGCGGAAATCCCCACGGGAGCCATTCCACTCCAGTGCCGTTATATGAGATGTCAATCGGTCTGGAGCCGCTAAGATTCGCGTACTTTGCGTTCCAGGACCAGATTACACTCTGGTTCGACACATTTACGTTATTGAATATGTATGAATTGGAATTGTAAGCGTCAGATATGCTCTGCTTTCCATTATTATTAAGCTCTCCGGAGAAGCCGAGATTATTTATATATCCGGAGGCTCCGTCTGTTATGTGTGTTTTTATCGCGGTGTGCAGTCCTGCCGAACTTGTACCCCAAACCGCCAAAGCATACCAATCCGAGGTAATCGATACTGTAAAAGTGGTAATGAGCGGCACAGAGTTTGCGAGACATCTATCTCCATATATCCCAGAGGCCTGGTCATTTGTGAAGTATGACATAACGTTGGAAGGGTCTGGTTTACTCGGGCATGTCAGTAGATTCTGGGCTGCGTTTTTGTTATACTCTAGTACTTGGGAGATGATCGGGGTGTAGGAAAATGGCAGGAGGTAATTCCCAGAGCTGGGCAGCGTTGCCACTCCTACATTCACGATGCCTCCGTTTCCGGCGTTCTTGTACTCTGTCACAGAGACCCCTGTTCCTACTCCGAGACATTCCCCATAAACGACGGCGTCAAGGCAGGTCCCGTGACTAATCGAGTACTGTGTCCTGTATGTTGCACTGTTCAGTGTTGCTAGGGTAGTGTTTGCTTGTGAGGCGGAGGCATAGCTGATAACCAAAGCTAGCAATAGTATCGAAGAAGCAATCGCGACGTACCTTCCTCTCCTCAAGATATAATCCCCCTCTTAATATTATAATTCTTCAGATATATATTTATGTTTTTCATATCCTACCCAAGTCCTCTGAGCGAAGCGCCGCAGCTATCTCCTCTGATATCTGGTATATCTTTGATGGGGCTAGCCTGAACAATCTGTCTCCCTCTAAATCTAAGCTGTCGGAGATCCGCCTAGCAGAATCTTTGTCGATGCCTAGCGCGGCTGAGGAATCCACTACCGCGTTCCTGACAAGCTTCTTCTTGTGCTCCATCAAAATAGAGAGGATGCGCAGCGCCTTGCCATCAAGCTCTCTACCTATGGCATTCACAGCAATAAGCTCAGAGTCGACGTTGGGCACAGGCCTGAATGCGGTTCTCTGAACATCCATGATCCTTTGCACTTCAAGCACGAGACGCGACATCACACTTATCCTGGAATACTTTCTTGTGCCAGGCCCTGCCAGCATATGGAGAACGAACTCCCTCTGAAGGCACAGAACAGATGGCACCTTGATCTGCATTATCCAGTATATCGTGTCGCTTGAGAGGCTGTACGGGACGTTTGACACGAACATATCAAAGTCTCCATACTCCCTCACATTAATTTTGAAGAAGTCACCCTCTATCATTCTCACATTCTTGTACTCTCTTATTCTCTCTCTCGCCGCTTCGAACACACGCCCGTCTATCTCAACCGTTACAACGCTCTTGGCCGTCCTAGCCAACTCCTCTGTGAGCATGCCACTTCCTGTGCCGAGCTCCAGAACCCTCTTTCCGGCTGCAAGGCTGGCCTCCTTCCTCGCTATGTTGCGATTCACGAGGAACACCTGCCCGAACCTCTTGGGACGTCTGAGCCCTCTTGCGTGTGCAGCCTCGTTCACCACAGTCAAGACACCTGCATTATGTTTTTATAGGTGTATGGTGCAACTTAAATATGATGCTTAAAAGCCAGAGTGCGGTCGAATTCATTACAGTCTACGGTTTTGTGTTCCTCATCTTAGGGGTCATGCTCTCCGTACTGTTCGTCCTGGCTTCCACGCCCGTGCTATCATCCACCCAGAGTTGTGCGGTATATGGTGGGTTCACATGCTCGGATGCCGCGCTCTCCCAGAATTCCATAACGGGAAATGCCTCGCTCTACCTTCTGCTGATAAATGGACAGCCTGGCATAGTCAACATAAGCTCCTTCAACGCCACGATATCGAACGTGCACAGCGTATCAGGGAGCTGCTATCCGTCTCGGTCGTCGCAGGGCAATACCGTAACATGTGCCGCAGACATTCCCATCCAGGCAAAGATAGGCAAGAAGTATACAGGATACTTCTCCATAGCCTCAAACTACTGCGCGCCCCCTCTGAGCCAGCAGGCGACGTTTTCATGCCCCAGCAATAAAAATGTGACGTTCAACGGACAGGTAAGCATGCAGGGCTGATAAGCGTTGTGGTAGACCGTAGCCCCCCTTCTGTTTTAGGCAGCATTCGTCTGAGCGGCGCAAAGACCTTGCATACTCACCGGACGCGCATCGGCCGTTTCATCCCCTCCGATGCGCTCGTATTGTCATAGCGTTATGCATCGTCAGGGTGCCGTTTCTGTTCCGAATCAAGCCTTAAGCTTTCACGTCCTCTGTATGGGGGGAGCTTCCTCCTTTCGGTAAGCTGCCCGTCTACCACGAATAAGTTTGGCAGGCAATAATTAAATAGAGTTGCGTTAAAGATATAACGTGCGCCCCAGTAGCTCAGTGGCAGAGCGTCTGCATGGTAAGCAGAAGGCCGAGGGTTCGACTCCCTCCTGGGGCTTATATTCATTTTGGGGAAATTCAAGTAATCCCTCGATGAAATTGTTTTCCAATCCTATAGATTGAAATAATGTACACGATCATGGCGCCCATAAATGCGCCTGCCATCCCGTAAGAAATACCGTTTATGCTGAAGTTTGACATGACGAACCTTATGCCATTTATTGCTGCGATCAGAATGAATACAAAACCGAGTATGCTTAATATTTTATTCCAGAGTTCATTTCTGAGCATTGAGATCATTAAAACAAATGAAACCACTATCAGCAGGAATGCGTCTACCACATGCAATGTCAACACAAGTCCTCCGTCCAAGAGTGAATAAGTAAGCGCTTCGCTTAAGGTCGTATTAACAGGCAAAGCGTTTGAAGGGACGCTAACCAACAGATTTTCAAACATACCGAGATAAAACTGTATAATAAGCAGTACCAAGATTAGTAAGACAATCCGTTTTGTGGTCTTTTTGCCGCTATCCAACATCTACAAAACCTTAAATGTTATTACATCAGCAAATAATAAAAACGTCTGGTTACAGGTAATCTAACTTATTGCATAAACGCCTCTTCAGGCTTTGATCACCGGGGATATATTTTATGAATGAATACAATGCAACTCCAAAGACGCCTAAGAGGATACGGTTAGGTAAATAGTCATTGTCCCTCCTCAGGCTTTCTAAACAAAGCCAAATCAATAGAAAAGCATAAATATTTGGAAGCAATTAACATATAAACTGGTAAATAAAGCAAAGCACAAAAGGAAAGTAATATTTATTTAACCATCAATCATATCAGCGTGCAGGGATGGCGGAGCATGGTCAAACGCGACAGACTCAAGATCTGCTGGCTTAGGCCTACGGGAGTTCAAAACACGAACAAATCTCCCTCCCTGCATTATAATATGATTTTCTAACACGACCCGTGGGATTAACATGCCAAAACCTAACAAACCGAGACCTAAGAAGGCGAAAATATACGATATACCAAACTATGCGCAGAGCGAGGAGTTCACGAGCTCTGCTGCGTGCGTTATGATGGTGCTCAAGCACATAAACAAGAACTTCAGGATGAAGAAAGAGGTAGAGTTTGAGATATGGAATGACGCCATAGGCGGTAGCGTATGGCACGGTTCCAAGTACGGGATAGCATACGCTCTTGCAAAGAGGGGCGCCAGGCCAAAGATAGTAAGTAACAACCAGAAAGACGAGGGATATGAGAGGAAGATTGCGGTAAACGAGGGCACGAACCTCGATACTTTGAGGGCCTCATACAACGAGATAAAGGAGAAGATCAACAACTACAAGGTGAGGGAGGACCACAGAATCGTTACGGTAAACTCTATAAGGAAGGAGCTTGATGAGGGCAGGATACCCATAGTACTTGTCAATGCGAACGCCATGGACTCATACATGGATGCCGCTCCCCAGTGGGTGGTCGTTAAGGGCTATGACGAGGACACTTTCTACATAAACGATCCATTCTCTGACAACACGATAGCCATGGAGCCGCAGGTGTTCAGGAACGTCCTTGGTTATGAGGAAGAGTCGCAGATGATCTCGGTAAGCGCAAGGAAATCAACAAGCATAAAAAACAAGTAAGAGAGCGCAAAAGTCCTAGGCAAGAGGCGTCTATAGGTTTATTCTATATCTATATTGGCGTATTGTTCTGAGTATTTCCTGTTCTCTGCTACAGGTCTATTCCGCTTGGCCGCGATACTCCTAGTTGAGGAGTAGCAGCTCACACAAACCTGCCTCTCCTTTATAGGCAAGTCAAGCTTCAAGAGCTCCGCAGAAGAGAGAAGGAAACGAATCTCCCTGCTTTTTATAGGTGTGTTGCACAGAGCGCAATTTATGCTGGACTCTGCCTCGGCACCCATAGATATAGATTTACCATCCTCCACATCCTTTGGAATCCTCCCTCTGTATTCCAATTTCTACACCCCCTCATATACTCGTTGGCTTTTGGTCATATTTATACCTTTCTAAATCAAAACTTCCGTAAATATATAGAAGTCAGATGCCAATGCAAGACGACAAAACCAAAAAATGCGTGCGAAAGGTTTTTAAATGGGGCATGTGCTTATACCATCCTTAAAAACTGCGATAATCTGCTCTTTAATGTCTTGTATGCCAGCGTCGGTCTTTATGCACTGACTGCTAATATGGGTTAGGCTGGCCCTGAAACCAGAGGCTCTGAGCCCATCCGAGACCTTTATCGGGCTGACTGATGGTACCTTTAGTATCTTAGTGAGCTTAGGCACAGAGTAGTAAAAAGGCAGGTCTACCTCCTCATTGGCCCTGCCAATCACATCCAGTGACTCGAATCCCTTGCTTTTGAAGTAGTCGTATACCGAATGCCTAGCTTTATCGTCATACAGGTCCCCCAACCACAGTATGCCGAATACTGTCACATCGTTGCTGCACGCTCCGCATTTATCCCTTTTGGGCAGGAACCCTGTGTCATATCCAAACCATCCGCATTTCCTGCAATGGTAGGCGAATCCCAGCTCTTTCAGGGATGAATCCGTCTCTCCTACTCCACGCTTTAGTCTTACAGCAATCCTGATGAAATGCCTGTGCACAAGCGAGAATATGACGTGCATGCCAAGCTCAAACTGTGCGGCTATGCGGCACACATATCCAAGGAGTATGCGCAGGCCCGCCTCATGGCACAGCTCGTCATGTACGGGCACAGAACCGTACCTCTTCATGCACGCCCTTGCATGCGCCCCGCAGAGCACTGCGGTGTCTGTAGCGCTGACCATAAGCATGCCTCCTCTCTTTACGAGCTTCATGATGTCGTAGAGGTTCGGTGCCGGGCTGCCGAACGGGTCCAGGTCTACGACATCGAACCTCTCTCCGGAATTGTTGGCGAACCTCTGTATGCTGTCGTTGATCACATTCATATCTTTCGCATCAATCCCGTTCAATCCGATGTTAGACCTTATGGACCGGCACGCCTCCTCGTTTATGTCGAGCAGAGTTATATCGCGTATGCCGAGCTCCTTCCAGTACCGTATGCCCCTTATGCCAGTGGCTGAGGTGGCATCCAGCACGCTTATCTCCCTTGGCATGCCGGACAACAGCGCCACGCTCACGTCCCTCGACAACTTTGAATACGGGTTCAGGAACGCGTTTCCGTCCTCTACCTCTGCAAGCCCCTCTGCATACATGACAATCCGCCTTCTACGCTACATATACTCTAGGGTGGATGTCACATTATTATAGTTTGCTGAAACATACTAAATGGTGGTAATATGGAAAATGTATGGAGCGATTATGCTGACACGATAATAAAACAGGTTTCGCCCTCGATAAAGACCAAATACAGCGTGGACCTCAATACGCTTCTGCTGGACCCTTCGCAGTTCTCCGGAAAACCGGTAGCTGCAAAGCTGGACAGCATAACTGCGGATGTAAACTCAGAGATAGACAGGATAGCAGAGTCGTTCGGCAGCGCATCAGCAAGGCTGCAGGACGAGATGTCCAAATACGACTCTGTTTCCAAGAGGCTGGCGCAGCACATATCCCTCCACGCCAAGCAGGGCAATGTTCCGGTCGTGGAGCCGTATTTCGTGACGAGGGACGAGAACAAGGAGGAGGTCATATACGTCGACAATGCTGACGATGCGACAATGCAGCTTGCCGAGAAGCTCGTCTCGCTCTCTAATGTGATACTTAAATTCAATACTGAATACAAAGACTATTCAATAGGCGGATGGATGTTCAGCACCCCCTCCAAGACCTACCTTCTCAGGGTTAATATACCGCCGAATCCCGTACTGGACCTGGAGGCGGCGCGGTCCGAGATAACGGGCGCTCTGGAATCCGCCAAAGACTACATCGGGTAGACAGCATACACGAAAAAAGGTTCATTGTTGTGGTTGGCGGCACCGCCGGAGCAGGAAAGAGCCGCTTCTCAGCAATGTTATGCAGTGCAATACCTGGCTCCACATGCGTGGAGGTAAACGAGATAGTGGAAAGGTATAAACTATACTCGAAGAGAGATAGGTTCAAGACCAGGATCGTAGAGCCAAGGCGGCTCCAAAGGGCGCTTAGACGGGAGATAGCAGGGAAGAGCAGACTGGTTGTCATAGTGGGGCATCTTGCCGTGGAGGTAAATGTCGGTGCGGATGTCGCGGTCATAGTCAGGGCAAGGCTGAGGGACATAGAATCCAGGCTGAAGAAGAGGAGGTACCCGCTAGGCAAGATGGCAGAAAACATAATATCCGAGGCCGTGGACTACAGTGGAGAGATAGCACGTGCGGCATTCAAAGAGGTGTACGAGGTGCGGAGCGAACACTCCAAGCGCGCAGTCATACGCTACATATCGGAAAGGCAGAGGGGCAGGGCACCCAAACCTCCAGAAGCTCCGCAGATAAATAACATGAGGGAACTCCTCAATCTCATCAAAGATGGCAACCGCTACGGGCTCTAGGCTCTCTTCCTGCACATCTCTGCCCAGATGCGCTTTGCACGCCTCTCGTCCAGGGAACGCACTATGCGCGCTCCTCTCTTATGGAGATGTGACGGGAAACTGAGGCTGCGGTCCTTTGCCACATACCCGAGTAGGCTCTTCACCGTCGGGAATCTGGTCCTGCGTATCGCCTTTATCCTATCACCGTCGATAATGAGCTCGTCTGATTTGGTGTGCTTCGCATAGAACGAGTCAGTTCCCCTTGCCATGAACACCTTGGGCCCCTCGATGACGTACGAATTCACAGTGCTGCTGTTTGTGAACACCGATATGAGTGCCTCACGTCCATGCAGGTCCTGCAGCATCATTATCGGCAGAAAGTTGCTGTCGCGCATCATTCTGTCTATTCCACTGCTCAGTTTGACTATCTGGGGCCACAGCGTATCCTCAGATATATCGTCCGTTTTGATAGCCAGGGTGTACAGACTCAGCCCATACCTTCTTGCGAATCCGTTCACCTTAGCCTTAGCATTCACGTCTGAGTGCTTCTTCCTGTAAAAGTTTTTTGATGAGGGGTCTTTGAACAGCCTCCTTGAAATGAAGGCCAGCCTCGCGAGCGACTCCTCTGACACGGCGGCAGCCACATTTCTATTAGGGTCGACGGGATCCACGACAACGAAGCTACTCCCGAACTTCTTGCATGCCGCGTCAAGCTCCTTCGCTGTGATGTCAGTCTTCTTCCTCAATGGGTCTATCAGGATGGGCGGCGAAGCGCCAGACAATGCGCCTACACACTTTACGAAGCCCCCATAAGCATATATGAGTATCTCGCACAGGTATCCCGAGAAGCCGCCTATGCGTGCCTCAGCGCCATATATGTCGTGCTGCTGCAGGAAGTACTTTAGGGCGCGCGCCTCTCCCTTCTGCCTCTCTTTAAGGTGTGAATTGACGAATATGTTGTGCAGCGGTGTCCTGTCTACTGCGCTTGCCATCTCCTCCGCATCAGTTATCTTGAACGATGGCACTATGTCCGCGCTCATCATCGTGCGCCTCTCTATTACCTTGATGTAGGGATGCTCAGCATAGTTCACCATAAAGTACTCGGTCTTCTTGTCTACTATCCCCTTGGCTATCTCTACGGCCTTGTGCTCCATCTTGCGCTCGTCCATGGACCTCGGGAACTGCATGAATATATCTATGTCCGAGCTTCCGCTTATCTGGGTGCCCCTTGCGACCGACCCTGCGAGTATTACCTCTACATCCTTTGGAAGAACATTCTTCAGCCTTCCCATTATGGAGTTGGAGTACCGCGCAGCCTCCAGTATCTCATCCTCTGTGGGTTTAGTCTCGCCTGCGATTCTGTCCACGAGCCTCTGCAGCTCTTCTGTTCTGTTTCTGCTACGTCTGGTTTTCTCGCCTTTCGTCATCAGACACCATCCCTTCATATACAATCGAAAAGAAGGTTTATAACCATTGACACAAATCCTAATAGTGTGTATTTGTATGGGCTCTTAGCTCAGGAGTAGAGCGCGTCGTTCGCAACGACGAGGCCGCGGGTGCGAATCCCGCAGAGTCCA
>CAYPBZ010000024.1:0-10139 GCA_964409135.1 Microcaldota archaeon
GGAGTTCAAATCTCCGGCCCCCCACATGCATGCTGGGGTTATATATAGAGCCTCGAAATGTTACCTTTTTCTAAGATAGTTTTAGCCTGAAGAAGAGGCAGTTTGCACACCCTAACCAACGTTCTCAGGCTTAAAACCAAGATTTTTGGTATTGTCTTACAATCGTCTTTACACGTTTGTTCAGTATCTTTGGTCTACATAATATACTTAGAAGGGTCGCAATGTTTGCTCTTTTCTTCATAACCATCACGTTTTGAAGCCCAGCTTAATAGGGGAATAACTGCGTTTCTTAGCTCTATACCATCACTTGTAAGGCTATACTCAACACGTGGGGGAATTTCTGAGAACGTTGTACGTGAGAGTATCCTTTTTGTTTCTAATTGTTTTAAAATGTAGCTCAATGTTGACGGTGATATGAAATTAAGATCTTGGCGGATATCTTTAAATCTCGCATCACCCCTATTTGATATGGAGTTGATAGTCAATAACACCCATTTCTTCCCGAGCATGTCTATAATTCCATCAAGGGCGCACATGCAGTATATTTTGTTTTCAGTTTTGGCTTTCATAGTAACTACCATACTTTGAACTTAGTAGTATAAATACTTTTCTTAATGTAGTATTAGACAAAGGTGTGTATTGTGGAGAATAAAAAGAATTACGAGATGGAATTTTGCGTATCTTGTTATCTACAGCATGCAATAAAGTTAGTAGAAAATGTGCTTTTGGCGCACGAGCACGACAATAATTTCATACTGATACTAAGGCCAGGGGCAGCCGGTTCATTCCTCATCAAACAGGATGGGAAAACAATATACTCTAAAAAGGAAACTGGACATTTGCCCGTACCTGAAGATATTGGATATACTGAAAAGCACAGCACATCAAAGGAGGATGAAAATACCAAATAATTTCACCCCTAGAGATGTTTATGCGGTGTTGGATCCAGTTTTATACCTAGTCAACAATAAAAAATATAGGCCATTAACTATAGTAAAACGTTTAGGACATTCAAAATCCTTTGCAGAAAATGTCTATAAAAAAGTTAAAGAACAAGAGCACAGAAGGAGCATTCCATTTTTTGGAGTACGTGATAGGCATATAAGCCTAAAAAGGACACCGGAGGATATTAGCAACGTTGAAATGGAAAGGTTTATAGAAAATAGATACGGTATATTAATACAGTGATTATTATACCTATTAGATTTAACGTTAAAGAACAAACTACATGTGAAACTTGTCTTCCTGTATGCTTAATTGCAATACTAAGAGAACAAGACATAAAGGTAAATGATTCTGAAGAATTAAAAATTTTGATAGAAGGACTAAAATTCACAAAGGATGATTACTCTACAGGACAATTAGTCTATGTATGTAAAAAATACAACGTTTCCATAGAGCAGTATATAGATTATCAGATATTTCATAAGATTTTGTCGAAGTTAAAACTGCCTAAAAATTTGATACTGATAAATAGAAAAATTGATGAACAATTTTTAAAGGAGATGGTGAAACGATCTCCTATAATATATGTGGATAAATATTACTTGGATGGAATTTACCACTATTCACACTTCGTAATACTTGAATCTTTAGATAATAAAAATGCTATAATATTTGATCCATGGGATGGCAAAGAAAAATCAATAAAAACACAAATTCTTATTAGGTCAATACAAAGTCTTAGGAACAAATTAAAAATAAGTCCTAAAGCTATAATCATTAATAAACTGTAGTTTTCCCTATCGAGCCGTATAACACCCCCACATACATGCTGTATGACACTTATTATCGAGTTTTTGCCCATTTTGAGAATCAATCAGAGGTGCGAAGCCCATCCCCCATCAACAACGATTTCGCTACCAGTGATATAGCTTGCCTCATCGCTTGCCAAGAATAGAGCGGCAGCGGCTATGTCTTCCGGTTTGCCGACGCGCCGCATCGGAATTGATTGGAGGAACTGCTGCAGTATTTTTGGGTCGTTTGTGAACGCTTCTGTCATTTTTGTCTTTATTAGGCCAGGGCATATCGCATTTACAGTTATATTGTAGGATGCGAGATCATCGGCAGCGGATTTTGTAAGGCCCCTCACTCCGAATTTTGCCGCACAATATGAGGCTGAATTCGCAAAGCCTTCCAGGCCGGCGATAGAGCTTATATTTATTATCCTTCCTCCTCCGGACTTTTTCATGTATTTGACAGCATATTTTGTGCAGAGAAATGTGCCGTCAAGGTCAATAGCCTGCACGCGCTTCCATTCTGAATTCTTGACAGCATCAATAACATTGGTTTCGAAGACCCCTGCATTGTTTACGAGTATATCTAGCCGTTTATATTTCTTTACTGTATTATCTATCATTGCCTTGACATCAGACTCTTTTGAAACGTCGCATATGGTGCCCCAGGCTTCGTATCCGGCCTTCTTTATCTGTGCTACCGTCATGTCATATTCTTCCTTATGCCTCGACGAAACGACGACCTTAGCGCCAGCCTCTGCAAGCGTCTTGGCGATGCTTGCGCCTATTCCCCTTCCAGACCCGGTAATTATTGCTACCTTGCCCTTCAATTCGAACATAATATCACAATATTATTTATCTGAAAGGTTATTAATGATTTCATGTGCCTTTCGCTTTTATCTGAGATGTATTTAAGACACGCATTTTGCAGACCATCCCAAAACCTTATACGCTTTTCAATAGAACTATAAGCGTAGTTAGAAGCAACGTTAGTGTTGTTATGTATAGCCGCATTGATATTTTGCACATTTGACTTGTGGAAATCGCCGGGGCGCAAGACTATATGCGATGCTGGAATAATATCAATAGTATAGACGCCGCACGTCCAACAGACAGTCCTGAACTATTGGCTAACCCCCATCTAGTTTTTAGGCGCCTGGTAGCGCCTGTACCAGACTGTTATAATCACGCCTGCGTTGCGGATGTCAATCTTTGTATCCGAAGATCGCTGTCACAGATGTGGTAATGCTGCTCAGATTCGCATAGTAAAGCGGGTTGGACAGTGTTTCATTGAAGGAGGCCGCAGCGATTATCGGGTAAGGGTAGAAATAATTATGCTCTGCCGTCACATTTATTACGTACACCTTGTGGGTTCCTGCTATGGCCTGCGCCTGTGCTGTCGCATTGGACATGGCACTGGCATAGGATTCAGACAGCAGCTCTTGTTTCTGGGAGCTGTTGAATCCTGCCTGAACGCTGTTCACGTACACATTCGGCACGCTTGAGGACGCGCTGAGGACATAACTCACGTTCCCGACATTGGGGATGGTTATCACGAGGGACTCTGCCGCAGTATACGGGACGTTCTCGGTCTTGTTGTACACATAAGGCTGGTATATCCTGTAATTCTGCGTGGTTATGTAGCTGGAATTGTAGTTGAGGTACTTGCTTATGGAGTCATTGAAAGCAGTTAGTGAGGCGGTGAGATTAGATGTCGCTATTGCCGTGGTGTTTCCGGTGCCGTTCACCGTGACGTACATAGTAGTCATCGAGGGTCTGCCCGTAGCGATGCCGACCGCATACACGCTTATGGTGTGTGTCGGGTGCCCGCTGTTCAGGCAGCTATTGGTACTGCAGGAGATGCCAACCGCTGCAACTGCCACAGCTATTGCTATCACGCTCAGCACCAGAGATATTACCTCAATCGTATGCAAGCTGTATTCTCCTTTCTTAGTCGCCATCGCAATCCCGTTAATAGCATGACTGCCAAGCTTTAAATACTTAGTTTATCGTATTTGTGGTTTTGAAATTGGAATCTCGGGCTGTGATAATCCTGTAACCTTCTCTGCATCATTTCCTGAGCAGAAGCCTAACCTTCTGGCCCGCGGTCAATTTCTTGTTCCTCCTTACAAAATTCCCTATATCAGGGTCATCGTCCTTTAGGGCATTTGATACCTGTAATGCAGTATACCAGAAGAGGAAGGTATCAGACATGAAAACCAGAACGCAATTATTATATATCTGGTACAGCTACAAAATACCTGTGAATATATGGTGTTAAAGCAAAAAACAGAAACAGGCCTGAATGAAACATCGGATTTTAAGCATGTTGTAGGTACGACAGGAGCCGCCTTACGGGTGTTGAGAAGTGGCAACTTCCATCCTGGCTCGTCATTGCCTCTAAGCAGTGTTGAAGAGAAGGGCAGCAGCTATTCTGACTCGATATCGCTCCTGAGGGGTTCTGGATTAAGACCATTGTCACGTCGGGATGCACTTCTCCTGTTGACAAAAGACGAGGGCCTCAAGCGTGAACTGGAGGGGACGAGTTTCTATCTCGCCGAGGCAGGAATAAACATGAGAGATCTGCTGTTTACCAAACCGCCTATATTATTCGGTAGTAGCATTCTACCATTCGCATTAGTTAGTGACAGGGGAGAGCTCGTAGATTACGTCGGTAAGGCACAAGAATCTCTTGAACAGAGGGTCTACATCGAAGAGGGAGAGAAGCCGTTGCTGCTCTACGTAAGCTTAGACTACGAGGCGGAAGGCGACGCTGCGCGTTTCACACTGAGCGGAAATACAGAGGGGAGGCTGGCCAATGCAGTAGTAGGAGTGCCATTCGATTATGCCGAGGAGCTTAGCAAACTGAGGTATCTGATCCGGACAACATTGCCTCAGATAATAGGGGCATTAGAACCGTCCTCTAACAACGCTGTCTTGGAAGGCCTGAAACGCATCCAGAGAAAGGCGTCAGAAGACTAGATTAGTCTGGCAGGCTCACGTAGCCGGCACACAGACAAAAAGTATAAATATTATAAAAGTATACAAGTCAGCAATCAAAGGTGCATATATGCAGATTGGAATTGGTAATGCTGGAAAGAGACATATGATGGGAGTCAAGACAGACTTTCCTGAACCTGGTATGCTTAGAACTAGTACAGAACATACTTCTACGGGTAGTGAAATAGCCAGGGCGAGAATCGAAACCCTCTCGAGAATGCTTATGGCTGCAGCAAAGCTGGGAAAGGCAGAAGAGGCAGCCAGACTGCTTGATATGGGTGCTAATCCAAATGCAACTGACGACACCGGCTGCACGCCGTTGCAGTATGCCGCACTCTACAACAGCCCCAAAATCGCAGAACTCCTGCTCAAACACAACGCAAACCCCAATGCAGCCGACTGTATGGGCTGGACGCCGCTGTACCATGCCGCATGTAACAACTACCTTACAATCTCGGAACTCCTCGTAAAACACGGTGCAAGCCCTAACAAAGCAGACAGATCTGGCTGGACGCCGCTGCACTATGCTGTACATAACAACAATCCCGAAATCGCAGAACTCTTCTTCGAACACGGCGCAAATCTTGACTTGACTGACAACCAAAGTCTCAAGCCGCCTTTTTCCTTTGATGGTATCAGCCCAGCAACTGCAGAAGTCATCAGAAAGTACATAAGGCCGACAGAACAAAGCAAGCAACTCCTTCGCACGGCAGATGAGATTACGCACGCCAAAGAGAGTGAGACAACCTGGATAGAGGACTTAAACGAGGCGAGAAGATTATTAGAGGAGGGCAGGCGCGGAAGTGCAAAGAAGATACTAGATAGGATCTGGTTGAAGGAAGCGGCAGTATTGATAAAGGAAGGCAACAGCGCGGCCGGATATGAGAGGTTCAGGCTTACGCCGAATAAACACATAAGGATTCTGTAACGCACCATCCCATCAGTGCATGGTGCGTTCTGGTCTTTGAGACCGGCCTCTTTCGGCAGCCAGAGGAGGAGATATATTTTTTATGGTAGTGGTCAGAGCCAAGATACTGCCGGATATACTGCTGAATACTCGCTATGAACAAGGACCTCTACATACAACAGCTCCGCGACAGCATAACCGGGGCCGGAAATTAGGAGAGCCCCTCGTACGATGAGTAGACCGACCGTGCTGGCTCATGTAGTCGATATATAGGTAGAAATAGATTGTGCAACGCAGACTGCTTTGCAGAAATCCGCTATTCGGTATAAAGACAAAAAATATAAATAGGATTGGAGTATAGAAGACAAGGCGACCAGAGGTGTATATATGCAGATTGGAATTGGCAGGATTAGAGAAAGCCGTATGATTGGGGTCAAGACAGACCTTCCTGAATCAGGGATGCTTAGAACTAGTATAGAACGTGCTCCTACAGATAATGACACAGCTAGGGCGAGAATCGAAGCCCTCTCAAGAATGCTTATGGCTGCAGCAAAGCTGGGAAAGGCAGAAGAGGCAGCCAGACTACTTGATATGGGTGCTAATCCAAATGCAACTGACGACATCGGCTGGACGCCGCTACACTATACTGTACGTAATAACAACCCCAAAATCGCAAAACTCCTCATTCAACACAACGCAAATCCCAACGCAACCGACAACATCGGACGGATGCCGCTGCACTATGCCGCACGTGACAACAACCCCAAAATCGCAGAGCTCCTCCTCAACAACGGCGCAGACCCGGACGTAATTGACAGCATAGGCCAGACGCAGCTGTACTATGCAATAAATTACAGCAGCCCCGCAGTCGAAGAGCTCCTCGTAAAACACGGCGCAAACCCTGACGTAGTTGGTAACAACAATCGGCCGCAGGTGCACCATGCTGCACGAGATGGACGCAGAGCAATCGAGGGACTCATCCGCACGGCAAATAGGGCCACGCCCACCAAAGAAAGTGACACGACCTGGATAGAAGAGCTAAACGAGGCGAGAAGGCTGTTAGAGGACGGCAGGCGCGGAAGTGCAAAGAAGGTACTGGAGAGAATCTGGCTAAAGGAAGCGGCAGTGTTAATAAAGAACGGCAACAGAGAGGCCGGATATGAGAGGTTTGGGTTTGCCCCAAATAAACTCATAAGGATGTGGTAACGCACCCTCTTATCAGTATATAGAACAGTTCCGGCCCCTTGAGACCGGACTCTCTTCCTGCAGCTAGAGTCCCACGCCGTACACAAAAATTTAAAGCTGTTGGGCATCAAACCCCTATGATTCTATGAGCGGGGAAAAGATAACGTTCGACGATGGGAGATGGGCTGTGCCTGACAATCCATCGATACTCTTTGCAGAGGGTGACGGTATAGGCCCTGAGATAAGCAGGAGCGCGCGCTCCATAGCAGATGCAGCTGTAAAGAAGGCGTATGGCAACTCCAAATGTATAGATTGGATAGAGGTTGTGCTTGGCGAGGTCGCGGAGAAGGAGAGCGGCTCTGGCATACCTAGCAAGGCAAGGGAGATGCTTGAGGAGTACAGGGTGCTGCTTAAGGGTCCACTCACCACCCCGGTAGGAGGCGGATCGCGCTCATTCAATGTAGCGATAAGGATGATGCTAGACCTCTATGCGAACATACGCCCTGTCAAATACATAAGAGGGCTTGACAGCCCTCTGAAGAATCCGGACGCTGTAGACCTTGTGATATTCAGGGAGAACACGGACGACATATACCGCGGGATAGAGTGGAGGTATGATACTGAAGAGGCGAACAGGGTGAGGAACTTCCTAAAGGAGAGCATGTCAGTCGACCTGGAGAATGACACAGGCATAGGCATAAAGCCGATAGGAAGGGCCAAGACCACCAGGATAACAAGGATGGCGCTCAGCTATGCGATAGCGAATGGGAGAAGATCAGTCACGATAATGCATAAGGGCAACATAATGAAGTACACAGAGGGCGCATTCCGCGAATGGGCGTACGACGTTGCGAAAAGCGATGAGTTCAGAGGGCATGTGGTGCTAGAAAGCGAGCTTGGCGGGGCCGCCGCACCTGCAGGGAAGGTGCTAATCAATGACAGGATCGCTGACAACATGATGCAACAGATAATAACAAGGCCGGAATCGTACGATGTTATACTCGCACCGAACCTCAATGGAGACTATATATCGGACGAGGCCGGAGCGCTCATAGGAAACATCGGGATATTAGGCAGTGCCAACATAGGCGACACAGGAGGGATGTTCGAAGCATCGCACGGAACAGCGCCGAAGTATACGGGGAAGAACGTTGCCAACCCGATGGGAATGATAAAGGCTGCTGAGCTGATGCTCACGTTCATGGGATGGACCGATGCCTCAAAGATAATAAAGGGGGAGATAGAGGGCGCCATATCTGATAAGAAGGTCACGTCGGACATGGCAAGATTCATGGGTGTGGAGCCGCTCGGCACCAAAGAGTTCACCCAGCATATAGTAAACAGGATAACCTCGCGCTGAGCGGCCATACAGCTCTGCTTCAGAGCCTCTTTATCCCCATGAAGTCATCCGGCTCCTCCTTCTTGAGGCCGGTCCCCATGACTGATGGGCTCTTCACTCCAGAGAAGATCGCTATCACCTCAACCTTTCCATTGTATGCAGGGTCTATCCTGGCACCCCATACAACTCCTGCCTCTGGCGGTATCCTGGAGGTGAGCCTCGTCCCTATGTCGGTCGCTTCCCCGATGGTCATATCGTCTCCGCCTGTTATATTGAACAGTATGCCAGTAGCAGATTCATAGTCCACGTCGAGCAGCCTGTTCTTCAGAGTCTCCCTCACGACATCGTTGACCCTGTTGTTGCCGGACGCCTCACCTATACTTATCATAGAGAGCCCTCCGCTGGCCATCACGGCCTTCACGTCGGCAAAGTCAAGGTTTATCAGGCTGGGCGTGTTCACCGTCTCCGTTATACCTCTCACTGCCTTCGAGGTTATCTCGTCCGCCAGGTTGAAGGCCTGCTCTATTACAAGGTTCGGATACAGGTCCACTAGGCGCTGGTTGTCTATAACTACTAATGTGTCGACATGCTTGCTCAGCTCGTCTATGCCCGCCTTTGCGACCTCCAGCCGCACACGCTCAAGCTTGAACGGGAATGTCACTATACCTATGACTATCGCGCCGTTCTCCTTTGCTATGTCAGCCGCTACAGGCGATGCACCTGTGCCTGTCCCGCCTCCCATTCCTGCAGTTATGAATACCAGATTGTAACCCTTTAAGGACTCTGCCATCTCCCTTCTGGAGAATTCGGCTGCCTTGTTGCCGACATCGGCGAACCCTCCTGCACCAAGGCCGCGTGTTACAGTTCCTCCAAGAAGCAGCCTATGGATGTTCTGGTTCAACCCATTAAGGTGCTTGGAATCTGTGTTCATGGCTATAAGGGTGGCGCCCCTTATGCCCATGTTGTTAAGCCTTTGCACAGTGTTGTTGCCGCCTCCTCCTACCCCACAAACGGCGATCCTCGCCTGAAACATCTCATCCTCTTTGGTTAAAGGTTCTGGACTAAATTCCTTTATCTCCATCATAACACCTATAGTACATTATGATTGTATGCACAGATATAAATATATTGGTAGAGCTTCCTATGTATTTATATAGAGGTGCCGATGCGGGAGCACATAGGAATGTTTTTATATTCTCTTCCAGAAATAACACCCGTATTCCAGGCATGTGCATCTGATTCCGATGCGTGTGTCTCTATAAATGGCAAGAGTGTTTAGAATGGTTAGGATAAAACCTGCGAGGGTATACAGGGACCAGGACCAGCAGCCGTGGGCAAGGTTCTCGAAGAGAAAGCCCAAGAAGAGCTACGTCAGGGCGAGGCCTTACACGAGGCTTCTCGTGTTCAACATGGGGAAGGACAGCAAAGATTATAATATGAGGGCGACGCTTGACGCACGGCAATACATACAGCTGAGGTCCAACTCCATAGAGTCTGCGAGGCTCGAGGCCAACAGGTATCTCACTCTTAAGATACCTGAAGGCTTCTACTTCAAGGTACTTGTATATCCACACAATGTCCTGCGCGAGCACAAGATGGGGTCGACAGCCGGAGCGGATAGGCTCTCAAGAGGCATGGTGCGCGCGTACGGCAAGGCAGTGAGCGTCGCCGCGAGGATAAAGAGAGACCAGCCCATCCTTATGGTAAAGACAAGGAAGGAGAATGAGAAGGTAGTGAGGGACGCGTTCACAAGGGCATCGAGAAAGCTGTCTGGATCGTATAAGATAACAGTGCACTGAACCTGCGGCGAGACATATCCAACAAAATATCTCTGAACAATGAGCATACCTGATGGAGAACCTATCTATCAGTCTGTCTTCCTCATCTGACATGATGAACTCAAGGAAATTCTCTCTTGCCTCTTTACGCGTCTAAACACCCAGCAGCACAACCTTTAAAAAGCCATCCAGAC
>CAYPBZ010000025.1:0-8607 GCA_964409135.1 Microcaldota archaeon
CTGAAAATGTCAGACTGCTGTTGTACCAATCAGGGTTGGCTGGTATGGTAATACCGCCCGTGCCATTGAACTGCGCGACACTCTGCGGAATCTCGTTTGTGCATGTGCCTACGAACGAGACGAATGTGCTGGTTCCCGCACCGTTCGGCCTGACTATCTGGCAGCTCCCTGCGCTTGCCTTCGGCGTGAATGTGTAAGGATTAAATAGCCCCAGCTCGAACACTGCAACCATGACAATCGCGATTATGAGTATCGCCCATCCGTACGTCATAAGGTACTCCATTGCCGACTGCGACTTCATGTGCATCAGCGTATTATCTTTGTGAGTATATAAAAAGGTTTTGTTAGTATCGTGCGTTGGTTGACTCTCACTGCGTTTATGAACCTTAATTTGTTCTTATGTTTTAGTCTATGGAAAGTAGGAGAGTGTTTAATAAGATTTAATCAGCAACTCTTTTGATAGGATGTCGGACGATAGAATCGTTAGGGTGAAGCGCTCCGCTGTGGTATACAAGCGGATGCGTGATCCGCAGACAGTAAGTCGTTACTACAAGATGAGGATGCTATCGATTACAGATAGGCGCAGCCTTTCGGGTTCGTCCCCCACAGACATATTTGTCGGGAGGTATGGATATCCTAAGGTTTTTGTGGGCCCTGTCATGCCGCCAGAGTTTGGGAACACCTCTCTCCTCAGCTCCCCTGAATTGTGGAGGGACATGTCAATAGACGAGATTATCGGGATGAGGCTTAGGCTTGTAAGGGGGATATTCACGGCAAACGTAAGGGATGTGGAGAAGGGCAGGATGATGGAGAACCTGAAGGACCTTGCCATGGCTGAGACCCCTGTGGACTCTGACATGAAACTGTCAGGAAGTATGAACATCGGAATGGACCTGAACGACCATGTAGAACCGTTCGGTCCGAGTGCAAGGCTATTGGATTTCGATGTGGGCAATGCAAAGGCAGACAGGAGGATTGAGAGCAGGTATTCTGATAGGGATGCGACCTCCACGACATCCATAATAGAGCTGTATGAGAAGGGAGTCCCTGTATCCAAGATATCAAGAGGGCTGTCTGCAGGCCTGTTTGGGTTAGGGAAGAAGAGGAGAATGGTACCGACAAGATGGAGCATCACAGCAGTAGATGATATAATATCAAAGAGCAAAAGAGAAAAGATAAAGGAATACAGTCCAATAGAGCATATAGAGATGTACTACAATACGGCACTTGACAATAGATGGCTGATCTTCTTCATGCCCGGCGAATGGAACTACGAGTCAATCGAGGCCTGGTACCCGCACACTACATGGAATGAGAACCCGAATGAGGTATCCATATATTCATCAAGCGAGGGGTACAGGGGCAGAAGCACATATGCAGAGATAGGAGGATGCTATTATGCTGCTAGGCTGGCGGTTACCGAGCGGCTGGAGCAGATGAAGAGGCAGGCGCGCGTGGTCATACTCAGAGAGGTACACGATGGCTACACCTTGCCTGTTGGAGTGTGGAATGTCAGGGAGCATGTCAGGGACACGCTCGGCAAAGGCGCGAAGACGCTTGATGGCAAAGATACCGTGCTCAGCAGTATATCAGGAAAACTGGACATAACCCCGAGAGAGTGGATAAGGAACAGCTCCATACTAAAGTCCGTATTCCTGCAGAAGACGATTAAGGAGTATATGTGATGCGCAACGAGGCACTAGTGTGTCACGGTCTGGATAAGCTTTCCTGCAAGAGAGTGGCTGAATCCGCTTTGAGGCACAGTATAGTTTAGTATGATATAGCCAGCATAAGAGGATCCGAGCTTGGCTGTGTAAACTGTGTTATTCACATAGCACGACACATTCTTGATGATGCTGGACCCGCTTGCAACAGTTATGGCAGGCGAGAAGTGGGTTACGTGCACGAGATTGAGGTTTGAATCACATCCTAAGGCCGTGATGTTTATCACACTGCCGGTCAGTTGGGTTATATTGACCTGGAGTACTCCATTCGATGCCATCGACATGGCACTGCATGCGAATTGGTTGTTCAGCGCACATATCTGAGGAGGTGTCTGGTCAAGTATTCCGGAACCTACTATCACACCTATCACTATTACTATAATGAGTATGGCCCACCCGTACGTAGTGAGGTACTCCATTGCAGACTGCGATCTCATATTATCTCCAGCTCATTTTACGACCTGTACCAGGTTCCCCGGCTCGACATACGGGAATCCGGTTTGCAGATTCGTATAATTTATAATCACATATCCGGTGTATCTGGATCCCGAGCTCCCTGTGAATTCGGAGCCATCACTCCAGCATTGCACGCTCTTTATTATATTCGCGCTTATCTGAAGCTGCGCTTGAGGCGTTATCTTGGTCATGTGGTCAGTGTTCGGGTCAGAGTTGCACCCTATCGCTGTGATGTTTATCGGATATGCTGTGGTCTG
Organism: Microcaldota archaeon; assembly: GCA_964409135.1. Taxonomy (GTDB): domain Archaea; phylum Micrarchaeota; class Micrarchaeia; order Micrarchaeales; family Micrarchaeaceae; genus JAJYXL01. The sequence continues at coordinate 2,438 of CAYPBZ010000025.1, forward strand.
CTCTATGTTTATCGTCAATATGCCGTTCGTTGATATCGAGAAGCTGATGCATGAGAAATCAGAGAGCACGCACTCCGCCGGCACGTTAGGGTTGAACAGCCCCATCTCGAACAGCACAGCTATAACTATCATCATTATGAGTATGGCCCACCCGTACGTAGTGAGGTACTCCATTGCAGACTGCGACTTGGATGTGTTCATTTACTATCCCTCTTGTGCCTCTTCGAGACCGCTTCCTTCAGCTCCTCCCCATCGACATTCAGCCTGTGCTCCTGCATTATACCCTGCATTATCATCGCATCTGCCGCTTTCGGATTCGCAACTCTTGCTGCATCAACCAGTTCCATGAGCTCTTTGCCCTTTATTCTTTTTAGCTCTTTGGAGTTTATCGCTTTCTCAGGCCGTTCGCCTTTGGACATGAGCTTGAGCACCTCCTCTATCGCCTGCTTTGTCAGGGCTCCTGATGCGTATGCGGCAAACATCTCCTTGAGGCTTTTAATAGGTATAGAATCTGCATCAAAACCGTCCCTGGAAAGCTCGGTGAACCTTTGCAGCAGTGTGTTTGCTATGAATCCCCTGTCGGCCTTTGTGCCTTTTGATATATTTATGTACAGTCCCAACCTGTATGACAGCATCATCTGCCTCGCGAGGGTCTTGCTGCGCAGCTCTCTCTCGAGAGATTCGGTCAGCCTTTTTATGTCCGGGGCGTTCTTCCCTGCATGCTCTATGAGTTTCTTCGTTATTAAAATGGGGCGCACGTCCGTCTCTGGATACATCCTTGCCCCTCCGGGAAGCGGGCGCAGGAACCTGGTGGTGCAGTCCTTTGCACTGTATACACCCCTGGTCTCTTTTGGCACGCCCACCATAGCATACCTTGCCCTTTCCATTGAGAACCTGGCAGCGTTGTGAGCCTGCTCCCTTCTCCCTGCTATTATTATGAATGCATCGCTGTCGCCTATCCTCAATTTGCTCCTTACCATTGAGACATCCCTCTCTGAAAGGCTGTAGCTCTCGAGACTCTCGTCGCTGTGTATTATCCCTCGCACACCCGACATCTTCGCATAATCGCTTATCTCTGTACCTAACCTCCTTCCTGGATTCACCTCCATGCCCATTATGTCGGCGAACCCAGTAAGCTTGAATCCGAGCGCTATGCCGTTGTGAGAAAGCCCGTTCTGTATTATCTTCGATTTTGTGCCGTGCAGAGCATCCGATATGTCTACTGCATCATGCACGGCTGCGTGGCGCTCCTTGAGGAGCCCGGCTATCTTCAGCAGATTCCTCTGCCTTAGCACTTCATTCTCTATGAACCTGTCAAGCGTTCCCAATTCCTGCAGCCCTTTTATCTCGGTCCTCGCACCATCTCTTATAGAGACATTGACATCCTGCCTTATGGAGCCTATGCCTCTCTGCACACTTCCGGTTATCCTTAGCATCGTGCCTATGTGCATAGCAACGCTCTTCGCCTCCCCGGGGCTCTCTATGTGCTCGTCAGTATCGATCTCTATCAGAGGTATGCCTATGCGTTCGGTGTCATAGTCTACTGTCCTATCTACCAGGTTATCCTGTTCCTTGGACATTATTCCTGCTGATTCCTCCTCCAGCGAGACCGACGTTACATTTATCCTGCGTGAATTTACCTCTATGTGCCCGTCCATGCCTATAAGCGCGGTCCTCTGGAATGCGGATGGGTTGCTGCCGTCCACTACCTCCTTCCTCATTGTCTGCACCTCATATATGTCGTGCATCGCCAGGGCCTTTGATATCGAGAGCGCAATCTCCAGCGCTTCCAGGTTCATACTGTGCGGAGGCTCCTCATCTATATCAACAAGACAGGTATACTTGTCGTATATGTTGTAGTTGAATTCCCTCGACCTTGTCTCCTCAAACCTTGCAGACATGTCGATGTTTCCCAGCTCTCCCGCTACGGCCCTCTGCCTTCTCCGCACAGACGCTTTGGCTGTATCATCGCACTGCTGCGACGCCTCGCAGGAGCAAAACAGCTTGCTGCCCGTGAGAAGGCGCTGGTGTATCTCCAGCCCGCACAGGAATCCGATACTCTTGTAATCGATGTCCATAAAATCTAGACCAAGAACGTGTCGTACTTCGTCCTGTCATTTATCTCTCCGCGCATATTCACCGGGAGAAGCCTTGCAGAGTCCTCCTTGCTGTAGTTGCCGAGCAGCCAGCCGAGCTTTACATATGCCGTTTCCGGCAGCATATCCTCGCAGGGTATTGCCCCCACATTCGACAGGCGGCGGAGATTGCTGTACACATTGCTGTTGACTCTTCCGTACAGGCACTGGGAGGTTATACCCACTATTATCCCGCTTTCTGCCGCGCTCTTTACGGCCTCAAGCCATGAAAAACCCTTGTGCTTCGTAGACACTGGCGTATGGCCCAGACCCGTTCCCTCTATTATTATGCCCTTGTAGCCCTTTCCTGCGAAGAAGTCCATTATTGATGGGTCGGAGTTCGGACGCGCTGAGACGATGGCAACGCCCTCCTCAAATCCTGTGGTTGGGACGACCTTGCCCTTTCCTCCGGCGCGTCTCTTGTATTCCGACTTATAAGCAATCTTTCCGTCGGGATGCACCTCGGCTATCGGCCTGGAGTTGATCGGGCGGAATGCGTCCCTTCTTGACGTATGCATCTTTCTTGCCTTTGTGCCTCGCAGGACATGGCAGTAGTCGTCCGAGCTTGTTGCGTGCATACATATTCCCACCTCTGCGATGTCCGAGCTCGCTGCTGCATGTGAAGAACAGATGAGGTTCATAAATGCATCACTTGATCCCCTGTCCGAGCTGCGCTGCGCCCCAGTGAACATGACTGGAGAGTTAAGTCCGTCGAGCATAAAGGAGAGGGCCGCGGAGGCATAGTGCATGGTATCTGTCCCCATACTTACAACTGCCCCTACAGAATCGCCATTGAGGGATTTTGCTATGCTCTTTGCCATGCTCTGCCACTCGATATAGGTCATGTCCTCACTGGGTATGCTGAAGAGGTCCTCCACATCGATGTTGGCTATCCCGGACAGTTCCGGGACCTCGTAGAGCAGATCCTCTGGAGTTGTAAGCATATGCACGCCTCCAGTAGTGTAGTCAACCTTGCTCCCTATAGTGCCCCCAGTGTAGAACAGGCTTATCTTGGGGAGCGAGCCGCTCTTGCCTGCCCTGTATTTCGGCCTGGCGGAGGGCTTGCCTGCGCTTGATACCCTCTTCAGCTTCACGTCAGAGAATCTCAGTCCTATGTTGTAGCCATTCTCCATCTTTATTATCAGGGAATCGTCGGAGTTCGCCTCTGTGTTGGGCATTAGCCTTCCTTCAACATCTATGGCCGCAGACTTGGCGTGCAGTATGTCACCTAGCCTTATCCCAGAGCTTTCAAAAAAATCCCTGATCCTTTTTGAGTACATTCGCAACACCCATCACACTATATAACATTCCCATATAAAACGTTTGAGCTCGAAGCATATATATTAACATCGTATCTGCCGCCGATGCGCACATGCGGGTCGTTGTTCAGGACCACCTGCTTATATGTATCTGTCCTGCCATTGAACGATAGTGGATTCTTCTCAGTCAGGAGTACGCTGTATGTCATTCCCACATGCTTGCCATTCACAGAATGCTGGACCGACCTTATCACCTTTGCTGTCTTCCTACTCCTATCTTTTATCTCATTGTCTGGGAGCTGCCTCATTCTGGACGCCCTTGCATTAGGGCGCGGAGTGAATCTCGAGAGGTTGGTCGTGTCTGGTGCCTCTTCCCTTATGAATCGCAGCGTGTCTGAGAGATCCGCCCTGCTCTCAGTCGGATATCCGACGATTATGTCTGTCATGAATGTCACGTCCGGAAGTGCCGACCTTAGGAACCTTAGATGGTCGTGTATCTGCTTTGCAGTGTAGTTGCGGCCCATCTCGTTAAGCACGCGGTCGTTCCCCGACTGGACTGGAAGGTGCACGAATCTGTAGAACTTTTCAGACCTCATCACCTTTGAGAACCTTTCTAGGTATCTTCCGAGATGCTCCGGGTTCAACATCCCTACTCTGACCTTGAAATCCCCCTCTATCTCAGATATCCTTTCCATGAGCTCCGCTATATTGGTGCCTCTGTCCATCCCGTACGCGCCTATATCCTGTGAGGTGAGCTCTATCTCCTTCGCGCCCTTCCTTATCGCCATCCTTATCGCATTCAGTATTAGAGACTCTGAGAAGCTGTTTAAAGGACCCCTTGCGAAGCGCGTCTCGCAGAATCCACAGGAGCTGAGACAGCCGTCGCTTACCTGTATTCTTGCTATCGTCCCGCCGAACGATCGTTCGTTTATGAATCTGAGCCTGTCCATCTTCCCGTAATCAGTCATCAGTACCTTGTGGCCATCGTACACGGCCCTTACGGCCTCAGCCATCCTATATGCATTGGGTATTGTGACTATGTTTGCGAGTGGTGCGTGCCTGAGTATTATGTCCCTGTTCGAGCCGGCCATGCACCCTGTCACTATGACCCTCTTACCATTCCTGCTCAGCTCATCAAGATAATAGGAGATGCGCCTCTCTGTGGGGCCTTTCACAGTGCAGGTGTTCACTATAACCACGTCCGCCTCCTCTGACTGCGAGACTGTTATTCCAGAACTGTCCAGGGCTGACTCAATTACGTCAGTGTCAGCGCGGTTCAGCGTGCACCCGTATGTTTTTATATATGCCTGCATATAATACAGTATTGAGTGGAAGTTATAAATTATAATCTGTCATTCAAGCAAGGTGAACATGTATGACACATCTGTGTGGAAGATGCAAGAGAGAGGTATACAGATTCTCGAAGTGCGGCTACTGCAAGCGCGACATATGCTCAAACTGCGTAAAGAGCTCCAAGAAGGCGAGCAAGACAGAGAGGCTCGTCATATGCAAGGACTGCTGGACGAATATGGCAAGAAGGAAGGTATACAAGAGCAGGCGGACGGCCTCTACATCATAGGGATCGCGAGGCGGACCTTGGCGATATACCTATGGTTATCTCTGCCCCTGATATCTTAAATGTGCTTACCGATGCCTCTGCCGATGGCTCAGACATCCGTATACGGCTTGCCTTGACTATATCTTTTATGAGCTTGTTATTCTTCGATATTATCTCTGCCATCGGGGCATATGCCTTTATAGACAGGTCTATGCTCGTAGTCCTCGTGAGGCCGAGGCTCTTGCGGGCGTTCTGTATGTTTCGTATGAGCTCCCTCGTGATATTCTCTTCCCTCAGCTCTTCTGTTATCTCTGTGTCGAGCGTAGCGACACCGTACTTGAACCCCAGAGCATTCTCTGCCACGGGCCTCTCTTCTACTGAGAAGTGTTCCTCTCCGATATCGAACGTCCCTGACGGGGTGTGCAATCTATACACTCCATGTTCATCTATCTCCTGCAAGACCTTGGACGGGTCTGCCTTCGAGAGCTCGTCGCCAATCACCTGTGCGTTGTTCCTGAACGCTGGGCCGAGCTTTTGGAATATCGGCCTTACCTCTTTGACCAGCCGCTCGGTCTTTGTTACCTTTAAGGATTTTACATTTGTTGCTGATTCCACTAATGACGAGAGGCGCTCTATCGCAGCCATGGCATCGCCATTGCTCATTTCGACGGTAGCAGAAGCAATGGGCTGGCGCAGCTTGACATTCTCGCGCTCGCGTATGTTCAGTATGGCCGTGGATGTGGCGTCCATTATCTCAAATTGGCTCTCCAGCTTCTTGTCTGTCATACGTAGGTACGATTTCGGCCAGCGGCTCATGAATATGCTGGAGTTGCTGCGGCTGAACAGCTTTTGGTAGATATATTCGGAAGAGAACGGCACGACAATCGATAGCATCACAATCGTCTTGTGGAGCAGATACGCAAGCATGTTCGCGATTTCCCTTGTCTGCTGGCTGCTCGCCGATTCGACCCTTCTCTTAAGGAATTTTAGATACACTCTGCTGAAATCCTCTATTAGGAACTGCCGCATCCCCTTTACCGCTGCGTCTATCTCATACGCATCCATGTTCCCCGTAGCCTCAGCAATCACTGAGTTCAGGCGTGACATTATCCACCTGTCCTCGATGACTAAGGAGGATGCGGATGGCTTCCTGAATGACTTGATATCGAAGCCGCACATCTGCGACAGCTCGTCAAGCAGCTCTGCAATGTTGTATAG
>CAYPBZ010000026.1:0-6025 GCA_964409135.1 Microcaldota archaeon
AGTGCCCTCCAGCAGCATCGACTGGAGTCTTAATTGACAATTTTTGAGGTAGATTTGCACTTCTCGAGGCTAAATCCAATTCCGAGCAGGAATTTTCACAGGTTGAAAAATGTCTGGCACTCGCCAGAGTAAAAGCAACCATAAAAGAAAGCACTATTGTTTGCAGGAGCAAGGTATTTATACCTTGTGTAACGGCAGTATGTTCTGTCTATGACCCTTGTAGAGAAGCACTTTAAACATTTGGAAACAATCCATTATGTGTTTGTATGGACATCGACACAAAGATAGACATTGTGGGATCCGAACCCACAGAGGAGATACTTACCGTGGAGCAGCTTAGAGGGCTGCTTGAGACCAACGCCTCTCCCAGGCATTACATCGGACTCGAGATAAGCGGTATGCTGCACATAGGGCATGCGCTGGTCGGGGGCAAGAAGGTGAACGATTTTGTGAAGATAGGCGCGAAGACTACGATATTCCTGGCTGACTGGCATTCTTTCGCCAACAACAAGCTTGGAGGGGACTGGGACAGAATCATCGAGGGCGCAAAATTCTACAGGAAGCTGTTCGGCATAGTATGCCCTGATTCGGAGATAGTGCTAGGGTCAGACCTCTACAGCAGCGATGAGGATTACTGGAAAGAGGTGATGAGGCTCGCCGCCCGGACGACAATCGCCAGAGCCACACGCACACTATTAATAGAAGGGAGGAAGGAGAGCGACACGCTCCATGTGTCGCAATACCTGTATCCGATGATGCAGGCCGCAGACCTTATATCCCTTAACATTGACATAGCCCATGCAGGGATAGACCAGAGGCGCGTCCATGTCCTTGCGAAGGAGATATTCAAGAGCCAGGGACTGAAGGATATAGTCTCTGTGCACCACCATCTTCTTGCCTCCATGCTGAAACCGCCCCTATCACTTCCTGTGAATTCTACGAAAGAGGAGATAGTGGCAGAGATGAAGATGAGCAAGTCCAAGCCAGGGTCTGCGATATCGATACTCGCTACGGATGACGAAATAAAGAGAACGGTGGACGGGGCATGGTGCCCTGAGAGGACATCCGCAGGAAATCCTGTTCTCGGGCTGTGCAAGCACCTCATAATACCTTATGAAGGAAGGTTTGGCATAACCAGAGACAAGAGATTCGGAGGGGATGTAGAGTATACAGATTACAAAGAGTTAGAGCGCGACTTTGTTAGCGGTAAGCTGCACCCTTCTGATTTGAAGAGCGGAGTGTATGGGGCTCTATCAAGAATGATAGGGAACGTTAGAAAGCACTTCGACAATGCTGAGGGCAGGGAGATGGCCGCAGTGTTCTCAGACATAAAGAGGTAAAGGCATGATTAAGACAGTGGTTATGCGGATAGGCCACAGGCCGAAGCGCGACGTGAGGATAACCACGCATGTAGCGCTCGTGGCAAGAGCATTCGGAGCAGGTGGATTCGTCCTGCAGGGAAGCGATACTGGATTGAGAAGCGTGAGCGACCTTGCGGAGAGATGGGGAGGTATAGGAGAGTTCTCTATGAGGTCCACGGACGATCCAAAGGGATTTATAAGAAAATGGAAGAAAGACAAAGGTGTTGTGGTCCATCTCACTATGTATGGGATAAACATAGAGGATGCGGCCGGGCTTAGAGAGGTTTCCACACCTATGCTCATAGTCGTCGGGGCAGGAAAGGTAGAGAGATGGTATTACGATAATGCTGACTACAATATAGCGATAGGCAACCAGCCCCACTCGGAGGTCGCTGCCATTGCCATACTGCTTGACAGATTGTACGATGGAAAGGAGCTCGGGAAAGGGTTCGGCGGAGCGAGACTCAGGATAATAGGTATGGACAGAGGCAAAAAGGTCGTAAAGGCCTGAATCACGCTACGTCTATATCGCTCTCCTTGTAGCCCATGCTCGTTATCATGGCCTTTATCTTTGATTTGTGGTTGCCCTGCAACTCTATGTATCTGTTTTCCTTTACCGTCCCGCCGCAGGCCAGCCTCCGCTTCAGCTCCTTTACAGCATCCTCTATATCATCCGATGGTATCCCGTCCACCACAGTGACCGGCTTGTTGAATTTCGACTTCTTGATATAGACCTTTATTATGTTTCCGGCTTCCTTCTCTAAAACGTCGCATACACATAGCTCTTTAGGCAATCCACATGTAGAGCATATGTCAGTCATCTCTTGGTCGCACCTCGCTCCTTGATAACAGTCTTCATGCGCGCTATGTCCCTCCTCATCTCACGTACCTTCACCACCTTGCTTGATACTCCTGTGGATTTTATCTTGCGTGTCTCTATAGCCAGCTCTAGGGTGAGGTCGTCTATCTTGGTCTTCAGGTCATTGTCTGACAGTGCTCTTACGTCCGGTATCTTAATATGACTCACCTTTGTGTCTATCTTTATCTAATAAAGAAGGGTGCGGAATAGATATATAACCATTCTGTCCTGAAACATGTTTAGAGTACATTATCGGTCCCGCAATAGCTTATGCACGATTAACAATTTAAAACCTTTGTCACAATCGTATATACTCAATGTAAGGCCATATGCAGCTCGCCGATGACATCTATGAAAATATCAATTGTGTCGAAGAAAAAGTACCCTGTAGTGAAAAGACTCGGGGATGAGTTCGACGTAGTGAGGAAAGGCGAGATATGCATAGCCATTGGAGGCGACGGGACGTTCGTACATGCTGCAATGCGCTATGATGTACCGATTCTGCCCATACACATCGATGAGAACGGCAGTTCGGGATTCTATTCTGATGTAGGCACCGAAGATATAGACAGAGTGATAGAAAGCCTTAAGACAGGGTCATACAAGATTGTGGACATGGCGAACAAGCTGGAGCTCATATATAAGAAGAGGAGATACTACGCAGTAAACGAGGTGTCTTTAAACTACATTAGGCAGGAGGTCAGCTTCCGCATATACGAGGCTGGTAGGCAGGGCCGGCACATATACCCGTTCGTTGTGGCAGGGGATGGTGTTGTTATAACAGGAGAGGTGGGATCCACAGCATACAATAGATCTGCTATGGGACCATTGCTGCTCAGCAATAAGGTGATGTGCATAACCCTGTTGAACACCGATGGGCCTTATAGGAATTCACTGGTGGTAGACTCCTCTTCGAGGATAGAAGTGGAGGTAGTGAAATATAGCGGGATTCTCAGGCACGATGGGGTGGATGTGGGAAGAGTTGGAGCGGGAGGCGGGTTCACAGTACGCACATCAGACAGAAAGCTCAGGGTGGTTAGGTTTGGGTTCAAGAGCGAGACCCTTGCGGACAAGCTCGAGAGAATTATGATGAGAAGAATGGATAGATAGGTTTAGGTGTGTGATTGTTAGCAGATAGGCGGATTAATTATAAGGGGCTTGACGGACAGGGCATTTCTGTCTTTTTATGCACTTAAACACACAACAGCACGACCTTTAAAAACCTATCCCGACAAGCTGTGCCGGTGAATAATATGAAAGATCAGGGAGGGACTAAATTCAAGAACAAGAGCAGAGAGTTTGACATAGACATAAGAGTGGGAGATTCGTTATTGCGCCACGAAGATGAGAGGGGGGTTTTCCCAAGGATGTACACTCCATCCGCCGAAGCCGCCGAAGATATGTTAAACTATAGAAGCCACCAATAGTTTACATATCGTTAAGTTTGCTGGGCCCATTACACTGCCTGTCGAACTCTTGAATCTAGTGAGTGTTACCTTTTTATAATCTTTAGTGCCTTCTCCAGTACAACGTCTCTTTTTTCTTTAATATCTTTTATTGAAGGTCGAATTGTGATGTCGGGTTTTATCCCTCTTCCTTCGAATTTGGACCCATCAGGAAATTCTACTCTTACTGCTCCTATCCATATAAGGATACCATTTTCAAATTTATATTCGTAGACATCTCCGTCAGAGCCGTAGGTTTGCGATCCCAATATCATTGCTCTTTTGTTGTCTTTGAATGGCATAAGAAAATCTTCACCTGCTGATACGGTATTTTCATCCGCGAGTATGAATAGCCTCCCTTTATATGCGTCGTTTATAGGCGTTTTATATTTAGACACGCTCTTTTGTATAACATATTTCTGTCCCTCGTTCTTGGCAACTTTTACAGCAAGCGCGCCCTTTGATCGTATTATATAATAGTTAGGATATCTATAACTCTTGTTCATAAGGTATTTAATTATTGATCTTGGCGTATCGCCGCCGACATTACCACGTAAGTCTATTATAATATTTTTATAGTCTCCATATCTATGGACATATCTAGATATTTTCTTGTGATACCCGTGCCAGAAAGAGGGTATTTTTATGTATGGCACTCTACCATCTATTAGTATATGCGATGGCGATTCGTCAAAATCCCCCGCCTTTTTTTTAACTATTACAACCTTTCCCGTATCCATCTTTATTTCAGAGCCGTATCTAAATAACCATGGAAGAAAGAATAAATGGTTACGTGCCTGCCTCTCATTCGATGCGTTTATATATTCTTTCTTTTTACTGAAGAATGTTTCTACTGGTTCATTATCCACACTCTTTACTATATCCCCAATCATTATATTTTTCATCGCACTTTTTGTGACCACCCATACTCTTTTATGGTCATCATAAGATGCGTAAAACCCGAGATGACCCCCAAATTTTAGGTATATTTTATTATCGAAGTAATTACTATGACTGTTTTTCAGATTCGCTATCACACGCATCATTAACATGCAGAATGCATATCTGTCTTCTGTATTTATTGCTTCATTGACATACTTATTGTACAGATAGTCTGTGTTATTGCCCTTTAGATTCTCCCGGTATACAAAATAATTCTCTATGTAGTGCATAGTTTGATGGAATATAAACATCCTAGTTTTTAGACTTAATTTGGGCATCTAATCAACTTTTTATCGAATTTGGTGTGGATCTCAACTTCGGAATCCCAAATTCTGTAATTACACAGTCTAATTCCCAGTCTTCATCTAACATTTGTGTAGATATGTTTTTATGTGTGTATGTGATTTGACCTAGCAGCAGAGACTAAGAGGAAGATGCAGATAACAGTAAAGCTTCTCTACAAGTGGCTCAAAGGTAGAGGAGAAATTTATCCAGAAGAAGTCTCTTGGCTCAAAACCAAAAGAACTAGAAGACCAATATGAAAAATTTGAGAAGGGACTTGTTGAAATAGGTCGTTTAACTGATAGAGATAATAGAGACATAGATAAAACTATGAAGCAGTTTGATAAAATGTCAAAGAACATAAATAAAATAGAGAAAGAACTCAAAAAACAGAAGAAAATATAGAAATTCAGCTGTTTAAATGAATTATTTTAAAAGATTAAGGTATCAAAATATTGAACCTTTTCTTGCTCTATATCGCTCACCATAGATATTTGTTCGCCATTCATAATTGCTGTTCCTTCTTGATTTCCTCTTCTGTTTAGTTTTTCTTTTTGTTCCAAAATACCTTGCTTTATACACCTCAATGGCCATAGTTCCCATTGACCTATTGCACGCCTTACAGATTGCCCTTAGATTGTTAATGTTGTTTCTGCCACCAGTAGCCTTTGCTTTATTATGTCCTACTTCAAAGTTATCATAAGTTATTGGTCTTTTACAGACATAACACTTGCCAGTCATTCTTCCTCTAGCATATTTGTGCCAAACTATGCTTCTAAGATTTTTGTCTATCCTTCTACTTTCTCTTGATCGTCTTGTACTGCCCTTTCTCTCGTGCTTGCTCATAATAGCAATCGTCCTGTTTGTGTCCCTTAGCTTCAAGCCTTGCTTCTGTATCAACTCCCTAATATCAACAAACTCGCCTGTCGTTAGTGCTTTCATTATATCGCCAATAAATATACGTCCTTAATCAATAAATACCTATATAGACCATGGTATATGAAATATGAGATTTGCGCCAAAATCTCCGACGTCAAAACTATCTTCATATGGTGAGGGCTTTATCATTTAAAGAGGAGACCTCTTTGACCTTTTCTGGATATTTATCACTCGAAAGGATATGACTCCTGTATCTG
>CAYPBZ010000027.1:0-5853 GCA_964409135.1 Microcaldota archaeon
GGGATACGCATACGTGTGAAGTTCCTCAACGATAGGAAACCGCGCGGCTTCGACAATGCGATGAAGAGGCTGGAATGTGCAAGATTCGGTCGTCTTCTTACGTACAAGGATTGTCAAGTCACAGAAGAGGACCTGGAATGATTTGCGTGTTTGTATCTATAGGCAAATCTCCAGCACAGTAGTAAAGGAGAGATTCGGTATACGTCTCAACACTAATGCAAAGTTTCTTGCTGGTGCCGCATATGATTCGGCAGATATCTACCAAAAACCGCGCCGTGATGACGTAAAAGCATTGATTGCGGTAAACGGGCGAGGATATTATATATTTAGTATTCCGAAAGACCCGGGCTATGGGAAGAGGTAGTCGGCGGAGAGGGCTTTCTCCCGTCTGAAATAGGTGTTTTGACTCGCAAGGAACAGATTCATCGGAATGAAAAAGGTGACGATGCGCGTATAGCATATCTTTTTATTTCTATTTTGGCATCCTATATTGACTGTTCGAGTTGATTCAATGGTAGAGGAACTTAACCCTTTTATTATAGCACAGCAGCAGCTTGACGAGGCCGCTGGGATAATGAACCTTGACAGGAGCGCGCACCAGATCCTTAGAGAACCAATGAAGACCCTGAATGTAAGGATACCAGTCAGGATGAGAGACGGCACCGTAAAGGTCTTTGAGGGATTCAGGGTCCAGTACAACAATGCGAGGGGCCCGACAAAAGGAGGCATACGGTTCCATCCTGGCGAGACTATAGACACGGTCAAGGCGCTCGCGGCATGGATGACATGGAAGACCGCACTCGCCGATATACCGTTCGGTGGAGCGAAGGGAGGAGTAATATGCGATCCGAAGGGAATGGACGCCAGAGAGCTTGAGGCGTTATCTCGCGGCTACATACGCGCTCTCGGCAGGTACGTGGGGCCAGATACTGATGTGCCTGCGCCAGACGTCTACACGAACCCGCAGATCATGGCATGGATGATGGATGAGTATGCTGAGATCGCCGGAACCAACTACCCGTTCGGGATGATAACCGGAAAGCCGCTCGAGGTGTGGGGCAGCGAAGGCAGAAAGGATTCCACAGCCATGGGCGGCATGTATGTGATGCGTGAGGCGGCTAAGGCCCTCAACATAGACCTCAAGGGAGCGAAGATCGCCGTGCAGGGATTCGGAAATGCAGGGATGTACGCATACACTCTATCGAAACAGCTGTTCGGAGCGACGGTCGTTGCAATAAGCGATTCAAAGGGCGGCGTATATGACGAGTCGGGGCTGGACCTCGATAAGCTGCAGAAAGCAAAGAATGAGACAGGGAGCGTGAGCGATTATGACGGCGGAACAAAGATAACGAACGATGATCTCTTGACGTGTGATGCTGACATACTCATTCCAGCTGCCATTGAGAACCAGATAACCAGCAGCAATGCGGACAAGATTAAGGCGAAGATGGTGCTCGAGCTCGCCAACGGCCCGGTCACTCCGGGTGCAGACAAGGTGCTCCATGAGAGAGGCGTATTCGATCTGCCTGACTTCCTCGTCAACAGCGGAGGCGTCATAGGATCGTACTTCGAATGGGTGCAGAACCGTGAGGGTTACTATTGGAGCACAGAAGATGTCGAGAGCAGGCTGGACACATTTATGACGAGATCATATTTGCAGATGGTGGACATGAGGAAAGAGTTCGCCGCGAAGGGCAGCGACATAACACCCAGGATGGCGGCCTACATGATCGCTATAAAGCGCATCGACGCTGCGATGAGGGCAAGAGGCTGGTACTGATGGCCAAGAACGTAGACATAGGAGTCATAGGAGGTACGGGTATATATACCCTGCTCGATAATCCTGAAACTATAGACATGAACAACGAGGAGCACAAGCAGAGCGACATATTTATGGTAGGGACCATAGGAGATAGAGGAGTCGCGTTCCTGCCGAGGCACGGCAGCAAGCACACCATACCCCCGCACTTGGTGCCTTACAAGGCAAACATAGAGGCGTTTTCCAAGCTCGGCGTTGTGAGGCTGCTGGCAAGCAGCGCGGTAGGTTCGCTCGACAAGAACTATAAGCCTGGAGACTTTGTCTTCACGGACCAGTTCATAAACATGACCAGCGGCAGAAAGGACACATTCTTCGATGAGAATCCGGTAACGCACGTGAGCACAGCATTCCCCTACTGCAGCGAGCTGCGGGGAGCAGCTATAAGCTCTGCCAAGAGGCTCGGGATAAGTTACCATGAGAAAGGCACGGTGGTGGTCGTGAACGGGCCGAGATTCTCCACAGCAGCAGAATCGAGGTTCTTCAGGAGCGCGGGCGCTGACACCATAAACATGACTCAGTATCCAGAAGTGGTGCTGGCACGCGAGAAGAGTATGTGCTACCTCAACATATCCATAGTCACCGACTATGATGTTGGCCTGGAGGACAGCATCGGCCTGGAAGGAGGACCGGTCTCTCACGCCGAGGTCGCGAAGAAATTCTCAGAGAGCGCTGAGAGCCTAAAACAGCTCATATCAGACATAATACCGAACATACCAGAAGAGAGGAGATGTACGTGCAAGGACTCACTGGTCGGTGCTGTGGCGTCTGACAAGTAGGGTATCGGTTGTCAGAATGGAAGTGCATTGAATATCAGTGAGTAGGCCAGCATGGAGCATAGTATGCCGAGCAGTATGGGAGGTATGGCCGGCAGCGCCCGCTTGTACTTCCTAAGTATGAACATCGTAAGGATGAGCCCAAACGTTCCTCCGATTGCGATGAATATACTGAGAGTGAAATTAAGGTACAACTTATACATAGATACGGAAAGCATGAGAGGTATGGCCAGGTCTCCTGTGCCGAGAGCCGCACTCGCGGGCATAGTTATAGTACCTTTGACTAGGTTCTTCATCCCCTCCGGTATCTGGACCAGTTTGCTCCTCACGGCCTTGCCGTAGTAAGAGAGCTGCTCCCTGCTCAGGGATGAGCGCGGCACGGCCTCATACTCGCTCACATCCACCATGAGCGCGAGCCTGTTCTTCACAGCTATGTCCGCGAGCGTTATCATATGCTTCGTCACGAACACCGCGACGAAGTCATACACTGCAAGCAGGGCTATTATCACTATCGCTGCTAATGGACCGAACCCCAGGCCAAGCAGGAGCCCCACTCCGATGCTAGATATTATCGCAGCTGCATTCTTCATCGAGAAGTAGCGCTGCTTCGAGTAGAGAAGGAGGCCGGCAAGGATAGCCGACGCCGCGGCGAACACATACATGCCTATCCCGGTGGGCTGGGCGCTGTGCACGGCAGAGAATATGCTGGACAGCACCACATAGAACACGAAGAACGACGTTATGAATATCACTACGCGCTCCCATATGATTATTATCTTCTCGGTCTTGAAATGCCTTATTATGACCAGAAGGATTACCGAGATCAGTATGACATAGGCAAGGAAGAAGAGGGCCCCGACAGGCGCGCTTGCTATCTGCTCCGACACTGCGGTCTGGAACGTCTGGTTGTTGAACAGCTGTACTGCAAGAAGTATCCCGAAGAACTGGACTATCATGAATATTGCGATTAGATGTATTAATTGCCGGTACTCTATGAGTTTGAAAGCCAAACAACCACTATTCTGCTTCGTGCCTCACAAGCTTGAGGTCTCCAGGCCTGGGTGTGTATATGTCGCCGCCTCTCTCCAGCTCGTTTATCAGGCGGTTGACGGTCTGGGCATCGATGCCAACGTTGCCCGCTTCCTCTATGACTCTCCTGAGCTTTGCTACCTTTTCCTCACTCTCGAGCTTCTTTATGATGTTAAGCACTATGTTTATGCGATTGACCTTCTCCCTCGGCATGCCTGTCAGTATGGTGTCTATGTCCCGCCTGCCCTGCGCGTCTGTCGCGACGGTCTTCAGCATGTATTCATTCAGGGATATAGCAAGCTCTGCATCCTCTTTCTCTACCATATCAGCCAGCTTTGCCTTTGCGCTCGCTTCGGCCATCCTTATTATGCCATCTATCTGGCGCGGAGTTATAGGTATAGAGCCAAGCCTTGAGTTCTCCTTTCTGAGCGTGACATAGTACTGCTGTATCATATCGGATGCCTCCTCGGTGAGCCTTGGGTTGACGTTCTTCCTCGCATATGCGATATACTTCCTGAGTATATTGCTGTCGAGAGGAGGTAGCTCCACCTGCTCCACCTCCACTACGTTTGCGAGCATCGCTCCGGCAGCCCTGTGCTGCACAAGTATGTGCCTAGCTATGTTTCTGTCCTGCGTCTCGTCTATCGCATCCATGATTGGAAATATGAGATCGAACCTCGACAGCAGTGTCGGTGGTATGTCGAACTGCTCTGCCGGGTATAAGGTCTTTTCGAACCTCCCGAACTTCGGGTTTGCGGCAGCTATAACAGCCGCACGTGCGCTGAACGTTGCCACTATGCCTGCCTTGGCTACGCTTATCGTCTGCGATTCGAGGGCCTCGTGGAGCGCGGAGCGGTCGTCCTCACTTATCTTGTCGAATTCGTCTATGCAGACGATTCCGCCGCTGCCGAGCACCATAGCTCCGGCCTTCAGCGTCCATCCTCCTTCGGAGAACTCATCACGCTCCGCCACAGCGGTTAGACCCCCCCCTGTGACAGACTTTCCGCTGACATATATACCTTTCGGCACAAGCCTCGCTACCGACTGCAGTATCCTCGTCTTCGCGCTTCCTGGGTCGCCTATCAGCAGGATGTGCATGTCGCTCCTTATTAGACCACCATCGACCAGCACCTTCCCCGGAGTGCCTCCGAACAGCTGCAGAGATACCGCCTGCTTTATCTCGTTGTGGCCGTATATAGACGGGGCGATGGACTTGGCTATCTTGTTGAATATGTTAGGGTCTTTCGACAATTCTATTATGTTGCGGTTCTCCTCCTCGCTTATCTCTATCTCTGCGAATTCCTTCTGCTTCGCAACCACAGACACTGTATCGAGGAACATCGCATACAATGTATCGTCTTGTGCCTTGCGGTTGTGTTTCGGTCTTATCCTAAGCACACCGGTAAGCTCGATTCTATCTCCTGGTATTACAGTATTGACTAGATCATCGTGCAGCCAAACCTCCAACTGCCATGTTGGAGTGCTCCCATGGAGCTTCTCCAATGGGTCCTGGACAGCTATCTTCTGCAGGTTGGTGAATTTGGACTGCTCCTCAAGCGGTTTCATAGACCTTCTTTTGCACTGTGTGCACACAGTCGGCACCGGGTCGCGGTCCACCCTCATGGTTATGCGCTCGTTGCAGTACGCACATTCGTAAACCCCGATTCTGACCCTCGGTATTATCTCAGTACGCTTCACGACCAGGCTGTCAAGCAATATCATCTTTCCTATGTATGCGGACCCGACATCCTGGACCAGCGACACATTGACCTTCTGCCCGAAAATACGGACGTGCGGCTCGTATACCTCGAAATCGAGATCGGGCAGCTTGTCTCTCAATGAATCGTTGGCCGCACCGAGTATCAGCTCTGGCTTATCTACGAGCTCGAAGGCGAGTTCCGGGTCGAATTCCTCCAGATCCTTTATGTCAACTGATAGGCTTCTTTTCTCAGGGAATGAGATTATTATATCGTTTATCTGCCTTTTGTAGTACTGCTCGAAGAACTCGTCGAACCTAAATTTTATCGAAGAAACCTCATGCATTGGCACCCCCTCCGTACCATTTAGGATAAGAGATATATAAATGGTAACGAATTTTGCTTTTAGTTCTCTGTTGGTGGATTTAAAAGGTTTGCCCAGCCAGGCAAATACAGGAACTGTGCCGGTGGACCGGGGCAGACAAAGGTTTTTATCTGTTCGTACATAAAAGTTGCTGATGCACATGAAGTCGCA
>CAYPBZ010000028.1:0-5566 GCA_964409135.1 Microcaldota archaeon
CCTTGAGGTTGTACGTGTTTATAGCATGCTGCTTCCTCAGGAACCTCGAAAGGAATCCAGAGGTGTTCCCATGGTAGCACACGAATATGCATCCATCAAATCTCTTGAGGCTCTTCGTATCGCTATAGATTATCTCCTCCGGGTTCTCTCTCGACATGCTCTTATCCTCAATGCCGAGCAATCGTGATATGTAATCCACAGGTTCAGTGCCGAGCCATACAAGCATGGAGCCATTGTTCTTGCTGAGCTCCAAAGCACCGTCGAAATCCACTTCCTCAATACCATTTGCATCCATTTTATCTACCTACCCAATTATAACTGCATACACTGTCAATATTAGATATATATATGTTTCTGGGGTTTATCCAGCTCCTCCACACAAAAACCAAAAAGTTAAAGTCATTGCGTAAAATACACATATGAAGGTATAGCACACACAACGGCCGGTATGATGAACCATATAATATCCGTGCTGCTCGACAGCACAATCGCCGGGGCGATAGGCAAGAAGGGGAGCGAGAACAGCATAACATACTACAACGGCACGTACAACGGCGAGCACATAAGCATGCTGACTCCCACGTCGATGGAGGATAAAGTGTATGCGGCTGCAGAATCGATACTACTCTCGGAGCAGGTCGTGATAGGCACGCAGAATGTGGATAGGTTCTTCGGAGAGGCCGTCCTGGCATGCTCGCTGCTCGACAAGCGTCTCATCATAACCAACGACAGCGATGTATCTGACCTCCTCAAAGGCATAGAGCTCAAGGATGCTGTATTCGTAGAAAGGGACGACGTCCTTAATAACATACTCTCATACACGAAAGAGCCAAGGCCGGGCGAATGCAGAGTCGATATAGACAAGGCATTCAACGTCAAGGGGATCGGCCCGGTGGCCCTGGGCATCGTGACAAGGGGGACCATAAAAGTACACGACAAGATATTTCTGCCGTCAGGCAAGGAGGTAATGATAAAATCTATCCAGTCAAACGATGTTGATGCGACGTCGGCGAACGTGAATACGAGGGTAGGCCTTGCGATAAAGGGCGTGCCTGCGGACGAGATATCCAAGGGCGACGTATTATCTAAAGAGCGTATCATGCCAGCGTCCGACATACATATAGATATCCGACAGATAAAGATAGGGAGCGAGCCGATAAAGCCGGGCAACAGCTACTCTATAGTGTCTGGCTTCTCTTACACGAATGCGGCCATCGTGTCGGTCGAAGGCAAAACCGTGCATCTGAAGGCAGACCGGCCGGTACCACTTGAGATCGGGGACGGTATGATGCTGATAAGGGGCAGGGCGCCCAGGATATTCGCGTACGGCAAAGTAGTCTCTACCAGTACGTGATACTCAAACGATCTGGAAGAACGGGATTATGTAGAGCACCAGATTCCCTACC
Source organism: Microcaldota archaeon (assembly GCA_964409135.1). GTDB lineage: Archaea > Micrarchaeota > Micrarchaeia > Micrarchaeales > Micrarchaeaceae > JAJYXL01. The sequence goes on from CAYPBZ010000028.1 coordinate 1,407, forward strand.
AGCAATGCTGCGATGCTCCCGACAAGTATTGGGAGAGCGAATGGCACAGCGTTCTTGTAAACCGGGAACTTTGTCCTAGGGAAGTGCTTTTTAAGGTCAGAGATCTGCCTCTTGCTGATTAGTCTGCCGAATCCCGGTATGCTCTTCTTGACGTTCTTAATCTCCGTCTCGCCCATCAGATTGAGGGCGAGTATGTCTTCCTCTTCCATGCCTCTATACGTTACGTTTTTGACCATTGACATTGTTATTGGCCTCTGGAAAAGCATTATGAGCCCTCCGCCTACGAGAATCAGCGCGACGACCACGACGCCCATATCTCCTATGCCTTTGGAGATGAGGAACAGTACCAGCACCGAATACGCTACAACAATGGCCAGCCCTTTGTATGCATCCATGCGATTGACCTCCTTCAGGAGTTTGCCCCTGAACCTGGATCTGGCCATGGGTATATAGTACAACGGCACGATTACAAGGGCAGCGATTCCGCTGTTCATCACGACCGACACCACGAACGGAAGGCCGATCGTCGCCGAGGCGTTCAGTATAGGCATGCTCTGTATCGGCAATATCAGGGACAGTGCCGCAAGCTCCACAGCATCTGCGCCTCCGAGCTGCCCGAGCCTGTATGCGACATATCCTAAGGCGAGCACCACTATTGCTATCAGGGCGCTGACGAATATGCTCTGCAGGTTGAAATACAATAAAGTCAGCACGGCCCCATATGCAAGTGTTGCATATGCGAACAGCGAAGGCACGTTCCTGCGGTTGAATACATCAAAGACCGTATACATTGCCGCAATCACGACAACACTGGCAATCCTTATGTAAAGTATGTCCATTGCACCACTAATACTAATTCGTTCTTTTTATTTCCATAAGAACGTTTTTATTTGTTGCAGTGGTAATATAGCTTTGTCGGTGTTCTTATTGATGAGCAATAATGAGATGGAGGAGAAATGGCTGAAGAGATGGGAGGAGGCGAAGCTGTACGAATTCGAGCCGGATGAGAGGCCAGGCGTATTGGTAACCGCAGCATTCCCATACCTGAACATGCCTCTCCACATAGGGCACATAAGGACATACGGCACGGCAGACCTTTATTCAAGGTACCTGCGCCTGCAGGGCAAGACTGTCCTATATCCGATGGCTGTGCACAAGACAGGTACCCCTGCCCTGGCTATAGCAAAACGCGTATCGGCAAGGGACCCAGATACTCTGTACACCATGAAAAACATCTACGAGATACCGCAGGAGGACATAGACAGGATGACAGACGTCTACCACATAACAGACTACTTCGAGAAGATTGCCACGACTGCCTTCCGGACCTTAGGATTAGGAATAGACTGGAGGAGAAGATTCTCATCAATAGATCCGATATTCAGCAAGATGGTAGAGTGGCAGTTCGCCAAGCTCAATGAGAAAGGGTACCTTACCACGGGCACGCACGTCATAGGGTGGTGCCCCAACGAGCAGAATGCCGTAGGGCAGCATGACACGAAAGGCGACGTACATCCGGAGATAGACACTATGACTGTCATATACTTCAAGGACAGAGACTCGGACGTATGCTTCCCGTGCGCAACATACAGGCCCGAGACCATCTACGTAGCGACAAACATATTTGTAAATGAGGGCTCCGGCTATGTCATTGCGGAGGTCAACGGTAAAAAAGAGTACTTATCGGAGAATGCCGCGAGCATACTAAAGTACCAGCTGGACATAAAGGAGCTGGGCAAGGTATCTGGAAAGGAGCTCATCAAGAAGCATGCGATAAACCCAGTAACCGGCGAGGCAATGCCTGTCCTTTCTGGGTTCTTTGTGAAGGATGACCTTGCCACAGGAATCGTTATGTCAGTTCCTGCCCATGCACCCTTCGATTACGTCGCACTGGAGAGGCTGCGCAGCTCAGGCAAGCTCACAGATCCAATAAAGTACAAGAGTGCGATCTCGCTGGAGACGGATGATAAGGGCCTGGAAAGCGCATCCGGCAATTCCAGCCAGAACCAGATTCCATCAGAACTGTATCTGAAGAGGTCCAATGCGAATGCCGGTTCTGAAAACGCAGAGATAGAATCCGCAACAAAGCTGCAGTATAAGGAGGAACTTGCATACGGCGTGATGAGCACCGGTGAATACAAGGGTATGAGGGTAAATGAGGCGAGAGCAGCAATAACCGAGAAGATGATGGGTGATAACACCGCCTCGACGATAAGCGTACTCACTAACGATCCGCCGGTATACTGCAGGTGCGGCACAAAGGCAGTACCAAAGCTTGTTGATGACCAGTGGTTCATAGATTACGGGAACGAGAAGTGGAAGGCAGCAGCTCGCATGCAGTTCGGGAAGATGAAAATATATCCGGAAACTGCGAGAGGCGTATTCAACGCCACCATCGACTGGATCGATGAGCGGCCCGCAGAGAGGGCACAGGGCTTAGGTACAAAGTTCCCACAAAACCCAAAACATGTGATAGAGTCCCTCTCGGATTCCACGATATATCCAACATTGTATACTTATATCTACATACTCAAAAGCAAGGGAATAGAAGCAGAACGCCTGAAGCCGGAGTTCTTCGACTATGTGTACGGCAATGCTGACGACGTGAAGTCAGCAAGCTCCTCTACCGGAATAGACGAGCTCGTTCTGAAGAGGTGCAGGGACGAGCTCTTCTACTGGTATGCATGCACGTCAAGGCACTCCGGCACGGACTTGATTCCTAGCCACCTCACAATGTATGTGTTCAATCATGTGGGCCTGTTGAGGAAAGAGCTCTGGCCTAGCCAGATAGTGACGAACGGCCTTGTGGACTATAAAGGTGCTAAGATGAGCAAGAGCGCGGGGAACATAGTGCCCATAATCAAGGGCATAAAGACGTTCGGGGCAGACATACTCCGGTTCTTAGAGGTCGTCAGCGCGGACATAGAGTCCAACACGGAGTTCAAGACCAACGACGCGGAGAACACAAAGGCGAAGAATGAGTGGATATACTGGATGGTGAAGAACATGGACTCCCTCAACGCGCCGCCACTGGGTCACATAGACTATTGGCTATACTCAAAGCTCAATTCAAAGATAAAATCAGCGACGGACCATATAGAAAACCTCTCTCTTAGGAAGGCCTATATAGAGGTGTACTACAACTCGATTAACGAATTGAAACATTACCTCTCAAGAGGGGGGAAGAACCGCGCGGTCGTGCAGGAGTTCCTTGAGAAAATGGTCGTGATGCTGTCGCCCGCCATGCCTTACTTTGCCGAGGAGCTGTGGAGCGTGATGGGCCATGACGACTTTGTTGAGAGGGAGAGATGGCCGATTCCAGACGAGTCCATGATAAACGAGAAGCTCGAGTCTATAGAAGACGTAATAATTAGCACGGTATCTGATATAAATGGGGTCATAGAGCTGACAAGAAGGCACCGCGAGGGAGAAGCCCCGAAGCTTGTGAGGATAATAATCGCATCCAATTGGAAGTCCACCGCATACAATGTTCTGGCCAGGACCAAAAACATAAAGGATGCGCTGCAGAACGTGTCTCTAAAGGATGTGGAACAGGATAAACTCTTTGAATTCATGTCCGGGTTCGCAAAGAAGCTCATGCAGATCAACAAGATCTCTGTAATGGATGAGTCCGACATGGCGAATGCCATAAGGGACTCGTCTTCCTTCATAGAGAAGAGCACGGGAGCCAAACCTGTGGTAGAGCTCGAGAGCGTGTCCGACTCGAAAAGGTCGGGAAGGGCGCTACCGAACAAGCCCGCTATAGAGATAATCTGGGGTGCATCTGCATGACCCGATGGCAAAAGGTAATCACATGTCAACTAACTCCCACCCAATAGACTTAGAACTCATCGAAGCGGTGAAAACAGAGGATACAGCAGCAGCAATCATATTGCTCAATGCAGGCGCAAACCCAGATGCAGTAGATAACTACGGCCGGACGCCGCTGCACCATGCTGTACGTAACAACAACCCTGCAATCGTAGAACTCCTCTTCCGGCATAACGCCAACCCAGATGCGATAGACAATTACTCCTGTACGTCGCTGCACTATGCGGCATTATACGACTGTCATGAAATCGCAGAACTCTTACTCATCCACAATGCAAATCCCGACACAAAAGACAACCTGGGCCTCACGCCACTTCATCTCGTTGCGA
>CAYPBZ010000029.1:0-5184 GCA_964409135.1 Microcaldota archaeon
ACCCAAAACAGAAATGGAGGCAGGGGAGAGGAGCCCGGGGTGACCTTCGAGCTTTTGCTCATGTGTAGAAATATTGACTCCCTCATCCACCTGTCCGCCCATGAGTGTATTACGCCATAACTTATATTTAAATACTATTTTTTCCTTAAATATATAGATAAATATTTCGGATTTTCAAATATAGCCCGCAGTTTAAAATTCCGAAATCCTAATCGATAAATTTAGGGAATGCGAAAACGCTTTAAAACTGCCAATATGAGTGTAGTTGTGAACAGATTAGAGCTGTATGGTTATGTGCTCCTACTGGGGGCGTTGGTTATAGCTTCGAGCATGCCGATAGCTTTTAAGCTGGGCAGTGCACTGCCCGCTGCGACTCTGTTATTCTACATGTCGATAGTCGGGACGGCAACATCATTCAGTATAATGATGGTGAAGGGCAGAGCCGGTTATCTCAGAGACATGTTCAAGAAAAGGTCATTATTCTTGCCAGTAATAATAGTTGGAGTGCTTATTTTTGCATTAGAACCGCTCATATTTGCATATGCTACGCACTATGTAAGCGCTGATCTTGTTGCGGTCATATTCAGGACATGGCCGATTACGCTTGTGCTTCTGGCGCCTTTTGTGATACATGAGAGAGTCACTAAATGGGACATGGTCGGGGTCACAATAGGATTCTTAGGCCTCGTTATAACCTCTATAGGGGGAACATCGATTAGCCTCCCGTTATACGCGTTGCCATTCGTCGCTTTGCTTCTCTTCGCTTCGGTTGCAGAAGGATTCTCGTCTGCGTTGTCAAAGCGGTATAATTATGAACTGACCTCATCGATATTCGTATACAATGTAATCTCTCTGCTCGTGTTTACACCGCTGGCTTTTTATACAAATTCGTTTCAACTGGCAACCATCACGCCGTCGGTGATATTCTCAATATTCTTTCTTGGGGTACTTACAGAGGCAGTATTTGCATACATGTTTTATCAGTCGTTAAGGCTAGTAAAGACAGCGATAGCAGGAACCTCATTCATAGTGGTTGCATTTATAACGATGCTGCTTAGTGCACTCTTTCTTGGCGAGCAGATAGAGCCTTATTATATAGTTATAGCCGCCACTGTGGCAATAGGAGTCCTGATACAGAAGCTTGCGCCTAGATCGAATGGCAATTTTATACAGGATAAGAGGGGTGCAAGATACGATGTGACCCTGTATGACGTAACAAGCGCATTTGTGAATACACGGCACAGCCTGATAGCAAAGACAATGAAAGGCAACGGAAGAGTGATTGCATCTGTTCAGAAGCCATCGGGCATAGATATGGAATTTGAGAACGAGTTAGAGGGGTTTGGTCATGAGGACCTTGTGATATTTACAAACAGGTCAAACGGGATTGCTACGCCCGTAGAGCTGGAATTCGTTAGGAGCATGGTGGGCTGCGGGGAGAATGATTTGATTGTATTCGGCAGCGGCGACCCGGCCGAGATTGCGGAGAGATTCGCACAGATAAAACTTATGCTTGAGCGCAAAGATACTATTCCTCAACCCATTCGGTAGTTACATAATTATTCTTTATATCGATGTTGCGTATGGGTATTGCTCCTTTCACGACTTTGCTGACATATCCAAATTTGATCAACGGGGAGTCGGCTGCGAATATTGACTTGTGGACTTGAATACAGCCCTCGACCGCTTCCTTTTCTGTTCTGTATAACCCCCACACCAGATCGTATTCGGCACCGCTCAATGTTCCAACCATCTGATATTCGTTGTAAGGAGGCGATGGCTCTTGCTGCTTGAGGTAGACGGTTCTTCTCTTCTGGAATGTCCTCTTTACAAAGCCTCTTCTGAATATGTAATCTACAAATAGTATGATATTGACATCGTAGGTTGGTTTAGCCGCAATTGCCGTAAATCTCTTTATCAGGCCTTCTTCCTTCATCTTAAGCATATAGTACCTTACTATGTCCTCTTTCATGCCAATCTTCTCGCTTAATGATTTAATCGTTTGCCTGGAATCGCGATTTAATTCGATTAGTATGTCTTTGTATGCCTTTTTAAGGTCTGAAGACTCGATTGCCCAGTCGTTTAGAGGTATGAAGCCCAGGTGTAGTATGTCTACGTATGACCTCGATACCATTACTCCATAATCCGAAAACTTTAACGTTAGGGCGAGCTCCCACTTTGCATAATCTTCCGTATTCCTTGGGATTATGAATAATACAAGATCAAAATTCTTGCCCTTTGTCATCAATGCAAGCTGTACCATGTTGCTATTTCCTATCAACGCGGTTATTGCTTCGCTGCTCACGGGTTTCGAGAATTTAAAGTATAGTATATTGGTCTTCGCCAGACCCAGCTTCGCTTGATCCATTTCGATGGTATATCTTAATGATAGCCCATCTTCGAGCTTTTGAATGTGCCTGCTAAGCACGTAAGTTGGGGTCTTTAGTCTCTTAGACATTTCAGTAAGACTGATTCTGGAATCCCCGCAGAGCTCACGAAGAACCTTGATAGATAAAGGACCGATATCCATGGTCATCTCTTCTATTTCCGAAATAAGATTATAAAGTATTTCGGATAAATAAGTACCGTGCGTCTACATTGCAATTTAGTCTGCAGTCAACCTTATATATCTGGCAACGGATACCAAATACCAAATAGCAGCGCAAGTTTTATACGTATATCTTGAGCATATAATGCCGCAGCTTATTGCAATATCGATTGCAATATCAATATTACAACTTTAGTGATACGCATGGTAAGAGTGGTTTTGACTTGTCCTGATGGTCGTCTTGAGTCGCAGAGGGATGCCCTTGCGAAGGACAACAAAGGCGGTGCAGAAGAGACAATATTCCTCAGCAGCGCAGGCGGCAATGTCCGTGCAAGATTCAAGAGCATAGCGGCGATAGAAAAAGCGTACGGCAGCGTCTCTATTCTTGCAGTTATACACAGCGGCCCGGGAGGGCAGTGCGGGGGGCTCAGCGTAGTCGAGGACGAGCTCAAACGTGGGATAGTGCTTTCTGATGAGACCAGCGAGGCGCTGACCTCCCAATTCAGGGGCATAGATTATAAGGACAGGGAGGAACTCGAAAGGAAGATCAATGAGAATGCGCAGCGCCAGAACATGAAGAGGTTCAGATCCTCTGAAGGGAGCATAATGTTGGTTGAGACAATGCCCGACCCCCATCCCGGGGAGAGGACACTGCTTATCGGAAGGCCTACAGCGGGAAGCGACAGCGATGCAATACGCGCCCTGGGCAAGGACCCTAAGCACACGTATCCGGTAAGGGCTTTCTTTCTGGACGAGATTGCAGCCGATCTCCCAATATTCCTTGTCAAGATGGGCATGAAGTATGTGATAATAATACCGGAGACCAACGTGGAGAGGCTGAAGGACATAGGTCCGATGCCGGAGGAGTTCGAATCAAGAGTCAGGGAGATGATAAGAAGGATATCTACAGATGTAAAAATAGTTTCTCAGTCCGAGCCAGAACAGTAAGGCTATGCCCTCTCCCTTGCTTCCACTATCCTGTTCAGCATAAGCTTGAGCCACGGGACATACTGCTCCGGATCTTTGGCGATGTCTTTCTTTAATGCTTCGAGGCTGACCCATCTCCAGTCTGAGACCTCTTCAGGATTTGGAACTGGAGTTTTCTCGTATGAGCCGAATAGTATGTGGTCATACTCGTGTTCGGTGAGCCCTTTGCCTACGGCTGCCTTGTATGTAAACTGGAAAACTTCCCGTATATCGCAGTCGAAGCCCATCTCCTCCTTTAATCTTCTGTGGGCCGCGTCGCTTACGCTCTCACCAGGATAAGGATGGCTGCAGACGGTGTTTGCCCACTGCCCTGCCGCATGGTATTTTGTAAGGGCGCGTTTCTGCAGCATGGTCTCGCCCTTTTTGTTGAATACGAATATCGAGATTGCGCGATGGAGCTTGCCTCCGTTCTGGTGGGCCAGGAGCTTCCCTGCCCTGCCTACCTCTATATCCTTCTCGTTAACCAGTACAACTTCTTGTTCTGTCATCTAATTCCCCACTGATAGAGTGGCACTTAGACGCCTTAGTATATAATACTTTTCCCGACCCTCTATCCTTGCGGAATCCACTATGTGATCCATCTCATTTATCACATTGTCGTAGGTGCTGCGGGGCACGAGAAATGGTATGCCGTCCTTGCCGCCCAGATTGTAGGAGTATGCGACAGGATCCCTGTAGGCGAGTTCCTTGTCATAGATGAGCGAGGAGACAAATGCCAGCGAACGGAGCGTTGCCCTCCCGACGCCGCGGACAAGCATTAGCTCCTTGAAATCCTGAGGGTCAAGCGCAGCCGCTTTGTCGATTGCTTTCTGAGCACGCTTGCTGATATCTATATTCTCTACAATGCCATGCCTGTGCGGATATGAATGGTCAAGTATCTTGTTGTACTCATGGAGCGCATCCACGCTGCCCGCTCTCATCCATCCGTTGTTTTTAGAGGTGAGGTCGAGGCTCTGTTTGTGCATTGAAGAGTACACATCGACATGGGGTTCGTTGGCTATGTCGTTCTTGTCGACAAGTTCAGAGTACCACTGGAAGCGGACAGCGGTACCGCTCTCGTCATTGAACATGCCCTGCTGCACAACAGCCCACTTCTTGGATTTCGAAAAGATGAACGAATGATGATATATGCCAAGATCATCGTAGACGAGGGCAGAGTCTACCTTGGCGGCTAGCCTGCTGGTTTCCTTGAAAGTATCGGACTGGTTCGGTATTGAAAGCAAGTCAGTGCCCGTCACTATATCGTTGGGAGTATTGGTGCCGGCCCTGCCTTTTCCGCCTGCTATGAAGATGTCGCCGCTCCCGTTCAATGCTTCCTTGAGCGCGCCGATGGTCACGGTAGTGGTGCCGCTGCTGTGCCAGTCGTAGCCGATTGCACAGGACAAAGCTTGGAACCAGTTGGGGTCGCTCAGTCTTTTGACAAGCTCGTCTGCGCCGAACTCATCCATGATGACATTCGATATCGCACCGGAGAGCTTCACCATCCTGTGGAAGAGCCATCTGGGGGCGTGGCCGCCATGCAGAGGAAGTTCTGTTGCGGAGTGCATGGGTATTATTTCTCTGCAAACTAATTAATAGTTGCTATCACATTTGTTAGTAGGCTAAAGGCGTTATTGGATGAAGGTATTATTCATATGCAGGAGCAATGC
>CAYPBZ010000030.1:0-4734 GCA_964409135.1 Microcaldota archaeon
CTATAAATGTGCCTCCGAGCCCCCTCAGGAACGGCATGGAGCGGAGGAATATCCCGATAGGAAGAAAAATTGCTATACCTATCGCGACTATAGAGTAGAAAAACTTAGACATGAAAATGAACAGAATCTCCATCGGGACAATTATTATCGTGACTATGTCGCCTAGGAGCGAGGTACCGCCCTTGAGCGATGGATCCAATAGTATTTGGCTAGGGTAGATCAGCCCGCTGGAGCCACTGGTCATAGATATCTGAAACAGCTTTACCGAGTCTGTAAGAGTGTACGAGATTGAGTTGAGCGCACCTACACCCAGCGAGAGGCCGAGAACCGCATCCATCGCACACTCGCTTATCTGCAGGCCGGCTGTCTGGACATTGCACGCATTGGTGTTCGGATTCGTTATATAATGAGTGTAAGCGGTATCCCATAATCCCTGCAGATTGGATGAGAGTGAGGTGTTTGACTGCGTACCTCCTGCAAGTGTAAGGGATATCCCGCTCAGTATGACAAGCACCGACAGTATCGAGCCGATGATTAGCAGGCTCTTCACGGTTTCCCACAGCTCGCCCTTGTACCAGTTCTTCAGCTTCTCTACCCCGATTATCTCTCCGACTATATACGACAGTGCCACCATCGCTAGAGACAGGGATATTCCGATCGCCGCCATTGACACTGCGGCGCTTATGCAGCTCTCCGGAGTCCCTGTAAGGCCGGTTATGACACACCCATTCTGCAGGGTCGCAGTGGGCGCGGCCGCTGCTCCAGAATGAGACAGCATTACAGACAGCAGGACCGCTATCATAGCGAGCAAATAAGGCCGCATAGGTATAACTGAAATAGAAACTATTTAAGCCCTTCTTTTTTAGAGCCATCAGCCCCTCAGCATAGCGAACCTGTTTATGTACATCTCGCTCTGCAGGATGAGTATGAACGGGAGCACAAGCACGGAATCGACTATCAGCACTGCATACCCGTAGATGGTCGGACCGAGCGGCATAAATACCAGATCTGAGACCGTTAGCAGCACTATCGTGACTGCCAGCCAGAGAACAAAGTAATCAAATCTTTTGTAGATGAACAACACGCTTGACTTCATTGCACGCACGAATTTGCGCTCGTCTATCACCACAGATGAGGGCGCGTAAAAGAGTAGAGGAGTGAGGGCCAGCCCAGCTATGGCTGTCAGCACTCCAGAGAACCTGGTGTTGTATGTCAGAACATTGACAAGCACCAGGACGAACGTGAACAGGAACAGGATGAGGAACACATTGGCCGTATAGCGCTCCAACCCTGAGATAACCTCTGTGCCTATCCGTACCTTGGTCTTTCTGTACTTTATCACAAGGTTTATCATCACTATCGCAAAGCTCAGGAACAGGAGCGAGAGGAGGGTGGATGTGATTATTATAGTTATGTTGAACGCGTTCAGGTTCGTGTACACGCTGGAGGTCCTTAGGAACGCCGAGCCTATATCAAGGTATGTAGGAAATGGCGACAATACAGGGATTATAAATGCTATTATGAGAGACAGAGCTGAGAAGAATATGAGCTCTGCGTGCTTCGAATAGGTTCTGGCCGCATTCATCAAGACATTAGCCATATAGTACCACCCTTAGGGATAAATGGATGGGGTCTGATCCCAGGGACTGGCATCGCCCTATCGGATCAGAGGAATATACCACCAAGATTTGTACATCCTGTTCCTACAACTGACGTTCCGGACCCTGCGATTACCTGGTTTATCAGCCACGGCGCTATCAGGACTATTATCACTCCTATGATACCTCCGATTATCATTCCAAAAGCATAACCCTGTATGCCTCCCCTCTGTTGGGGCGGCATGATGTGCGCTGCAGCATATAATATGCCTCCGAGTATCAATAGCACCAAAGCCAATACGAATACGACCGAGTGTATATCGTTCGCTATAGTGCATAGCTCATTGGTAACGGATGATGCTCCCCCGAGCTGTGCGGCAACTGGTGATATAACTACCGCGAGGGTGCCCAGTACTGCCAGTAGTACCTTCATGTAATCCGGAATAGCGAACATGCCTCTCATATTATGACCTTTGTATGTGCAGATTTCTATTGCAGATATAGTTTATATACCTTTCGCTGACATCTCTAAATGCTATATGCCTGCCTTATGCGGTCTTATCAGCTTCGGCGCATGATATGAGAGTTTTAGGTATTTGGGACGGGCACGACTCGGGGGCTGCTCTCGTTGAGGATAATGAGGTGGTGTTCGCGGCGAATGAGGAGCGCTACACAAGAAGGAAACTAGAGGTAAATTTCCCGTACAACTCAATAATCGCGACGCTATACCATGCCGGGCTGAAGCCCGACGATATAGACCACATAGCATTCACGACCACAGAGTTCACTAAGACCCTCGAGAGAGTATTCCCGAGGATGAAGGAGAGTTATTATCAGTTCAGGAGGAGGAGGATTCCCAGGCCGAAGCTGGAGGACCTGAGGCATAACCTCAAGTACACGATGACCCCAGTAGGCATATTGCCCATGTGCGGGGCAGTGAGCAAAAGCATAATCTTGAAGCGCCTGAGGCATATGGGCTTCCACAACTTTGACCTGCATGTTGTCGAGCATCACGTAGCGCATGCCGCTACCGCGGCATTCACCTCCGGCTTCAAGAGAGCGCTGGTCATAACCATGGACGGGCTCGGGGATGGGTTGTCGGGCAGCATAAGCGTATTGGAGAAAGGCAAGCTTGAGAGGCGTGTTAAGATATCGTCAAAGGACTCTGTCGGAATAATGTATGAGCAGGTCACCAACATAGTCGGGATGAGAGAGCTGGAGGACGAGGGCAAGGTAATGGCAATGGCCGACTACTCGTTCCCCTTCAACTTCGATGACAACAAGCTCAAAGAGCTGATAAGCGTGAGGGGCACGTCGGTCGTGGCGAAGAACAACCCGCGCAGGCAGTACTCGATGATAAGAAAGATAGGATGGCAGATGCCCAGAGAGCACCTGGCGTATATGGCGCAGCAGCTGCTCGAGAACGCGATTATGAAGCTCACGAGCAATGCGATAGACAGGTTCGGGATAGGAGACGTCGTGTTTTCCGGGGGGCTGTTCTCAAACGTCAAGGCGAACATGAGGACAAGAGCCCTCGACACGCTCAAGAGATGGTACATATTTCCCCATATGGGCGATGGGGGAATGGCTCTCGGAGCGGCATTGTATTCGAACTACTTATTGGATGGCACGACGCAGCATAGGTTCGGCGCCTATTTGGGCGACTCTTTCAGCGAGGACGAGACTGAGAGCATAGCGAGAGGCGACAGGTCTCTTTCAGTAGAGAGGGAAAGCCCTGAAGAGCAGGCGAAGCATGCTGCCGAGCTGATATACAAAGGCGATTATGTGTTCTGGTTTCAGGACAGGATGGAGTACGGGCCCAGGGCGCTCGGGCACAGGAGCATACTCGCGCCTCCGGGCTCCGACGAGGTAAAAGAGAGGCTGAACCTCTATGTAAAGAGGAGGGAATGGTTCCAACCATTTGCGGCGTCGATGCTCGAGGGGGACGTGCACAGCCTTGTCGAGTATGACGGGAAGGGGCTCGACAGGTTTATGACCACAGCATACCGCGTCGGTAAGGATGCAGAGAAGGGGATGAGGTCGGTGGTGCACGTCGACAATACCACAAGGCCGCAGATGGTCGAGGACGACGGCAGCCATTACTCTGTCCTGCTGAAAAGTATGAAGAGGTACACTGGACACGGAGTTGTGCTCAACACAAGCTTCAACCTTCATGGCTATCCTATAGTGAGGGACCCGAACGACGCATTGAAGACGCTCAAGGACACACGCACCAAATACCTGTTCATGAATGGTGTGACGATAACAAACAAGAGGGCTGTATGAATGTTGGGCGCAGGCTTGCTCGAATACCTCATGACGTTTGGGATGGTATTGGCGTTCACAGGAACGATTGTATTCGGTGTAGGAGCTAGAAGGTCTTTTTCCAATGAGGTCTCGAGCCTTAAGGTGTCGCGCAGGCATATTTTTGCCGCGCTTGCCATCTTGGCAATATTTATAATGTTCGAGCAGGCGGTCGTGTATCCTACGCAACAGCTGTTCTTCGACGATGCTATATACCAAGGCATGGCCGTAGACATGATACACACGGGGCAGGCGTGGATGTGCGATTATGGGACGCCTGCGCACTGCATATCGGGGGAGGTGTTCCATGAGCCTATAGGGGAGGCTTTCAACCTTGCGATAGGCTTTGTAGTTCTCGGGGTGCACAGGTCCTCGGCATATGCGACCGGGTTCGCGCTCTCCGCGGCGTCCGTCCTCCTCACATTCTTCACTGCCCTTCTCCTGTTCAGGGACAAGCTCGCCGCCCTTTTCTCTGAGCTTCTTATAGCTATGTCTCCGGTGTTGCTCGTATGGGCCAGGCCTACATCATCAGATGTCGCAATGCTTGCATATTCTTTACTGGCGGTCATGGCCATGCTCCTATTCATCAGGAGGAAGAACATCTGGACATTCGGGTTCGCACTGTTCAGCGCCGTTCTAGTGGCGTACATGAAGGTAGATGCCATAGCATATGTGATCTTGATAGGTATCATGTACGTGCTGCTCGACGGCAAGAGCATAGCATCGTCCGTGTCTGAGAACCTGAAGAGGATAAGAAGGAATGTACTGAACACAAAGATGCTCATAGTTATTCTCATAGTCCTGGTAGCGATAACCCCAGAGGCAGCGTATG
>CAYPBZ010000031.1:0-3667 GCA_964409135.1 Microcaldota archaeon
CTTGCTCACTCCTGCGAACGATACGTCAGCCTCTTTCAGCAGCGCGTCGGCCAGCAGATCCGGTACTGTCAGGTCGGATGTGATGAACTCGAGCACAACCTCCTTATCGTCCTTCTTGATTATTTTGGTGTCCATCTAATCATCTAGAATCTTCTCGGAGGCCGTGGCGGCCTGCTTCTTCTCTCCATGCGTCGCTTCTCCTCTCTCTCCAGATAGGAATCAATATCTTTTATGCTGTTTTTAACCATTTCTATTATTCCGCCGAAGTTTCCATATAGCGGGCTTACGCGCTTTCTGGTCCTGTATTCGCACGATGGGCATGAGACACTGCCATTACTCATGGTCATAGGTATGCCGCACCTGTCGCACTTTGTGAATACGATTCCTGTCTCACTGTCGTGCATGCTGAGGCTGTAGGAGTCAGCATCGTCGAACTGTATCCTGGCGAGTATGACGTCACCCATCGCAGCTGGCCTCTGCATCTCCTTTGGCGGTGCCCTGCCCATGCCGCCCATGCTGTCTCTCGGCTTTGGTATAAGCACCTTCCCGTCCTTTATAGAGATATAGCGTATGCCGTCTATAACCATCTCATCTATGTCTACAAACAGTACGGCCTTGAGGTCCCCAACTACCACTCCTGTGACAAGCATGCCCTTCCCGTATTTCGTTATGTTCATCTTTGACGATACGCAGATCTTCCCGCTATCTACAATCGGCTTGCCTATCAGAGACGCATAAAGGTTGCCGCTCTCCGCGAATGTATTCCCTGCCGGAAGGAACTCCTCCTCTGTGGAGAGTCTGTCCCCAGGCACTACGATCTCGGCTTCTACTCCTTCCATAAAATCAACTCTAAACTAAAAGATAAATAGCATAAATCTTCTACACTATTTGTATAAATAGTTATAAAAGCCTATAACATTCTTTTTTGATTGGGCGATCTTAGCATGGAGTGGGCAGAGCGGTTCGAGCCCGTGCGTCTCGAGGGGCGTGAGCTTGCGATACGTGTGGTGCGTTCCAGAAACAGGAACGGATACGCAACCGTAAGTGATTCGGGCATAACAATAAGCATACCATCCGGTCTGCCTGCGCCCAAGAGCGAGGAGATGGCATCCGACCTTTATAAGAAGATACGTACATATGTGCTGAAGCACCCGTATAGGTTCGTAGAGAGCAGAATATCATTCTATGACGGGAAGGTCACGTCGCCGATGGGTCTGGATATCACTATAAGGAAAGAGGCATCAGTCTGCAAGAGCCCTTCATACAAGCTGGAGAACCGTACAATAGTAGTGCGCGTCCCGACTAATCTGGACACAGAGCAGGAGAAAGAGCTGCTTGGCAGCACAGCCATCAGGGCTCTATCGAGCAGCATGTATGGGTTCGTGGCAGGGCGCGTGAACCGCATCAATAGGCTGTCGTTCAACGCCCGCATAAAAGGCGTCAGAATACATCTCTTCAAGAACATGTGGGGCTCGCTCTCTCCCGACAATACGATAACGATAAACCTGAAGCTGCTGTACGCCCCGCCTAGCGTACTTGACTATGTGATAGTGCACGAGCTCTCCCATACTGTTGAGATGAACCACACGAAGAGGTTCTGGCGCACCGTTGAAAGGGCGATGCCTGACTACAAGGAGAAGAGGGCCTGGCTCAAGGAGCACGGCCCGGCAATAATTATATAATCAGCCGAACAGGCTTGCCAGTCCGCCTGCTGCCTCTTCCTCTGACTTTGCCTGATCCTCTTCAGATACTTCCTTCTTCTCCGGCTTTGCAGACTCCGGCTGGGCTGTCGCCGCTGCAGGCGCACCGCGCTGCACGCTCTGGGCGTTCTTTATAACATCTTTTATGTTGACCCCCTTCAGCGACTCGACTATCGCCTTGGCCCTTGCCTCATTCGGCTCGAATCCCGCAGCTCTCACTACATCTATTATGCTCTTCTCGTTTATCTCCTTTCCAGCTTCATCAAGAAGCAATGCTGCATATACGTATTCCATACATACCACTTAACGTTTACATTTAAATATTACTTTCCGGCAGTGTCTCCCAGCTTAAGCGCCTCAAAGTGCCCTAGCTCCAGCAACTTCTCTATTATCTCTGTGTCGTAGATCTTGGCTCCGACGCCAAGCGCGACTGCGTTGTTGTATGCCTCAACCACCATATTGCCTATCGTGAATCTGTTTACTATCTTTGCATGCATGCTCAGCGCCAATCCATAGCCGAACGCGCGCAGAATCCCTGCAACGCTCGTATCACGATCTATGCCCAGCACCTCCGGGGTGAACAGGAGCCCTCCGCTGAGCGTCACCGATGGTGCCAGTTCAGCAGTGAACGGCAGCACGTCGAGCGCATGCAATGCCTTTGCCACGTTGGTCGATATCTTGTCGCCCTTGCGCACAAGCACCTTTGCTTTGGATATGACGACCTTCCCTCTATCTATCTTGACATCTATGCCGGCGCTCTTGAGCTCTGTAACTGCTTGGCCCGGCGCGAGGGACGTCTCCCCTGCCTCTATATGTATGTCTTCGGGTGCGATCTGGTTGGGCTTGGCCGCAAGCCTTATCGAGTTGTTCTTGAATGTCCTGTAAAGCTCGAACGGACTGGAGTTTGACATCACTACTGCACATGTGCCTTCAATATGCTCTACCAGGCCGGCTGTCCTGCTGTCCGACTTCAGTACCCTTGCGAGTATGTTCTTCCTGCCTGTAATGAATTCCACATCGCCCCTCATCTTGTTCCTCACCGACTGCAGAAGCCTGTCTGGTATTCCGCTGAGAGGGAGCACGGCTATGGTGGAATAGCCCCTGAGCGAGCCAGACCCCTGCTCAACGATCCTCTTTTTCTGCTCGATGTTCAACATGCAAAAACCTATATTATCTTGACTGGAGGGCTCATGCTGAGCTTCACATACACTGACCTGACGTTCTGGCTGCCGACCGCAGCAGACAACCCTCCCAATACTGCGTCTATATTCTCAGTTATGCTCTTCACGTCCATGGACTCTGCCCCAACTGCGCAGTGGATAGTCGGAAGGTATTTGCCCCTAGTAATTATATTGACAGACTTGGCAGCATTAGATATCGCACTGGCAGCGTCTATCCCTACCAGCGGCTTCGGCATCCTTCCCTTTGGCCCGAGGAATGTACCAAGAGAGCGCGCGACCTTGCTCATAAGCGCAGGCTCAGCAAGAGCCACATACTCCAGCAATTCCTTCATGCGCTCCTTGTCGTGCGACACAGTCTCCAGCTCTTCCGAAGAGATGACCTTCGCACCGGCGCTGTTCGCCGCCTCTACAATGCTCTTAGCATCAGCGTATACCAATACCTTTGGTATCTTGCCCTTCCCGTTCGGCAGCACGACGTTCAGATTGAGCCGATTGTCCTGTTTGGAGAAGTCGACCCCTTTGAAGTTGACGGCTACCTCTACACTCTGGACGAACTTGCGCTTGCCCTTGTAGCTGTCAAGAAGCTTCTTGATTGCCTTTACGCCCTCTTCTTTCATAATGACCCTCCTGCATCTGATGCAGTGCCAGCGGGAAAACCAGCACTAAATATTAAGAGAAAAGGTTTATTAATCTATCCCGGATGGAAACGCCGCAATGCAATAATAACTAGATCAAGGAGTAGTGTATCCGCTCTCCCAGTTGGAAGTAAAAGTAACGTTGTTGGTC
>CAYPBZ010000032.1:0-3579 GCA_964409135.1 Microcaldota archaeon
AAGAAGAACAGGATTGATAGAACCCTAGAGTCCTTTTCCTCCCATTCCCTGTCCGTCTGATTCTCCTTTCATATTATTCACCAGCACAGCTTGTCTGGATAGGTTTTTAATGGTTGTGCTGTTGGGTGTTTAGACGCGTAAAGAGGCAATAGAGAATTTCCTTGAGTTCATCATGTCAGATGAGGAAGACAGACTGATAGACAGGTTCTCCATAGTGGGCGACACGAGCGTGCCGTATGGAATTATATTCGTCATGCCAGTGCTGGAGAATGATAACCCAGACGCTGTACTGAATACACTTCGGGGGATAATAAAAGGCGCCAAACTGTACAAGATGGTGATAGACACAATACTGTTTGGAAGGATACCTAAGAGAAGATTAGACTACCAGTACACCGACATAATAGGTTGCACGCTGACACTTACAACATTGCCGGCATAGAACACCGGCCGGATTCCGTCCGACCTACCTTATTATCGTTATAGGTATCACGTCCTTCTCGAACTCCATCTCCGCTAGATCCAGCGGGTCTGTCACCCCTTTCGGCACTTTTATCAGTGGTGGTGCTCCGTATGCGAGCTGCAGCGCTCTCGCGCCTATTATCCTGGCCTTCTCGAATTTTGTGTACTCCATTGTATTCATCCCTATATTGGGTTTGGTTGGAACCTCTCCTTCGCCTCTTCTATGCTCGCGCGCGCCTCCTTGAGCCATTCGTGGTATCTGTCCGGGCTCTCCGGGTAGCGCTCGTATATGGAGTTGAGCTCCCTCATCTTGTTCACGGCATATACAAGGTTCCTAAACGCGCTTATATTTGTCGCCCCTTTGAGGACCATCTTGAACTTTGAGGCCAGGCTGAGTTCCGGAATCAGGCCAAGCGTCAGCTCATTCGCCTCCTCTGTCGTAAGGAATGTTTTAACTCCGTAGTTTATCACATCGTTGTTGAGCGACTGGAGGTATACCCTAAATCCCTCCAGGCCGGCCGTCTTCTTCCCGTACGCCTCGTTGAACTCCACATTGTACCTCCAGAGCGAGCTTACCGATGTGTCGCCCGCTTCTATGGATATCGCCGCGTTCTTCCCTGCGAGTATCCCCGATATGAGGGCAGGGCCTATGCCTCCTGCACTGAGCGGATTGGGCATCACCATGCTGTCGCCCGCGCCCATGTACCCATTGTAGACAAGGCTCTCCAGCTGCCTTCTCACTGCGACTGACCATATGCCCTTGCCGTTGTTGTTCTTGTTGAATATCTTTATGTTCTTGAACATCGGATTCCACTTTATGTAAGCATCTATAAGCGTCTGGAGGTTATCATTCCTCCCGAGCTTCTCATTCCTTATCTTCAGGCTGCGGCTCTGGACGCCCAGGCCTATATTGACCTTGTTCCCGCTCTTCGGGAAGACCCAGCAGTACCCGCCGGGAGCCATATACTGGTTCAGATGTATGATAGCGTTGTTCGGGTCGTAGTATGCGAGGTCCTCTGTCTGCGGCTCATCGAACTCTATTATGTAGCGGCCCGTGGACTCCACGTCATCTATGCTCACATCCTTTTCCACAAAGTCGTTTGGCGGGAGCCTCCTCCTCAGCACTGTGGCCATACCAAGCGCGTCTATGACTATCTTGGCCTTGTACTCCTTTCTTTGCTTATTGCTGTCCCTCCCGAATATCCCGACTATTTTGTCGCCATCCGTGAGCGGCCCTTCCACCTCAAACATAGGTATGTAGTTAGCCCCGCTGTCCTTTGCTATCCTGAGGAGCTTGGACTCGAACTCCGGCCTGTCAAGGATGTATCCTAGGCCCTCGAACATATACTTCGACTTGAGGTCCGGTGAGAACGCGTATACACCATCTACCTTCTTGTCCAGCTCGGGCTCCGAAAATGATATCCCTGTGTTCTTCGTCACGAAGTCTAGGTGCGACGCCGCCACTGCATCGCCGCATGTCCACCCCCAGTTCGTCTTCTTCCCAACCTCTGGCTCTGGATTCCTGTCAAGCAGCAAGACGCTCATGCCCTTCTTCGCTGCGACAGATGCGGCGGTGGAACCGGCTAGGCCTGCACCCGCAACTATGATGTCGTAATCAGAATCTGCCATTGAAACACGCATATGTTTAGGCTCACTTATATAAATGTATTGCAGATTCTGTCCCAAATATACTTAATTGTTATGTTAGGGACAGAAGATTCATTGTGCGGCATGAGATTTTATGCAGGCGTCTCATGAATCAGATTTACTATACAATATCGACAGTGTGTGATCTGCCGCCCTTCTTATGTGGGGCTTAGGGTCCAAGCGCGTCGCATGTATGAGCGTACTCGGAGGAGTGTGTATGTTTCTCACAACTGCGTTCCTAACCATGTCTTTAGGGTCCGCATACAGCTCTGTCAGTCTGTCGGAGTATCCTCCGGAGAGTACGGATGCGGCCCTTGCGCGCACATGCGTATTGGTGTTGTGCGACAGCCTCTCAGCTATATATGTCGGAAGGTTCTTTCTCTTGAGCAGGTGCCTGAGCACCTTGGTGAAGCCAGGAGGCGTACTGGACCCGTCTTCGCTCCTCCTTAAGATGTTTAGGTATATCTCCGGAGGGGAGTTCGGATTCGATGCGGCGTACTTTGCCACATCCGGTTCATCTATGTTTTCATTGTATATGCGCAGCAGCTCCGTAGAGGGTGTACTCCGATTCTTCACCTTTGATATTATTGATTTGTAAACAGGCATTGATATCACTCATGTATAGATGCTGCAGCGAGCATCTTTTAGTAGTCAGCTAAACATTTGATGTCCACATACTTAAAGATTCTGTTGGACTGATACGATGCCTAATGCGATACAGGATATGAGTGGTCTTATGGAGCTGGAATATGGAAGCATAGAGGCAAGGCAGTTCATCACCAACGTGGGCTTAGTGACAAGCAAGGGAAGGTGGGGAGACAACATAATGGCAGCAGAGTGGGTGCATCATATGTCTTACAATCCGGGAATCATCATAATAAGCGTACGCGGCAGCCATGCCACTGCCGACAATATAATAGAATCAGGGGAATTCGGCGTGAGCCTAGCCTCTGAGGAGCAGGGGATGATTGTCAAGGTATCTGGAGGCAGCACAGGCAAGGAGGTAGACAAGATCGGAATGCTGCGTGAGTTGGGAGTCGAACTCTACAGGGCCGAGAGCATAGATGTTTATATGGTAGGCGGAGCGGCCCTGAACCTGGAGTGCAAGCTCATCAAACACGAGGAGGTAGGGGACCATATAATGTTCATAGGCGAGGTTGTTGGTGCTGCGGCCTCTCTAGCAGAGAACCCGATCGTGTTCAGGTCAAAGAGAGGAATGTTCAAGGTAGGGGAGAAAATTGCCCATGATGAGCGATACGGCAAGGTCTACGATGAGCTACTGAAGAGGTACAGAAGATAGTGAGGGATGGAATCTGTGTACCTCCAGTATGGAGCCATGTGCAGAGGGATGTGCTTGGCGAAGGTTCTGTGCTTTACGTAAGAAACGAAGGCAAATTATATGACTATAACTTGAAAATAGCAGAAAAATATAGTACTTATACAGGTAGGGATTCTTAATAGTCTGGTCGC
>CAYPBZ010000033.1:0-2464 GCA_964409135.1 Microcaldota archaeon
ACAGCACCATGTCAATCCGCTCCGGAGAGCGTACAACGTCCATGGGGCCTTTGGCTATTATGAATTTGTGCTTCGGCTCCGCTGCACTGCCGTCCCTCTTTCTTGGCAGCGGGGCGCTTTTCTTGACCATAGTCCCGGTGCACACCAGCCCGAATTGATATTTATACCCTCAGGAGCCTGCAATGGCTATAAACCTTTCTACAGCAATCTCGAATATGGACGATAAGACAAGATACCTTGTTGGCCTCTACAAGAATGAGATGCTGCACAAGGAGATATACAGCAGGCTCGCAAAGATAGAGAAAGACAAAGGTCTCAAGATGGCGCTGCTTGAACTGTCGGTGATGGAGGCGAAGCACGAGAGGCTCTGGGGTGAGATACTCATCATAAATAATGTGAGGCTGCCAAAGCCCACATTCAGATTCTCGGTCATGCTTGCGCTTCTGCTGCGCAGGATAGTCGGGCTGGCCCTGTCAGTGAAATTGATAGAGTACTTTGAGGAGGGTCTCGAAAAGAAGTTTGAGGATACTTTGAAGAAAGTAAAGCTTACAGGCAGGGAAGCAAAGATAATAAAAACGATAGAGCGCGATGAGGTGCAGCATGAAAGGCCTCTTGAGGAAGAGGTGATCAGCCACGGAAAGCTGCTTGCGAACATACGCGATGTTGCGTTTGGCCTCAACGATGGGCTGGTAGAGCTGCTTGCGGTCATAGTGGGGTTCGCTGCGGCAATATCCAATCCGTTGGTTATACTGCTCGCAGGATTCATAGTGTCCATATCCGGCACCCTTTCGATGGCAGGGGGCGCGTACCTCTCGACTGAATATGAGGCGAGCGTGGAGAAAAAAGGCAGGAGGGGAGGAGCGTCAAAATCGGCATTCTATGTAGGGGTAATGTACTTCATAGGTACACTGTTCCCATTGGCGCCATTCCTATTTGGGCTTGTCGGTTACGCGGGGATAGCCGTAGCGATAATAGTTACGGCGCTGGCGCTTACTGTAAGCTCCAGCATAATAGCGGTGATAAGCGACACCAGCATAGCAAGGAAAGTTGGCAAGACGCTGCTTATATCGCTGGGCATAGACATGATAACAATACTGATAGGAGTATGGGCAAGGGCCATGTTCAACCTTCCAGTCTAGAGGACAGAGAACCTATCTGCGAAGCTATAAATACGTGCTTTCCTCTATACTTAACATCTACCCCGGAGTATATTCGGGTATGAAATAACTCGTTGTAAGGTGAAATCATGGCAGATGATGCAAGAATAGCAGGGTTAATCAACCAGATAGTCAAGAACATGGATATGCTCATAGGAGACATGAGCGTCCCGAAGAATGTGCGCAGCGCCATCAGCGCGGCTAAGACGAAGCTGAACGAACAGGGTGACTATACCGTAAGGGTATCGGGAGCAATCTATAACCTTGATGAGATCAGCAACGACATAAACCTGCCGCCACAGGCGCGCACCGTCGTCTGGAACATACTCTCCATGCTCGAGTCCGTAAAGGAACAGGAATAACCGCTGGTTGCTGCTTTGCATGCCCGATGAGAGCGCGTTGAAGGAATTGGTTAGGATTCTCTCCCAATCAAAGATACTCATATCCGCGGATGTCAAGCCCGAGCTTATTTCAGGCATAGAGGTCGACCTTCTTGCCGCAAAGCTCATGGAGATACACAAAACAGATGCAGGGCTTGCGGTTGTAGGCGAGACCGAGATCAGGCAGACAGTAGAGAGCCTGGCAGTGAACAAGGCGCCGCTTCCTCTGGAGGTCATAAGGCAGGCTGATTACAAGCCGTATGCATCGGAGGTGGATGCAAACTACAGCATAAGCAACAGGCCCACAGAACGCGCAGAAGGCACAACTGCTGATTTTGTGAGCTACTTCAGGGACCGCCTCAACAAGGTGAGGCGCCTCCTGAATGAGCATAGGCAGGACAACTACAGCCATGTGCCGAGCATAGAGATGATCAAGAACTTCGCCGCTGGCAAGGAGGTGAAGATAGTGGGTATGGTCTCGAACAAGATAACTACGAAGAAGGGCAATACCATGGTCATCCTTGAGGACGAGACAGGCGAGACAAGGGTAATGTTCATGAACGGAACCTCGCAGCAGGCGAGGGAGCTCATGCAAAGATCCAGCGCGATAATACAGGATGAGGTCATTGCAGTGAAGGGCAAGATCTCCGGGGAGTTCGTGATAGCCAATGAGATAGTCTGGCCTGATATACCCATACGCGATAGGAAAAAGGTGGAGGAGGATGTTGCCATAGCATTCATGTCAGATATCCATATCGGCAGTAAGAAGTTCATGCAGAACAATTTCCAGAAGATGCTGCAGTGGATAAACGGCAACGCAGACTCCCAGTACAGGGAGCTTGCGGGAAAGATAAAATACATAATAATGGCAGGCGACGTCGTCGATGGAATAGGCATCTATCCGGGACAGGAGAGCGACCTTTCGAT
>CAYPBZ010000034.1:0-2410 GCA_964409135.1 Microcaldota archaeon
CGTATCGCTAGCCTTGAAAAAGGAGTCTGCCAAGTATTACAAGGTCGTGTATCCTGAGGGAAGGATAAGCAGCTCATCCGATCTAAAGAGGTCGTCCGTAGAGATATACGACCCTCGTATGAAGATTATGGCCAGGCTGCCCGTCTTCGTTGAGAAAGGGAAGGAGCTCGTAGGGTCCCTTGAGTTTCTTAGCGGGCTTGTACAGGCTCCCAGATCTGTGAAGAGGGTGAGAAAACGATAAAACAGAATATAGGGCAGCTTGAGGAGAAGAGCATATACATAATACGTGAGGCGAAGACGCGCTTCAAGAACATTGCAGCGCTCTGGAGCATGGGAAAGGATTCCACTGCCATGCTCGCCATAGCCAGAAAGGCGTTTATGGGTAAGATACCCTTTCCTGTCATACATATAGACAACGGAATTGACTTCCCTGAGAGTTACAGGTTCAGAGAGGAGCTGACTAGCAAGTGGGGCATGGAGGTTATAGTCGCACACAGCAAGATAAGGCCAGAGATGTCGGGTTACAGCTGTTGTGGCTCCAACAAGACCACGGCACTGAAGAGGGTCCTGCAGGATTATGGATTTAAGGCGCTTATAGTGTCGATAAGGAGGGACGAGCATGCAATACGCGCCAAGGAGCGCTATGCCAGCCCTAGGGACAGGAACTTCAGATGGAACTACAAGGACCAGCCTGCTGAGGTGTGGGACAGCTACTCCTCCGCCATAGACTCAAAGGGCCATCTTAGGATACACCCCCTGCTCGACTGGAACGAGATAGACATATGGAGTTACTTAAAGAGAAACCGCATACCTATAAACCCACTTTACTTTTCAAATGGTGGATACAGGTACAGGAGCCTGGGATGCACACACTGCACAGTGCCGATAAGGTCCGATGCGAAGAGCATAGACTCAATAATAAAGGAGCTTGAGGAGACCCATGTCGAGGAGAGGTCAGGGAGGGAGCAGGACAAGGAGAAGGCATTTATCATGGAGAAGCTCAGGGCCTTGGGATACATGTAGGCAGGGGATCAGATTGAGAGTGCATAAGATAACCATGCTGGGGCACAAGGATCATGGCAAGTCTACGCTCATAGGCAGCATTCTGATCGCCACGGGATCAGTGAGCAAGGAGAGGATAGAGAACGCCAAAAGAAGGAGCAAGAGGCTTGGGAGAAGGTTTGAGCCTGGCTTTCTCTTGGACAGCTTCGAAGAGGAGCAGGATAGGGCATTGACCATAGACACCACGCGTGCGCAGGTGATGCACAAGGGCACCGGCTTTGAGTTCATAGACGTTCCGGGGCACGAGGAGCTGATAAAGAATATGATAAGCGGAGCCTCTTATGCTGATTTCGCAATACTCCTCGTATCGGCGAAGGCAGGAGAGGGAATAAAGGACCAGACTAAGAGGCACCTGTTCCTTGCCAGGATGATGGGCATGGACAGAATAGTAGTATGTGTGAATAAGATGGATACTGTGGATTATGATGTGGATACATTCGATTCCATAAAAAAGGGGCTTGGGGTATTCTTATCTGACATAGGATTCGACAAGGGGCACGTGCATTTCATACCCGTCTCGGCGTACGACTCGGAGAATTTATCGTCCAGTTCGAAAAAGATGGAATGGTACGACGGGGGTTCATTACTAGACCTCCTTGTGAAGGTATCAAAAGATAAGCAGACAGAGAGAGGCCCGTTGAGGTTCTCATTTCAAGGGGTACTGGACAATGGTGGAAAGGCCCTGCACATGGGCATAGTAGTTGGTGGGGCTCTGCGCAAGAATGACAGGATTGTAGTCGCACCGTCGGGAGAGCGTGGCACTGTTACTTCTGTGTTCGTCAAAGGCAAGAAGAAGAGCATTGCGAGGCAGGGAGAGAACGCGGCGTTGGAGATAGAAGGGATTAAAAACATGGACCACAGAGGCATGGTCGGGTGCCATACGGACGATGTCATCCATTCGGCTAAGAGCATCAACACCACAATATTCGCTATGGAGGGTATAAGGGGCAAGACAGTGATAGCCTTCAACGGCCTGGAACTTGATTGCAGTATAGGAATAATCAATGGAATAAATACCACTACCGGAAAGAAGACTGGCTGGAAGGCAGCGAGAGCCCTAGAGGCCGCATCTGCCAAGATATCGCTCAGCAGCGATATAGCGGCAGAGCCCTTTAGCAAATCAAAGGAGATGGGGAGCTTCACAATCCACAGCAAGAACCGCATTGTAGGGATAGGAATAATTAACTGACGGAGCGCCGTTAAGATATCTCACCTATCAAGAGTGTGGAATGTGGTTGAAGGTGCAGTGCTCTTTTTCGTCAAAGCCAAAAGGCGGGCTCTGAAAGGGCTCTGGCTCCAATGCAGATCATTGTTTCGACTTTTGCTTGGATGTTCTATCTTCTGTGGA